>DATASF010000090.1:0-34174 GCA_036269335.1 Casimicrobiaceae bacterium
CGGCCGGGGTAAATTGGAAAGACGCCGCGGCCGGACCGCCAGCGCCGCCGCTCGCGCCGCAAGGTAGAATTGCCGTCGCGGCAGGGCCCGAACGGGCCCCAGCACAGCCATCCCGCAGGTTCCCAGGAGGAGATGACATTCATGGCGAAATTCGCCACCACCAACATTCGCACGCTGGCGCTGGTCGGGCACGGCGCATCGGGCAAGACCACGCTGGTCGAAGCGCTGCTGCACAGGGCGGGAGCGATCCAGTCGGTCGGCAATGTCGAGCGTGGCACGACGGTCAGCGACTTCGAGCCGCTCGAAAAGACCTGGCAGCACTCGCTGCGGTCCTCGGTGCTTCACCTCGAGACGCAGGACACGCGCGTGCACATCATCGACACGCCCGGATTTCCGGACTTCATCGGCCAGTCGATCGGCGCCCTCGACGCAGTCGAGACCGCAGCGATCGTCATCAACGCGGCTGCGGGCATCGAGATGATCGCCTCGCGGATGATGGAGTGGGCGGCGGCGCGCAGGCTTTGCCGGCTGCTGATCGTCAACAAGATCGACGCGGAGAACGTCGACTTGCCGGCGGTCCTCGCCGCGATCCGCGCGACATTCGGCAAGGAGTGCCTGCCGATCAACCTGCCCGCCGGCAACGGAAAGCGCGTCGTCGACTGTTTTTTCAATCCTGCCGGCGAAGCGGATTTTTCGTCGGTCGCCGATGCGCATCGGGCGCTGGTCGACCAGGTCGTCGAAGTCGACGAGGAGCTGATGTCGCTCTACCTCGAGCAGGGCGAGATCGAGCCCGAGCAGCTGCACGCGCCGTTCGAGAAAGCGCTGCGCGAAGGCCATCTCGTTCCGGTGTGCTTCGTCTCGGCCAAGAACGGTGCCGGCGTCGCCGAGCTGCTCGACATCTTCGCCAAGCTGCTGCCGAATCCTGCCGAGGGCAACCCGCCGCTCTTCACCAAGGGCGAGGGCGAGACCGCCGTCGAGTTCCATTCGGAGCCCGATCCGAAAAAGCACGTGCTGGCGCACGTGTTCAAGGTGGTGATGGATCCGTTCGTCGGCAAGCTCGGCGTTTTCCGCGTCTATCAGGGAACGGTCACCCGCGACACGTCGCTTTTCGTCGGCGACGGACGCAAGCCCTTCAAGGTCGGCCACCTGTTCATGCTCCAGGGCGGGAAGAACGTCGAAGTCGACGCCGCGGTGCCGGGCGATATCGCTGCGGTCGCCAAGGTCGACGACATCGAATTCGACTGCGTGCTCCACGATTCGCACGACGAGGATCACATCCACATGCAGCCGCTGGCCTTTCCCACGCCGATGCAGGGCGTGGCACTGCGCCCGAAGAAGCGCGGCGACGAGCAGCGGATCTGGGAAGTGCTGCACCGCATGACCGCCGAAGATCCGACGCTGGTCGTCGAGCACGATCCGCATAGCAACGAGACCGTGCTGCGGGCGCTGGGCGAGCTGCATCTGCGCTCGGTACTCGAGCGCATGTCGAGCCAGTTCAAGCTCGAGATCGAGACCCGGCCGCCGCGCATTCCGTACCGCGAGACGATCACCGCGCCTGCCGACGGCTTTCATCGGCACAAGAAGCAAACCGGCGGAGCAGGGCAGTTCGGCGAAGTATCGCTGCGCGTCGAGCCGATGGCGCGGGGCACTGGATTCGAATTCGTCGACTCGACCAAGGGCGGGGTGATCCCGCACCAGTTCATGCCTGCCGTGCGCAAGGGCGTCGAGCAGGTTCTCGGCACCGGGGCGATCGCCGGCTTCCCGATGCACGACGTCCGTGTTGTGGTCTACGACGGCAAGCACCACCCGGTCGATTCGAAGGAAGTGGCGTTCGTCGCGGCCGGGCGCAAGGCTTTTCTCGACGCCATCGACAAGGCTCGCCCGATCGTACTGGAGCCGATCGTCACCGTCGAGGTCATCTGTCCCGACGTCAAGACCGGCGATATCGCCGGCGACCTGTCGTCGCGGCGCGGCCAGGTGACCGGGACCAAGGGACTGCAGCCGGGCATCCTCGCCGTCAGCGGCTTAGCACCCCTGGCCGAACTCGAAGGCTATTCGGCGCGGCTGAAATCGGTGACCGGGGGGCAGGGCAGCTGGACGATGCAGTTGTCGCACTACGAGCCGGCACCGCCCAACCTGCAGCAGCAGCTGGCGACCGAATACAAAAAGTCGCGCAAGCAAGAAGAAGACTGATCGAGGCCCCGCGCGCAGATTTGTGCCGGCGGGCCGCCACGACTACAATTGCGTCATGAGCCACCCCGCATCGGCAACCGCATGGGTGAATCGCGGGTCAATCTGACCCACCATTTCCTGATCGCCATGCCCAGCATGGCCGATCCGCATTTCGCGCATACGTTGATCTACGTCTGCGAGCACAACGAAAAAGGCGCGCTCGGCATCGTCATCAACAAGCCGATCGACATGACGCTGTCGTCGCTGTTCGAGCAGATCCAGGTGCCGCTCGGCGACTCCGATCTTCGGGGCGCGCCGGTGCACTACGGCGGTCCGGTCCAGATCGACCGCGGTTTCGTCCTGCACCGGCCGCTCGGCAGCTGGCAATCGACCCTGGCCATAAGCGACGACCTGGGCTTGACGACGTCGAAGGACATCCTCGAAGCCGTTGGTCATGGCGAAGGCCCGCACGACGTGCTGGTCTCTCTCGGCTACGCCGGCTGGTCGGCCGACCAGCTCGAGCAGGAAATCGCCCAGAACGCCTGGCTTACCGTCGAGGCCGACCCCGACGTGATGTTCGCCCTGCCGGCCGAGACGCGGCTGTCGGCGGCGATGAAGCTGCTCGGAATCGATTTTTCCCGGCTGTCCGACGCTGTCGGGCACGCGTGAGCTTGGCGGCGACCTTGCTGCGGCCCGCTGCGCGCGCCGGCTCCATTCTCGCATTCGATTTCGGCACCCGGCGCATCGGCGTCGCGGTCGGCGAGACGACGCTCGGGCTCGCGCATCCGCTGGCCACGATCGCCGTGGACAGCGACGACGACGGCCTTGCCGCGATCGCAGCACTGGTTCGGGAATGGCAACCGGCGCTGCTGGTCGTCGGCATGCCGACGCACGCCGACGGCACGCCGCACGCGATGACGGGGCGGGCGCAGGAATTCGCACGGCGGCTGGAGGCTCGTTTCGAGCTCGAGGTCGAGCTGGTCGACGAACGCTACACGACCGAAGCCGCGAGCGCCGCGCTCGCCGACGCCGGCGTCGGCAGGCGCGGACACAAGCCGCTGCGCGATCAGATCGCCGCGCAAATCATCCTGCAGGCATACCTTGACCAGCGCTCCCGCGCCTGACCGGACGGGCGACGGCCTGCCCGACGCCGAAGCGACGATCGCCGCGCTGGCGGAGAAGATGGGCGCCGCCATCGCCTACGACGCCAAGCTGGTCGGCATTTACTCCGGCGGGGCCTGGCTTGCCGAGCGTCTCGCCGAGGTGCTGCCTGGCGAGCATCCGGTCGGCTTCATCGACGTCTCGTTCTACCGCGACGACTTCGGCAAGAAAGGGCTGCGCGCCAAGGTCGCCACGACGACCCTGCCCTTCGAAGTCGGCAACAGCCGCATCGTGCTGGTCGACGATGTGCTCTATACCGGGCGCTCGGTCCGCGCGGCGATCAACGAGCTGTTCGATTACGGGCGGCCGGAGTCGATCGAGCTCGCGGTCCTGGTCGATCGCGGCGGCCGCGAGCTGCCGATCGAAGCGACCTACGTCGGCGCGCGGGTGGCCGTAGCGCGCGATTCGTCGATCGTGCTGCAGCGCCATCTGGATGGCCGCTTCGAATTGTCAGTGGAGCCGATCGAAAGCGCCCCCGGTGCGTAACCCGCAGCTCAACGGCGACGGCAAGCTGCAGCACCTGCTGACGCTCGAAGGACTTCCCGCTACCGTCATCGATCGCATACTCGACACCGCGCTGCCATTCGTGTCGATCGCGGAGCGCGACGTGAAGAAGGTCCCGCTGCTGCGCGGCAAAACGGTCTTCAACCTGTTCTTCGAGAACAGAACGCGCACGCGCACGACCTTCGAGATCGCCGCCAAGCGACTGTCGGCCGACGTGATCAACCTGAACATCGGCGTGTCGTCGACCAGCAAGGGCGAGACCCTGCTCGATACGATCGACAACTTGGTCGCGATGAACGCCGACATGTTCGTCGTCCGCCACGCGCAAAGCGGCGCCGCGCACCTGATCGCACAGCATCTTTCCGTGGCCGACCGGCCGCACATCCACGTGATCAACGCCGGCGACGGCCGGCACCAGCATCCGACCCAGGGCCTGCTCGACCTGTTCACGATCCGCCATTACAAGAAGGAGTTCCACGGCCTGACCGTCGCGATCGTCGGCGACCTGCTGCATTCGCGCGTTGCGCGCTCGCTGATCCACGGCTTGACGACGCTGGGCACGACCGAAGTGCGGGTGATCGGGCCGCAGACGCTGCTGCCGGCTGCGATCGAGAGCATGGGGGTGCGGGTGTTCCACGACATGCGCGGCGGCCTGGCCGGCGCCGACGTCGTCGTCATGCTGCGTCTGCAGAGCGAGCGGATGAAAGGCGCGCTGCTGCCGTCGGCGGGTGAGTACTTCAAGCATTACGGCTTGACGATGGAGAAGCTGGCGCTGGCCAAGCCGGACGCGATCGTCATGCATCCGGGGCCGATGAATCGAGGCGTCGAGATCGACTCGGCGGTCGCCGACGGTGCGCATTCGGTGATCCTGCCGCAGGTGACGTTCGGCATCGCCGTGCGGATGGCGGTGATGAGCATGCTGGCGGGCAATTGAGCGGCGCCGCAACGATGGGCGCGACTAACGTCGAGATCAGGAACGGCCGCCTGATCGACCCGCGACATGGCGTCGACGGCAAGACCTCGCTGTTCGTCGCCGCGGGACGGATCGCCGCCGTCGGCAGCCCACCGGCCGGCTGGCGCACCGACCGCATCATCGATGCCGCCGGATGCATCGTCTGCCCGGGTCTGATCGATCTCGCGGCGCGCCTGCGCGAGCCGGGGTTCGAATACATGGCCACGCTCGAATCGGAAATGAACGCCGCGATTGCCGGCGGCGTGACCAGTCTCGCCTGCCCGCCGGACACCGACCCGTCGCTGGACGAACCGGGCCTGGTCGAAATGCTCAAGCACCGGGCCCGATCGCTGAATCAGGCGCACGTCTATCCGGTCGGCGCGCTGACCGTCGGCCTTAAGGGAGAGAACATCACCGAAATGGGCGAGCTGGCCGAAGCGGGATGCGTCGCCTTCTCGCATGCCGACGCGCCGCTCGCCGATACGCAGGTGCTGCGCCGCGCGCTTCAGTACGCGGCGACTTTCGACTATCCGGTGTGGCTTCGTCCGCAGGACGCGTATCTCTCACGCGGCGGCGTCGCGCACGACGGCGAGGTCGCGACCCGGCTGGGCCTGGCCGCAATCCCGGCCTCGGCCGAAATCATCGCACTGGATACGATTCTGGCGCTCGCCAGGGAAACCGGCGCCCGTGTGCACATCGCGCGCCTCTCGACGCGCGAGGGCGTGGCCCGGGTGCGCGAGGCCAAGCGCGCGGGCCTCAAGCTGACCTGCGACGTCGCCATTCACCACGTCCACCTGTGCGACATTGACATCGGCTGGTTCGATGCGCAATGCCATCTGGTCCCGCCGCTGCGGAGCGTTCGCGACCGCGATGCACTGCGCGCCGGGCTTGCCGACGGCACGATAGACGCGATCTGCTCCGACCATGCGCCGGTCGACGACGACGGCAAGCAGGTGCCGTTTGCCGAGGCCGAGCCGGGCGCGATCGGGCTCGAGCTGCTGCTGCCGCTGACGCTCAAGTGGGCGCACGAAGCGAAGGTTCCGCTGGCCGCGGCGCTTGCCCGCATCACCGCCGAGCCAGCCCGGGTGCTCGGGATCGACGCCGGCCATCTCGCCGCGGGCGCCGCCGCCGAAGTCTGCATCGTCGCCGTAGACGAGGCTTGGACGGTCACGCGCGATGCGCTGCAAAGCCAGGGCAAGAACACGCCGTTTCTGGGCCTCGAGCTCGCCGGCCGCGTGCGTTATACGCTGGTCGACGGGCAGATCGTCTACGAATCGCCGCGCGGCGGCAGGCAGAGTGACTGATCGGTGATGGCTGGCCCGGCGCGCACACGCGCCGACGTCCGGCACGGCGCAGTCCGGCTCTAGTCCGCGCTGGCATCCGCAGCGGCGTTGGGCGCCGTCGCAGTAAGCCGTATTTCCTTCAAAGCCGCGTCCGGCAGTACGTAGGTCGTCTTGAGCAAAGGATCATCTTCGTCGATCAGCGCCGGGAACAACGCGCCGCGGAGCGCCTGAACGGCGAAAATCTCCTGGACCGCACGGCTGAACTTCAGGAACGCCACCGTCCTGGCGGTCTCGATGTTCACGACCCACACTCCGCTCAAGCGCTCGCTGTTGTCGTCGGTAATCGGGATGTCGGTGAATGCGTTGGTCTCACGCAGCTGCGAGAGTCCGATGAAAGCCAGGGGACCGATGAAGTCGAGTCCGCGCGTGAAGCCAGGAACGCGCGCGACGGTCTCCATTCTTCCCGACGCGAGATCGACTGTCGCAAGGCTGCCGCGACCCGATTCGAGCAGCCACAGCCGTCCGCGGTGCCAGCGCGGGCTGTGCGGCATCGACAGTCCGCGCACGATAGTCTCGCGGGACGCGTAGTCGATCACGACGCCGCCGTCCTTCTTGTTGTCGCGCCAGCCCTGCGGTGTATCGGTCGCAGCGAGCGCAGTCACGAATTTCGGCTGACCGGCCACGATCGCGAAGCCGTTCAGATGACAGCGATCCTCGGGCGCCAGCCCGCTGATGAAACGCGGCCGCCAGCGCGGAACGAAGCTGTGATCGTGATCCAGCGTGCAGAGGCAGGAAAAAAGCGTGTTGACGTACCAGCACTCGGCACCGGCAAATGCCATCTCGTGGATGTCGATATTGGCGGTGACATGGTGGTTGCGGAACACGTAGACGGCGTCGTGCCGCCGGGGCGGATCCAGCTTTGCGCTCGTGGCCGGAACATTGCGGAATTCGCGGATGCCGGTTTCGGTGCCGACGAACAGCCGCTCGCGATCGACGGCAAGCCCCATCGGCTTGTTGAATCCGACGAAATGGGTATTCAGTGTCGGGCCGTCGGCGCGCGCGAGAATGAGCTGCCCCGCCTGGTAGGTGGTGATAAGCAGCGACGCGCCCAGCTCGCGAAGCATATCTGGCAGGTTGCTGGTGTGTACGCTGGCGAGCGGAGCGCTCGCCGCGTCGGAACTCGGCGTGGCAGGTGCGCTGGGCGACGGTAGGTCCGGCGCAGCGAGGGTCGACGGCGCCGGGATCGAAGAGGGCCCGCTGGCGCCGTGATGCGCGCGGCAAGCGGCAACGAATGTCCGCGCACGGTCGGCCGTGGCAGCCAGCGCCGGCAGTTGCGATTCCAGCAGCGCCTCGTGGCGCCGCCATTTGTCGGGCGCGGGCGCCGTCACGGTATGCGCTGAGAACGGCAACGACTTCGGCAGCGTGCGATCCCAGCCGATGCCGGCAAACGCGCAAACCCCGCGGATCTGGGCCTCGGGATCGGCCAGGAAGTCGCGGTAGTTCAGCGCGAACACCCGCTCGGGCGGCAACGCCGCGAGATCATCGAGCAGGATCTGCTGCGTGCGCTGCCACTGCGCGGCGACGATCGCCGCGACCGATGCGCCGGCGAGCTCGCGCCATCCCGGTACCAGCAGAAAAGACCAGGGCGGCCCGGGCCATCCGGGCAAGTCCGGATACATGACAAAGCGGCCCGACTGCCAGCCTTCGATCAGGCTGCTCAGGTTTTCCTCCGGCTCGCGGTAGAGATAGAGGTACAAGGCATCGGGAAATACCGCGTCGAGAAACGGAATGCGCAACGCGTTCTTCGGCGTCTTTTCCACCAGCCTGAACGCTGTGGCGTTGGTGGACAGCGACCTGCCATCGCGGTCGTGCAGCGCGGCAACGAAGCGGCGCCTGATTTCGTCGGCGACCTCCGGGGTCGCATCCGCCGCGCTCAGGCGGTTGGACTCGTATCCGCGCGCTTCGGGCCGCAAGGCGGGCAGCGATTCGAACTGCAAGTGGCTTTCGTTGCCGACCGTGTACGTGCCGGGCGCCTGCGCCAGCGTCTCGAACAGCAACGAGCTGCCCGAGCGCGGAGGGGCGACGATAATCAGCGGGCGATCGAAGCGCGGCACCGCAGGTGCCGCGACCGCCGGCGCCGTCGGCATCCCGACCTGGCCAAGGTCAGGGACATGCGCTCCGACAGATGGCTTGTCCGCGCGCCGAGCCGGAGTGTGCAACGCCGGAACGAGCGAGCCTTCGATGATGGCGGCGAGATTGACCCCGTTTGGCAAGACGATCGGAGCGGCAAGCGCCTGAACTTGCCGTTGGAACGCCGCGGCAAGCTCTGCGAACGCGGGCCAGCCCGAAGACGCGTCGCCGTAGCGAGCCCAGAGTGCCCGCCACTGCTGGAGGACCGGCTCTGCTGCGGCAGCCAGCGCCTCGACCCCGGCGCGCTCGCGCGCAGCCTGGCTGGCATCGGACAGCAGATCGCGCCAGGTGATCTCGAATTCCCACGGGCTCATCACGCTCGGAATGTTTATGGACTCGAAGCTCAGGTCGCGGTCCGCGCCGCTTGCGAACGCCACCTGTCTCGGCGGTGCCTCAGAGTTTTCGGCGAGCGCCCAGAAGCCCTCGCTGCCGACCGTGTCGATCACGAGGTGAATTCGCTCGTGCGAAGTCGGGTTCAGTACGTTGTGCCGCCTCCAGGTGTCGAAAATCCAGCACTCGCCCGCCAGCATCCGGGTGACGGCGTCGCCGCACAGGAAACGCACCTCGGGAAACGTCACCACCGGCACGTGCACGCGCACGCGCTGCATCCAGTAGTGGTTGATGTCGACGTGCGCGGTGGCTTCGGCCCGGGCGTCGAGCTTCATCAGCCGGCTTCGGCCGAGGGGAGCGTCCAGCTCGGCCATCACCTGGCGGATGTACGGGCACCGGGCTAGCTGCGGCGTCGGTCGCATCGGACCGGCGACCCCCTCCCGGGCCGGATCGCCATCGAGCGCGATCAGCGGCAGCGACCAGTTGCCCGGGTGGCCCTGCGGATGCGGTCGCCAGTCCGAGCGGTCGAACTGGCCGACTTCGGCGGCAAGTCTCGCGGCGTCGAACGCCAGCGGCAATCGAATGAACGGTCGGGGGAGTCGCATAAATGCCCAATAAGCCGGATATATTGGCCGCCCGTGGCCCCGATATCTTGCGTTCCTGAAAAGCCCGGACTATTGTAGGCCATCCGTCAGCAGTGGGCCCGGTCGCCGGGCCATAGAAGAAGCAACCGCGCGCCGCGAGGGGGAAACATGGGAAATGTTGTTCAGCCGGGCAAGCCGCGCCGGCCGTTTGGCGAGTTGAGGCCGCTGACCGCGGCGTTGACCCTTGGATTGGGACTGAGTCTTGCGCCGACGACTTACGCGGCGACATTCACGGTTATCAATCTCAACGATAGCGGCGCCGGCAGCCTGCGCGCTGCGATCGCGAGCGCCAACGGCGCCGCCGGCGCCGACACCGTCAATTTCCAGTCGGGCCTGACCGGGACGATTACCCTGACGACCGGCGAGATCGCGATCACCGACGATCTGACCATCACCGGTCCCGGCGCTTCCGTCATCACGATCACCAAGAGCGGAGCAGCCGGTCGCCTGCTCGATATCAACGTGGGTACGCCCACGGTCACGATCTCGGGATTGACATTCTCGGGCGGCAATCCGGCCAGTGCGGGTGGCGCGATCGCGAAGGTCGGCGGGTCGTTGACGATCCAGTCGAGCGTGTTCACGAACAATCAAACCACTGGCACCTTCGCCGGTGGCGGCGCCTTGTACAGCGCGGCCGGGAACCTCACGATCCAGAACAGCACGTTCAGCGGCAATACCGGCGCGGGCGGCGGCGCCCTGTATCACAGCAATTCCGCGGGGACGCTGCTGATCCAGAACAGCACGTTCAGCGGCAACACCGCCCGCCGCGCGGGCGGCGCGTTGTATGCGACGTCCGGCAACGTCACCATTCAGGGCAGCACATTCAGCGGCAACACCGCGGGGCGAGCGGGCGGCGCGCTCTACTCCCGGGACAACCTGGTCATCCAGAACAGCACATTCAGCGGCAATTCGGCGACGGGCGACGGCGGCGCGATCTTTCTTTATGGAGGCAGCACCGCGACGATTTCGAACAGCACCATCACGGGCAATTCGACGGCGACGGGTGAAGGCGGCGCGATCATTCTCTCCACCGACACACTCAACCTCGCGAGCACGATCGTCGCGAACAACACAGATAGGAACGGCGCCAACGAGTTCTTCGACCTGGGTAGTTCCACCGTCAACGCCACGAACAGCCTGATCCAGGTCACGACCGGATTCACCTTCGGCACCAACACCGCCAACATCACCGGGCAGAACCCGTTGCTTGGCCCGCTGGCGAACAATGGCGGCCCGACTCAGACGCATGCCTTGCTCTCCGGCAGCCCCGCCATCGACACAGGATCGAATCCGCTGGCGCTGTCGTTCGACCAGCGCGGCGCAGGGTTCGCGCGCACCGTCGGTCCGCAGACCGACATCGGCGCGTTCGAGGTTCAATCCAGCGGCCCCCCGCCACCGCCTCCTCCTCCACCGGTCCAAATCCCGATTCCGACGCTGTCGCAGTGGGGGACGGCTGCGCTGAGCGCATTGCTGGGCGCCTGGGCACTCGTCACCGGGTTCGGACGACGACGAAGATCGAAGGATCTGTAGCGCAACGACGGGCGGCGAGGCCGCCCGTCGTTTTTTGGTCAGTCTACGCTGCTATGATGGCGGCGCTTTCGACTTCGACAATCCATCGTGTCTGACTATCTGCACGCGCTCGAACAGCAGTCGATCCACATCATTCGCGAAGCCTACGCGCGGCTGAAGCCGCTCGCGATGCTGTGGTCGCTGGGCAAGGACTCCAACACGATGGTCTGGTTGGTGCGCAAGGCTTTCCTGGGCCGCGTTCCGTTCCCGGTGATGCTGCTCGACACCGGCAACGAGTTTCCGGAGGTCTATGCGTTCCGCGACAGGCTGCTCGCCGAATGGGGACTCGATTACGTCAACGCGGCCTGTCCGCCGGTCGAGGAGACCGACGCGACGCTGCCACCGGCCGCGCGCGCCGCGGCGCGCAAGACGCTGGGATTGAAAGCGATCATCGCCGAGCGCGGTTTCCGCGGCATCCTGCTCGGTATACGCCGCGACGAGCAATTGATTCGCGGCAAGGAGCGCGTGTTCAGTCCTCGCCGGCCCGACGGAAGCTGGGACTTTCGCGACCAGCCGGCCGAATTCTGGGATCACTACCAGACCGACTTCCCGGCCGACGTGCACGTGCGGGTGCATCCGCTGCTGGCATGGACCGAGCTCGATATCTGGCGCTATGTCGAGCGCGAGCGCATCCCGGTTTGCGAGCTCTATTTCGCCCGCGGCGGCAAGCGGTATCGCTCGCTCGGCGAATCGGACATCACGTTCCCGATCGATTCGAACGCGGCGACGATTCCCGAGATCATCGCGGAGCTCGAAGAGACGCGGCAAAGCGAGCGCGCCGGCCGCGCGATGGACCACGAGCGGGAAGACACGTTCGAACGGCTGCGCGCGGCCGGGTACATGTGATGGATCGCCCCGCGCCGCTGGCGCTCGTCCTTGCCGGCCACGTCGATCACGGCAAGTCGTCGCTGCTCGGGCGGCTGCTGCACGAGCTCGACCTGTTGCCCGCGGGCAAGGCCGAAGAGCTAGCGGCGCTGTCGGCCCGGCGCGGCGTCCCGCTCGAGTGGTCGTTCGTGCTCGACGGCTTCCAGGCCGAGCGCGACCAGGCGATCACGCTGGACACGACCCGCGTGCGGCTCAAGACGCCGCACCGCGAGTTGGTCGTCATCGACGCGCCCGGGCACAAGGAACTGCTGAAGAACATGATCGGCGGCGCGTCGTCCGCCGCCGCGGCGCTGCTGGTGCTCGACGTACAGGCCGGCAGCGAGGAGCAGACGCTACGCCATGCCTATCTGCTGAAGCTGCTGGGCGTGCATGCGCTGGTGGTCGCGATCAACAAGATGGACCTCGTCGGTTACGCCGAAGCGGCGTTCGCCGCGCGTGAGAGAGAGGTCACGGCCGCGCTGCACAGGATCGGCATCGAGCCCTCCGCGATCGTTCCGGTGTCGGCGAGGGACGGCGCCAACCTGCGCGAGCGCGGTGAAATGCCCGGCTGGTATCGCGGTCCGTCGCTGGTCGACGCGCTCGAAGCGCTGCCGGCGGCCACACCGGAGCACGCGCTGCCGCTGCGCATGCCGATACAGGACGTCTACCGCCAGGGCGAGCGGCGCGTGCTCGCGGGTCGCCTCGATTCGGGGCGACTGGCCGTCGGCGACGAGCTGGTGTTTTCGCCGTCGGGGCGCACGGGCAAGATCGCCGAGCTGCTGGCGTGGCCCGGGCCGCCGCCGGATGCCGTCGGAGCCGGCGGCAATGCTTCGATCGTGCTCGACCGGCCGCTGGTCGTCGAGCGCGGCGACATGGCGAGCCATCGCGAGCACGCGCCGAAGCTGACCGCGGTCTTCGACGCCGAAATCTTCTGGCTATCGGCGACGCCGCTGGTGCCGGGGCGCGAGCTGACCATGCAGCTGGGAACACGAAGCGCAGCAGTGCGCGTGCAGGCGGTCCGTCACCGGATCGACGTCGCGACGCTGGCGCCCGAGCTCGCGAGCACGATCGCGGCCGGCGAAATCGCCAGCGTGACCGTGCGCGCGCACGAGCTGATCGCGGTCGACGATTTTGCGGCGATGCCGGCAACCGGGCGCTTTGTCCTGCGCGACGCTTATGTCACGGTCGGCGGAGGCATCATCGACGCCAGCGGGTATCCCGATCACCGCGCGATGCCGGAGCGCGCGCGGAATCTCACCCCGATGCGCCACCAGGTGACCGAAACCGAGCGCGCTTCCCGCTTCGGGCACGCGGGAGCGGTCGTCTGGCTGACCGGATTGTCGGCCGCGGGAAAGTCGACGCTGGCGATGGCGCTGGAGCGGCGCCTGTTCGACGGCGGCTACGCGACCTACGTGCTCGACGGCGACAACGTGCGCCGCGGCTTGAATGCGAATCTGGGCTTCTCGCCAGAGGACAGGCAGGAAAACATCCGCCGCGTCGGCGAGACTGCCGCCTTGTTCGCCGAAGCCGGCTTCGTGTGCATCACCGCGTTCATCTCACCGTACCGGGACGACAGGCGGCGGGCGCGGGCCGCGATGGCCAAAGGACATTTCCTCGAGGTCTACGTCAAGGCCGATCTCGCCGCGTGCGAGGCGCGAGACCCGAAGGGCCTCTACCGGCGGGCGCGCGAGGGCGAGCTCAAGGACTTCACCGGCATCGACAGCCCGTACGAAGAGCCGCAGGCGCCCGACCTCATTCTCGATACGACGCAGGAGGACATCGCCGCCTGCGTCGACAAGCTCACCGAATTCGTCGCAGCCCGCTGCCGCGTGTAGCGGGCGGCAGCGTGTGCGCGCCGCGCTAGTTCGCGCCGCCCTTGGGCGGAATGTAGATCGAACTGCCGCGTCCCAGCATGTCGTCGATCGCGTTCTTGTTGGTGACGCCCTTGACGTTCGCCGTCGTGCTGTTGTCACGCACGGGCAAGCGGCTCCCCGTCACATAGGACTTGTCGTCCGGCGAGTCGGCGGCGACGGTCTGCGGCGGTGTCGTGGCGCAGCCGGCAACGACGGTCGCCGCGATGGCGGCAAGGATCAGCTGGTAACGATTCATTTGAACACCCCATAGGCGCCGCACGCGCGACGAGGGCCGAGTGTAACCCAGCCGAACAATCGGCGCGAGTCCTAGCCGTTTTTGGGCTGCCGCCCCAGCAGATGGAACTCGTCGTTGGGGCGCATGCCGATCAGGTTGGCCATGCGGTTCGACAGCGCAAAAAACGCCGCGATCGCGCCGATGTCCCAGATGTCCTCGTCGCTGAAGCCGTGGTCCCGGAGCGCCTGGTAGTCGCCGTCGACCAGCTCGACCGAACGCAACGCGACCTTGAGCGCGAACGCCAGCATCGCCTTCTGGCGGTCGCTGATGTCGGCCTTGCGATAGTTGACCGCGACCTGGTCGGCGAGCAGCGGATTCTTGGCGTAGATGCGGAGGATCGCGCCGTGCGCGACGATGCAATACAGGCAATCGTTGGCGCCGGACGTGGCGACGACGATCATCTCTCGCTCGGCCTTGCTCAGGCCCGAGTCGCGCAACATCAGCGCATCGTGGTAGGCGAAAAACGCGCGGAATTCGTCGGGACGATGGGCCAGAGTCAGAAACACGTTTGGCACGAAGCCGGCCTTTTCCTGCACCTCGAGCATCCGCGCCCGGATGTCCTCGGGCAGATCCTCGAGCTTCGGGACGGGATAGCGGCTGATCGCCGGCCGCTCGATCGGCTGCCTCATTCCTTCGGAGGAACGTAGCCCGAGGCGACGTCGGCACCGCCGCCGAAGAAATGCCGCTCCATCTGCTCGACCAGATATTTGCGAGCGCGCGGATCGGCCAGGCTCAGGCGATTCTCGTTGACCAGCATCGTCTGCTGTTTGAGCCACTGCGCCCAGGCCTCTTTCGAGACGCTCTCATAGATCCGCTTGCCGAGCTCGCCCGGATAGGGCGGAAAGTCGAGTCCTTCCGCCTCGCGGCCCAGCTTGATGCATTGAACCATTCGTGCCATTGCTGACGTCCTCGTGCGATTGATCGCGAGCGTGAATTATCGCACGCTGGGGCCCCGGCCTGCGCCGGGGCGGCGACGGAGGTTGCCTACACCAGGCTCTTCTCGTAGACCAGCGAGCGCCGCTGCCAGTTGTACAGGTCGCGCTTCTGCTGCGGGAGGCGCGACGGCTCGCTTTCGACGAAGCCGCGCTCGACGAACCAGCCCGACGTGCGCGTGGTCAGGACGAACAGGCGCGACAGGCGGAGCTTGCGCGCGCGCTGCTCGATTTCGTGCAGCAGAGCTTCGCCGTAGCCCTCGCGGCGGAAGTCCGGATGCACGGCCAGTGCGGCAAGCTCGCCGGCTTTGTCGCCGGGAAACGCGTACAGTGCCGCGCAGCCGACGATCATGCCGTCGTGTTCCGCCACGACGAAGCGCTCGATTTCCATTTCCAGCCGCTCGCGCGAGCGGCGCACCAGGACACCCTGATCCTCGAGCGGCTCGATGATCGCCAGGATGCCGCCGACGTCGTCGATGGTCGCGCTGCGCAGGTGGGCGAGCGGCGCCGCTGCGACCATCGTGCCCACGCCGTCGCGCGTGAAAAGCTCGAGCAGCAGGGCGCCGTCGTGATGGCGCGAAATCAGGTGCGCGCGCTTGACGCCGTTTTCGCAGGCGCGGATCGCGCCGGGCAGGTAGTGCCTGACGTCGGCCGGCAGCTTGCGTTCGCTGGCGAGCAGTGCCTCGGCGTCGTGGGTCGAAAGCTCGCTTAAGAGCCGGCGGCGCCCGTTGCGAACGCCGTCGGTCTCCATCAGGAAGATCAGCTTGTGCGCCGAAAGATGGACCGCGACCTGTGTCGCGACCTCTTCCAGTGCGAGGTTGAATATCTCCCCGGTCGGCGAGTACCCGAGCGGAGACACCAGCACGACGTCGCCATCGTCGAGCCGCTGTCGAATCGCCGACACGTCGACGCGGCGGACTTCGCCGGTCCATTGCATGTCAATGCCGTCGAGAACGCCAATCGGCTTCGCGGTCAGGAAGTTGCCGCCGACGACGCGAATCCGCGCCCCGGCCATCGGCGAGTTGGCCACGCCGAGGGACAGCAGCGCCTCGATGCGGCTGCGCGCATGGCCGGTTCCCTCGAGCACGCAATCCAGCGTCTCGGCGTCCGTGATGCGCAGCCCGCGGTTGTACTTGCTGGGGATGTTTTGCTGCTTGAGGATGGCTTCGATCTGCGGCCTCGAGCCGTGCACGACGACCAGCCGGATGCCCAGGCTCTGCAGCAGGTTGAGGTCGTGCACGATGCCGAGAAATGTTTCGTCGGCTACGACCTCTCCGCCAAAGGCGATGACGAAAGTCTTGCCCCGAAATGCGTGGATGTAGGGCGCGGCAGAGCGGATCCATTGCACGAACGCCCGTGTCGTCGCCGAGTGCGCTGCGGGATTTATACGCGGAATGCGTGGCATCGGATCGAAGGTCGCATGGCGGCGGGCGCGGCCGATTATAACGCCCGACGGCGCAAGCGAGAGGGGCGTGGCCGCGCGCTATCGCTTATAATCTCGCTTTACGCGGCACACGGGCGCGCAGACGAGCGCCTGGTCGCCGATCCGCCGCCTCCTCGGCGGCTCGCCCCTTTCCGATGGCTTCGCCTCTACTCGAGAATCTCAACCCCGAACAGCTCGCCGCGGTGACGCTGCCGCACGCGTCGGCGCTGATCCTTGCCGGCGCGGGGAGCGGCAAGACGCGCGTGCTGACGACGCGCATCGCTTGGCTGCTCGCCACCGGACAGGCGAGCCCGCTGTCGATCCTCGCGGTGACGTTCACCAACAAGGCCGCCAAGGAGATGATGTCCCGCCTTTCGGCGCTGACGCCGGTGAACACGCGGGGCATGTGGGTCGGCACCTTCCATGGCCTGTGCAACCGCATGCTGCGCGCGCATTACCGCGACGCCGAGCTGCCGCAGGCATTCCAGATCATGGACATGCAGGATCAGCTCGCGCTGATCAAGCGGATGTACAAGGCGCACAACATCGACGACGAGCGCTTTCCGGCGCGCCAGCTCCAGGGTCTGATCAATGCGTCGAAGGAAGAGGGCCTGCGCCCGAACCAGGTCGAGGCGCACGACGAATTCACGCGGCGCCAGGTCGAGCACTTCGCTCTCTACGAGCAGGCGTGCCAGCGTGACGGCGTCGTCGATTTTCCGGAGCTGTTGCTGCGGACCTACGAGCTGCTGACCCGGCACGAGGGACTCCGCGAGCATTACCGGCGCCGCTTCTCGCACATCCTGGTCGACGAGTTCCAGGACACCAACGTGCTGCAGTACAGGTGGCTTAAGCTCCTGACGTCGCCGCAGACGTCGGTTTTCGCGGTGGGAGACGACGACCAGTCGATCTACGCGTTCCGTGGCGCCAACGTAGCCAACATGCAGCATTTCGAGCGCGACTTCGCCGTCGCCGGCGCGCCGGTGAAGCTGATCAAGCTCGAGCAGAACTACCGCTCGCACGGCCGCATCCTCGACGCGGCCAATGCGCTGATCAAGCACAACCAGGGGAGGCTGGGCAAGAACCTGTGGACCGCCAATGCCGAAGGCGAGCCGGTCCGCGCCTTCGCCGCGCCGTCCGACATCGACGAAGCGGCTTTCATCGTCGACGTCGTCAACGCGCTCGTCGCCGACGGCGTCTCGCCGGCGGAGATCGCCGTGCTCTACCGGTCCAACGCGCAGTCGCGGGTGGTCGAGCACGCGCTGTTCAACGCGGGCATGCCGTACCGCGTCTACGGCGGCATGCGCTTTTTCGAACGCGCGGAAGTTAAGCACGCGCTCGCCTATCTGCGCCTGGTCGCCTCGCCGGCGGACGACGGCGCGTTCCTGCGCGTCATCAACTTTCCTCCTCGCGGTGTGGGCGCGCGCTCGATCGAGACGCTGCAGGAGCGCGCACAGGCGACCGGCAGCAGCCTCTGGCAGACGGCGTGCAGCCAGCCGGTTGCCGGCAGGGCAGGCAGCAGCGTCGCTGCGTTCGTCGGGTTGATCGAGGCGATGCGAATCGCCACGCATGGCCTCCCACTGCCGGAGGCGGTCGACCACGTCGTGCACGCCAGCGGACTGCTTGCGCACTACGCAGGAGAAAAGGACGGCCAGGAGCGCGTCGACAACCTGCAGGAATTGATCAACGCCGCGGATGGATTCCTGCGCGAGAGCGAGCGCGAGATCGGCGAAGGCGGCGACGATCCGCTGATGAGCTTTCTGTCGCACGCCGCGCTCGAGGCAGGCGAAACGCAGGCGGCCGAAGGCCGGCCCGCGCTGCAGCTGATGACCGTGCACTCGGCCAAGGGGCTGGAGTTTCACACGGTCTTCGTCACCGGCCTGGAGGAGGGGCTGTTCCCGCACGAGAACAGCATGTCCGAGTTCGACGGGATCGAGGAAGAGCGGCGCCTTGCCTATGTCGCGATCACGCGGGCGCGGCGGCGACTGTACCTGACCCACGCGCAAAGCAGGATGCTGCACGGGCAGCTCCGTTACAACGTCGCCTCGCGCTTCCTCGAGGAGTTCCCCGACGGGCTGGTGCAATGGCTGTCGCCCAAGCGGCGCGATTTCACGATGACCGAGGACGCGCCGCCGATGACGCGAGTGGTCGCGCGCGAGGTGCCCGGCTGGCGCATCGGACAGAGCGTCAAGCACGCCAAGTTCGGCCTGGGCATCATCATCGACGCCGAAGGCCGCGGCGACGACGCGCGAGTCCAGGTCAATTTCCGCGAAGCCGGCGTCAAGTGGCTGGCGCTCGAGTACGCAAAGCTGCAGCCGGCCTGACGCGGTCCTGGCGCGAGCCACGCCGTTCGCGGCGAGCTAGGCCGGTGCGCCGGATGCCTGCGGCGTCTCGTCCGCCGGGAAGATGTCGCGATATCCGACGTAGTCGGAGATGTGCAGGGTCGCGATCAGCACGAACATGTATGGCGTGATGACGAACAGCAGCACCGGCCCCGCGGCGTTTTCCCCCAGCAGCTGCGCGATGCCCAGCACGAAGACCGGCACAATCCCACCGAAGGCGAACACGGCAAGCCCGTAGACGGCAATCGGGCGCCAGTTGGCGATCGATGCGCGCAGGCTGGTCATCAGCGCGGTGCGCGCCCCGGCGTCATGGAAAACGACCAGCGCCGGCGCGAACCAGGTCGCGAGCAGCGTCGGCAGTGCGCACGCCGCGCCGAACAGCATCGCCGCCTGAACTCGTCCGCTGCCAAGGATCGCCTCGGTCGGCCGCTCGGTGCCGGACAGCAGCGAGATCACCTGGCCGCCGTCGATCAGCTCGGTCGCCTTTACGGCGACCAGCATGCCGCCGAGGAAGACGACGCCTAGCGGCAGCAGCGCGCGCAGGTCGCTGCGAAAGCCGCGAAACAGGTGCGCGAACTTCGGCACGCCGCCGCGCTCCTGAGACCATGCGGCGGCCAGAAAGCCGACGGCGAAGACCGGCCGCAGCAGCGGCGCGACGAACTGGCCAATCGATCCCCACGGTCCGAATTCGGTCAGGGCGACCAGCAGATAATAGACGAACAGCAGCAGCAGCCACGGCAGCGGAGCGGCGCGGAACATCGTCGCCGCGCGCGTGAGCCAGGCGAGTCCGTGCGCGGCCGGACGCAGCTCGAACGCGATCGGCACGTCGTTCATCATCCGGGAAAGCGCGGGGGCGACGCAATGCGCTCGCGCAGGATGCTCTCGAAAACGGCCGGGTCGTGCGCGGAGGTGATCTCTCCCGGACGCGGGCGATGCAGGTCGTACAGGCGCGACAGCCAGAAGCGAAGCGCGCCGGCGCGAAGCAGTGGCGCCCACATCGCCCGCTCTTCGGCCGTCACCGGGCGCAGTGCCGTGTACGCGGCGACCATCGCCTCGACGCGCTCGGCATCGAGCGCGCCCTCGCGACCGGCGTCGGCGAACACGCACCAGTCGTTGACCGCGATCGCCAGATCGTAGATGAACGCATCGGTGGCCGCAAAACCGAAGTCGATGACACCCGAAACGCGCGTGCCCTCGAACAGCACGTTGTCGCAGAACAGATCGCCATGGATCGCGCCGCGCGGCAGCCTGACCTTGGCGAGGCCGACCTGGAACTTGAGCTCGGAGGCGACCAGAGCGTTCTGGTCGGCCGACAGGAACGGCCGCACGGCGCGCGCGGCCTGGCGCCACCAACCGGGACCGCGGCGATTCGACAGGCGCGAGCGGTAGCTGCCGGCGGCGATGTGCATCTCTGCCAGCACCGCGCCGGCCGCCGCGCAATGCGCGACACCCGGGCGCGCGACCGCGGCCCCTTCGAGCCGGGCGACCAGTCCGGCGGGCTTGCCGTTGAGGATGCTGAACAGAGCGCCGCTGCGATCCGGTTCGGGCGCGGGAGCCTGCACGCCGGCATTCGCCAGATGCGCGATCAGATTCAGATAGAACGGCAACTCCTCCGCCGGAAGACGCTCGTAGAGCGTCAGCACATAGCGGCCCTTGTCGGCGGTGACGAAGTAATTGGTATTTTCGATGCCCGCTGAAATCGGCTCGAATTCGTGCACTGCGCCGATCGCATAACGCGTCAGCCAGGCGGCGAGTTCTTCGGGTGTGACGGTAGTGTAGACCGACATCGGGCATCGCCGCGCACTTCGGCGTGCACGACCGCTTTCAACGCTTAAAGGACGGGTGCCTGGATCAAAAAGAAAACAGCAGCCACATCGGCACTTTGAATCCCGAATCCAGGCTGTCGCGGCGGATGAACGTGCCGTCGGTGCCGTCGGCAACCAGATAGTACGGCCTGCCGGTCTTGGGAATCACCTTGATCATTGTCAGTCGTCCGTTGACACGATATTCCTCGATGGTCTCGGTCGGCCGGCGGACGATTGTCACCTGCGGCTCGAGATCGGGATCGGCGGCAATTTCGGGTGGTGGCGGCGGCGCCTCGGGCAGCGGCTCGAGCTTCGCCGGAGGCGGCTTCTGCGCGAACGCCGCGAGCGCGAAGGCAAGAGCGAGAGCGGGAATCAGCGTTGCGGGACGAAGGCGCATGTTGCAGGGAGCGATAGCTGGTGTTTCATTCTAGCAGGAATCGGCATCCCCCGTCCTTGCAGCAGACTGCCGCGCGTTTTATGAGCGCTACAGATTGAGCATCTTGTCGCGCTCCGCGCGCGTTGGCTGGAATCCGCGGCTCTCGTAATAGTCGAAGATCGCGTCGACGATCGCTTCCGGTTCGTCGATCAAGGTCATCAGGTCCATGTCGCCGGGAGAGATCAGGCCTTCCCCGACGAGCTTGTCGCGCATCCAGTCGATCAGGCCCTTCCAGAAATCGCCGCCGACCAGAATGATCGGAATCTTGCGGGTCTTCCCGGTCTGGACCAGCGTCAGGCATTCGGTCAGCTCGTCTACCGTGCCGAAGCCTCCGGGGAGGACTACATACGCGGACGCGAAGCGCACAAACATCATCTTGCGGGCGAAGAAATAGCGGAAGTTGATGCCGACATCCTGGAATGGATTGCCGGCCTGCTCGTGCGGCAGCATGATGTTGAGGCCGATCGCAGGCGAGCGCCCGGCGTGCGCACCGCGATTGACCGCTTCCATCAGTCCGGGTCCGCCGCCGGAGATTACGGAGAAGCCCGCGTCGGACAACAGGCGCGCGATACGCTCGGCCTTTTGGTAGTACGCGTGGTTGGGCGCAATCCGCGCGCTGCCGAACAGGCTGACCGCGGGACGAATGCCGCGCAGGCGCTCGGTCGCCACGGCAAACTCTGCCATAATGCCCAGAACACGCCACGCTTCCTGTCCGTTGGTCGCGAAATTCGCCTCAGGATCGATCAACTCGGGAATCTTGTTCGTCTGATTCATGCCTACGCTGTACCTCGTCGACGGCTCGTCTTATCTGTACCGGGCGTTTCACGCCTTGCCGGATCTGCGCACCTCGCGCGGCGAGCCCACGGGCGCGATTCGCGGTGTCATTTCCATGTTGCGCCGATTGGTCGAGGACGGCAAGCCGGACCAGTTCGCGGTCGTATTCGACGCGCCCGGCAAGACGTTTCGCGACGACTGGTATCCGGAGTACAAGGCCAACCGTGCGGCGATGCCCGACGATCTCGCGCTGCAGATCGAGCCGCTGCACGAGCTGATTCGCGCGTACGGCTGGCCGTTGCTGATGATAACCGGCGTCGAAGCCGACGACGTGATCGGCACTCTGGTGCGCCGCGCCGAAGCGCAAGGGTTCGATGCAGTGATCTCGACCGGCGACAAGGATCTCGCACAGCTGATCACTCCGCGCGTCACGCTGGTCAACACGATGAGCAACGAGACGCTCGACATGCAAAGCGTCGTTGCGAAGTTCGGCGTGCGCGCCGATCAGATTCTCGACTTGCTAACATTGACCGGCGATTCCGTCGACAACGTTCCCGGCGTCGCGAAAGTCGGACCGAAGACGGCGGCCAAGTGGCTGGCGGAATACGGGACGCTGGACCAGGTGATCGCGCACGCCGGCGATATCGGCGGCGTGGTCGGCGAGAATCTGCGCGCGGCGCTCGATTGGCTGCCGCAGGGCAGGAAGCTCCTGACGGTCAGGACCGATTGCACCTTGCCGGTCGCGCCGACCGGGCTCGCGATCCAGCCGGTCGATGCCGACAAGCTGAAAAACCTTCTCGAGCGTTTCGAGTTCAAGAGCTGGCTCAAGGACCTCGACGATGGGCGCCGCGACGCGACTAGCGCGCCGACTGCGGCTGCGTCGACCGCGCCGGCGCGATCGACCGCGGTAGCAGAGTCGGCTGCGCCCCCGGCGGAGCCCGCAGCGCGCGCTCCGGTGCCGCGAGACTACCAAACCATACTGGACATGCCTGCGCTCGAGCGCCTGATCGAGGCGATCGAGCACGCTGAGCTCGTCTGCTTCGGCACCGAGACCACCAGCCTGGATCCGATGCAGGCACGCATCGTCGGCTTGTCGTTCGCGATCGAGCCCGGAAACGCCGCCTACATTCCGCTCGTCCATCGCTACACGGGGGCGCCGGCACAGCTGCCGCTCGACCTCGTGCTGGCGCGGCTCAAGCCGTGGTTCGAGAATCCGTCCGCCAAAAAGCTCGGCCAGAACGTCAAGTACGACCAGCACGTGCTCGCCAACCACGGCATCGCGCTCGCCGGCGTCGCGCACGACACGATGCTGCAATCGTACGTGCTCGAATCGCACCGTCCGCACGACATGGACAGCCTCGCCTGGCGCCGGCTCGACGTCAAGACGCTGACCTATGCGGACGTCACCGGCAAGGGCGCGTCGCAAATCGGCTTCGACCAGGTGTCGATCGAGCGCGCGACCGAGTATTCGGCCGAGGACGTCGACATCACGGTTCAGCTGCACCGGGTGCAGCAACCGCGCGTCGCCGCGGACGCGGGTCTCGAATTCGTCTATTCGTCGATCGAGATGCCGACGCGCGAAGTCCTGTTTCGCATGGAGCGCACCGGCGTGCTTCTCGATTGCGCGCTGCTGGACGCGCAGAGCCGGGAGCTGGGCGAGCGCGTGCTTGCGCTGGAAAATCGCGCCTACGAGCTGGCCGGCCAGCCGTTCAATCTCGGCTCGCCGAAGCAGCTGGGCGACATCCTGTTCGGCAAGATGGGATTGCCGGCGCTGAAGAAGACGGCGACCGGACAACCGTCGACCGACGAGGACGTGCTGCAGCAGCTGGCGGCCGACTATCCGCTGCCGAAACTTCTGCTCGAGCATCGCGGCCTGTCCAAGCTCAAGTCGACCTACACCGACAAGCTGCCTCTGATGCGGAACCCGCGCACCGGGCGCGTTCACACCAATTTCGGACAGGCGACGGCGGTTACCGGACGGCTCGCCAGCACCGATCCCAACCTGCAGAACATTCCGGTGCGCACGCCCGAAGGCAGGCGGATACGAGAGGCATTCATCGCGCCGCCCGGGCACACGATCGTCTCGGCCGACTATTCGCAGGTCGAACTGCGCATCATGGCGCACCTGTCCGGCGACGAATCGCTGCTCAGGGCTTTCGCCGAAGGCGCGGACATTCACAGGGCAACGGCGGCCGAGATATTCGGCGTGCCGCTGGCGGAAGTCAGCGGCGACCAGCGCCGCTACATCAAGGCGGTCAACTTCGGCCTGATCTACGGCATGAGCGCGTTCGGCCTGGCCGCGCAGCTCGCGATCGAGCGCAGCGCGGCACAGATGTTCATCGACAAGTACTTCACCCGCTATCCGGGCGTCGCCGACTACATGAAGCGAACGCGCGAGCTGGCGCACAAGCAGGGGTACGTCGAAACGGTGTTCGGCCGGCGGCTCTGGCTGCCCGACATCAATGCCGGCGGCGGTCCGCGCCGACAAGGCGCCGAGCGTGCGGCGATCAACGCGCCGATGCAAGGCACTGCCGCGGACCTGATCAAGCTGGCGATGATCGTCCTGCAGCAATGGCTCGATCGCGAGCGACTCGGCGCGCGGCTGATCCTGCAGGTGCACGACGAGCTCGTGCTCGAAGTGCCCGACGCGGAGCTCGACCGCATCAGGCGCGAGCTGCCGGTGCTGATGAGCGGCGTCGCGAAGCTGCGCGTGCCGCTGGTCGTCGATGTCGGCAGCGGTCCGAACTGGGAACAGGCGCACTAGCTGACGATTTCGCCCGTGTCTGCCGATGTTGTCGTGCACATCGCGCGTTGCTTGTCACAGCACAACCGTTAGTGCCGTCGCGCTGTCCGTTCGTAAGCTCGCTCACCGCCGAGACAAGGCAACGGCTATAAACAGCGCCTGTCCCCGTCGCGTGGTATGCAAACATGCTTGCACCCGCTCACGTCGGTCATCTGGCCATGCTGCGATCGCTCATCCGGCAGAACGCCGCCGAAGGCAGCTTCGATTCCGGTCTCGCTGCCGATTCCACGCAGTCGGTCGAGTTCTTCGACAAGCTCAAGCGCGCGCTCGTCCACGGCTATTTCATCGAGGAAGATCTGCAGACGGGCAAGGTGGAGTCGATCGCGGTGCCAGGCTACGTCTTCTGGCCCGACGATCGCCACAGCGGAAATGCGCCGGCGGGTTTCGGCCTCTTTCGTGCGATCGCCGGCGGCTTCGAGCTTTGGCTCGCTGCGCTGGAGCTCGGACAGCGCGGCGGCGGTCATGGCCGCGCGATGCTCGACGCGCTGTTCGCGACGCCGCCCGGCAGGAAAACCTGGGTCGTGCGCATACCGCGGGATTCACGTTATCGAGCGGCGGTCGAGCACCTGCTGGGCACGCATTCGTTCGATCGCGTCGGAGACACCAACCGCCTGCGCTGGTTCCTGCGCAACGACGCGCCGTCGGCGCTGGCAATGAACGTGCGGCGCGCCGTCAACGGCAATCCCCCGCGAGATTAGCCGGGCCCTCGTTTCCGTCGACGGCTCGCGCGCGGCGGCACGCTGGCTGCATGCTAGAATCCGCCGAAACGCACGTGCGCGAAGGCGCATCAGTGCGCGCCTCGTCCATCCCGCCTCCGCCGCTTGCTGCATCAACGCAAAATCGTCGTCGTCATGCCGGCGTACCGGGCGGAGAAAACGCTGGCCAGCTGCTACGCCGCGATTCCGCACGACATCGTCGACGAGGTGTTGCTGGTCGACGATGCGAGCGATGATGCGACGGTCGCCGTCGCCGAGCGGCTCGGCATAGCCGTCAGCCGCCACGCCGATAACCGCGGCTACGGCGCCAGTCAGAAGACCTGTTATGCCGAGGCGCTCGCCCGCGGCGCCGACATCGTCGTCATGCTCCATCCCGACTATCAGTACGAGCCGCGGCTGATCACGGCGATGGCAGCGATGGTCGCCTCCGACGTCTACGACGTCGTCATCGGCTCGCGCATCCTCGCCCAATCCGCCGTCGCCGGGGGGATGCCCCTGTACAAGTACGCGGCCAATCGCGCGCTGACGGCGGCGCAGAACCTGCTCGTCGGCGGCAAGCTGTCCGAATGGCATACCGGGTACCGGGCGTTTTCGCGGCGCGTGCTCGAGACGCTGCCGCTCAATGCCAATGCGGACGGCTTCGTTTTCGACAACCAGATGCTGGTCCAGGCGATCGCCTTCGGATTTCGTGTCGGCGAGATTTCCTGTCCGGCGAAATACTTCGCTGAGGCGAGCTCGATCAGTTTCGGCCGCTCTATCGTCTACGGGCTCGGCGTCGTGTGGACATCGCTGCTGTATCGCGCCTGGCGTGGCGGCATCGCCCGACCGACGATCTTCGCTGCGGAGCCTCGGCTGCGCCTTCGCCCGCAAGCCCCGGACAGTACGGTCCGATGACCGTTTCTCGCGCCCGGCGCGCGGGACCTGTGGCGGCCGTTGCGCTTGGCCTTTGCTGGCTCGTCGCCGGCGCGTGGCTGCGCTACTACCAACTCGACCTGCAGATTCTCGTCGAGGACGAGTGGCACGCGCTGCACAAGATCCTGCGCTCCGGATTCGCCGACATTTATCAGAGCTTCGGCCGCAGCGATCACAGCATTCCGCTGGCGCTCTACGATCGCTGGCTGATGCTGCACGGCGGCTTGACCGAGTGGACGATGCGGATGCCGATGTTCGTCTGCGGCATTGCGTTGCTCGCGGTCGCGCCGCTGACGATCCGCGGCGATGCCGACCGCGCAACGCGCGCGCTGTGGGTCGGCTTGCTGGCCGTCTCGCCGCTGCTCGTCTATTTCAGCAAGATCGCGCGGCCGTACTCGATCACCGTGCTCGCGGTTTTCATCGCCGTCGTCGCCGTACGCCGCTGGTGGCGCGACGGCGGCCCCGGATCGGCGGCGGCCTATGTCGCCGGCGCCACCGCGGCGGCCTGGCTGCATCCGGTCACGCTGGGTTTCACCTTGCTCCCTCTCGCCTATTTCGGCGTCCTTTCGCTTGGCGCCGCACGCCACGACCGACGTCCGATATTGCGGCTGGCTGGAATCGGCGTGGCGTTGCTGGCGGCGCTGGCGGCGACGGTCGGCCCACCGCTCTACCATGACTGGGACGCGATGGCGGCGAAGACGGGCGAGCATGCGATCAACGTCGACAGCGTTTACCGTACGGCCTTGATGCTCGCGGGCACCGCGTCGCCCGCCGTCATGGTCGCCGTGGCCGCGCTCGGCGCGTACGGAGCGATCGTGCTATGGCGGCGCGATCGCGAGCTCGTTCGCTTTTTCGCACTTCTGATCGTCGGCTACTGGGTGCTGCTCGCGTTGAGCGGCGCGACCTGGATCGAGCACTCGCTGGTCCAGGCACGCTATCTGCTGATCGCCTTGCCTTTTTTGCTGTTCGCCATCGCGGCCGGCGCGGTCGCGCTGGCGCGCGCCTCGCGCTGGCCTGCGACGGTGCCCGTCGTCGTCGTCGCGCTGCCGGTGGCGCTGCTCGCCCTCGGCCCACTGCCGGAGAGCTTCTATTACCCGAACCAGTTTCTGGGACATGCCCGCTTTCAGTACGACTACGACGAGGCAAAAAATCCGTACGTGACGCAGGCGCCGAAGGAAACGCTTTCGGCCTTCTACGACGGTCTTGCGAAACTCCCGCCGGCCAGCGTGACCCTGATCGAAGCGCCGTGGAATCTCGAGTCGCAGTTCAACCCGCTGCCGTTCTACCAGCAACGGCACCGGCAGCTGATCAAGGTCGGGATGGTCAACGGCGTTTGCGGTGAACGCAGCTTCGGCGAATATCCGGAAAGCGAGCGCGGCTTGCGAATGCGGCACGTCGCCCATCTGTCCGCGCTGCTGCGCGGCAAGCGTTACGGCGCCGACTACCTGGTCGTGCACCGGACACCGTGGACGATCGCGCCCGGCGTTCCGCCGACCCAGTGGCCCGACGTCGAGGCCTGCCTGCCGCTCATCCGCGCGCAGCTGGGCGCGCCGTCGTTCAGCGACGATCAGATCGTCGTGTTCGCGCTGGCACGACGCTAGGACGCTCGCTCAGGAGGCTACACCGCCGGTGTCGTCGCCACCGCCGGCGTCGGCAGCCGGTCCTCGTAGATGTCGCAGTAGCTGGTATACAGCGATGCGATCGTCACCGGCCCAAGCACCAGCCAGCCCAGCAGAAGCGGAATCGTCGCGACGATCGCGAGCCCGAGGCCGACCAGGCCGTAGAGCAGGAACGGCACCACGTTGCGCAGGCATCCGCTGAACGACAGGCGCATCGCTTCGAGCGGCTCGACCCCGCGCAGGACGACCAGCGCCGGCGCAAACCAGACGGCCATCACCAGCGGCAGATACAACAGCAGGAACACCAAGAGGCCGATGCATATCGCGAGCAGCATACTGCCGAACATCGCCGCCAGCGTCCACGGATCCTGCATGTCCTGCAAGTGCCAGAGCTGGCTGACGATGGTCGCGCCGAAGATCATCAGCAGCAGACCGAAGACGACCAGCGCGATTCCGATCGCCACGGCGGTGTAGATCAGGCCGACGATGAAAAGCGGTCCGGTGCGCGTGCCGAATCCGGCGAACAGGTGTCCGACAGTCAACGGCTCGCCGCGATCGACCGCGCGGCAGCCGAGCATCAGGCCGCCGGCGAAAATGGGAAACAGCAGCTGCCCGATCACGTGACCGATCAGCGGTATGACCGTCAGCACCATGTTCAGAACGATCAGCAGGATGATGACCAGCAGCCAGACTCCGGCGGCGGGCGTGAACAGGCGCCATGCTTCACTCCACCAGGCAAGGCCGCGATCGGCATCGACGGTGCGCGCCGACGGCGTTCCGGTACGGCCATCGCCGGCAATCGGTTGGTTAGACATGGCGCACTCCTGTTCGCCCGGGAAGGGGGACGCTCGACCTAGCATAGCGCACCGCTGCTATGACATTGTCATGGATGAGGTCCGGCCGCGTCGTCGCGCAGCGGATGCCCGCGGAAAATTTGCCGTTAGAGGCTTGATTTCCCATCGCGCAGCGCCTATCATCAGCACTCGCTCGAGGCGAGTGCTAACAAGGTCGCGCCGCGCGCGGCTCTAGGTAGCCCCCGAGTCAGCATCGAACCCAGGTCGTGGAATCAAGCCTTTGATTCCGCTTAATTTTGTTTCTAGGAGTGAGTGCTAACATGAAGATTAGTCCTTTGCACGATCGCGTGATCGTTAAGCGGCTGGAAGAAGAGCGCAAGACCGCCGGCGGCATCGTCATTCCCGACACCGCGGCCGAAAAGCCTTCGCAGGGCGAAGTCGTCTTTGCCGGCCCCGGCAAGACCGACGACAACGGCAAGCTGGTTCCGATGGGCGTCAAGACCGGCGACAAGATCCTGTTCGGCAAATACTCCGGCCAGGAATTCAAGCTGAACGGCCAGGACCTGCTGCACATGCGCGAAGACGACATCATCGGCATCGTCGCCTGATCTCGCATAAGCGATCCGCTCCAACTACACACCAAGCTTTCAGGAGAACCAAATCATGGCATCCAAAGACGTTCGCTTCGGCGACGGCGCCCGCAACCGCATGCTGGCCGGGGTCAATATCCTCGCCAATGCGGTCAAAATTACTCTGGGCCCGAAGGGCCGCAATGTAGTCCTCGAGCGCAGCTTCGGCGCGCCGACGATCACCAATGACGGTGTATCGGTCGCCAAGGAAATCGAGCTCAAGGACAAGTTCGAGAACATGGGCGCGCAGATGGTCAAGGAAGTCGCGTCGAAGACATCCGACGTCGCCGGTGACGGCACGACTACCGCGACCGTACTGGCACAATCGATTGTCGTCGAGGGCATGAAGTATGTCGCCGCCGGCATGAATCCGATGGATCTGAAGCGCGGCATCGACAAGGCGGTCACCGCCGTCGTCGAAGAGCTGAAGAAGATCAGCAAGCCGTGCACGACCAGCAAGGAAATTGCCCAGGTCGGCGCGATCTCGGCCAACGCAGACGAGTCGATCGGCAAGACGATATCGGACGCGATGGACAAGGTCGGCAAGGAAGGCGTGATCACCGTCGAAGACGGCAAGGGTCTCGAGAACGAGCTCGACCTGGTCGAAGGCATGCAGTTCGATCGCGGCTACATCTCGCCGTACTTCATCAACAATCCCGACAAGCAGACCGCCGTCCTCGAGGATGCGTACATCCTGCTGCACGACAAGAAGGTCAGCAACATCCGTGACCTGCTGCCGCTGCTTGAGCAGGTGGCGAAGTCGGGCAAGCCGCTGCTGATCATCGCCGAGGACGTCGACGGCGAGGCGCTGGCGACGCTGGTCGTCAACAACATCCGCGGCATCCTGAAGACCACCGCCGTCAAGGCGCCCGGTTTCGGTGACCGCCGCAAGGCGATGCTGGAAGACATCGCCATCCTGTCCGGCGGCACCGTCATCGCCGAAGAGCTCGGCCTCAAACTCGAAAACGCGACCCTGAAGGATCTCGGTCGCGCCAAGCGCATCGAAGTCGGCAAGGAAGACACGACTTTGATCGACGGTGCGGGTGAGAAGTCGGCGATCGAGGCGCGCGTCAAGAATATTCGCGTCCAGCTCGATGAAGCAACTTCGGACTACGACAAGGAGAAGCTGCAGGAGCGCGTGGCCAAGCTCGCCGGTGGTGTTGCGGTGATCAAAGTCGGCGCAGCAACTGAAGTCGAGATGAAGGAGAAGAAGGCCCGCGTCGAGGACGCGCTGCACGCGACCCGTGCGGCCGTCGAGGAAGGCATCGTCGCCGGTGGCGGCGTCGCATACCTCCGCGCCCGCGCCAACCTGAAGAACCTGAAGGGCGACAACGCCGATCAGGAAGCCGGCATCAAGATCGTGCTGCGCGCTCTGGAAGAGCCGCTGCGCCAGATCGTCAACAACGCCGGTGAAGAGCCGTCGGTCGTCGTCAACAAGGTCGTCGAAGGCAAGGGCAATTTCGGCCTGAACGCGGCTACCGGCGAATACGGCGATCTGGTGGCGATGGGCGTCGTCGATCCGACCAAGGTCACGCGATTCGCGCTGCAGAACGCGGCGTCGGTCGCCAGCCTGATGCTCACTACCGAGGCGATGATCGCCGAGCTGCCCAAGGACGAAAAGCCGATGGGCGGTGGCGGCGGGATGGGCGGCATGGGCGGTATGGGTGACATGGACATGTGATTCCGCGTCCAGCGGCATTTCAAGGCTCCGAAACGAGGGCCCCGCAATTGCGGGGCCCTTTTTTTGCGACGACGGCTGACGCCGGCGGCCAGGCGGGCCGGGAGCGCGGACGCCTGAAATCGATTAGACTACGCACCGGCATGGCGCGGCGGGGCGCTCGCATCGCGGATCGGGCATACGCACGCCAAACCCCGATGCGTCGGACCGATAGGCCTTTCAACAGGAACCCGTCCGCATGACCGCCTGGATTCTCGTTGCCCTTGCGTTTGGCGCGATCGCCGTAGGCGTGCTGTATGGCTTGTTCCGCCAGCGCACCGGACGCCGCCCCGGTGCGGGCGACACCGCGACGGTGGCGCAATGGACCGAGGGCGAGACGACTCGCCTTCTCTCGAGCGCCGAACTTCCCGGCCTCTACCTGCTTCGTCCGCGCTTCCTGTCGAAGGCGGAGAACGTCGTCTATCTGCTGCTCAAGGCTGCGTTTCCAAGGCACGACATCTTCGCGCGGGTCCGGCTGGCGGACGTGCTGCAGGTCAAGATCGGACCGCAGGGCATGGAGCGCTTGCGGGCGTTCCGCAAGATCGCGAACCAGCACGTCGGCTTCGTCGTCTGCGACCGCGGCATGACCATCGTCGCGATCATCGACGCCAAGGAGCCGCAGCAGGTGCAGAATCCCCGCGACCAGAAACTCGAGATCATCAAACAGCGCTGTCTGCAGGCGGCGCAAGTCAAGTACCTGTGCGTCTATCCGCCGACCTTGCCGCGCTATCGCGACTTGCGCGAGCAGGTGCTCGGCCCGGCAGCAGAACTGGTCTGACAAGGCCGCGCCGCCTCGCGCGGCGCTTGGAGATTCGGCCGGGCTGGGCGAGAATAGCGGCCCGCCGCAATCAAGAAGCAGACGCGTTCGATGCGCCTTCCCTTGTTTTTCCTCGCTGCATTCGCGTTCGCGGCGATCGTTCCGACGGCGTCGGCGCAGATCGCTGCGTCCGGCACGCCTGTCGGCACCGGGCAGGATCTCGACCTGCGCTACGTCGGCGCGACCACGCGGCTGGGCATCGGTTACGACTCGGAAAACAAGCTGCGCGGCGACGCCTTCGCCGTCTTCGGCGAGACCGAGCGCTCGGCGTGGATCGGCGAGCTGTGGTTCGCCGATCGCGGCGCCGGCGGGGGCCAGCTTTCCTACCACTGGCAACCGGCAAGCGGCGAGCGCCTCGAGGGTGTGCGCAAGCTGTTTGCGGCGATCGACCAGAACCGGTGGCACGACCGCAAGCTGACCCTGGGCGGCGGACTCGAGACCGAGCCGTGGTTCGTTTCCGGTTACGCCTCGGGCGCCCTCACCGGCCGGCGAGAGATCGGTGTCGACCAGGTCACGACGATGCAGACGATCACCGGGAGCGATAACGTCGGGCCGTTCGAGCAGGACATCTTCACGACAGTTCGCACGACGCTGTTCGAACGCGCCTACGACTACGGTGTCGGTGTGCGCGCCGGCCACTTTTTCGACGCGCCGCTGATCCGCGTCCAGGTCGGATTCGACTACGAGCGAGGCAAGGGGGCCGCGGCCCAGTCGACGGTCTCGGTCGGCGTGGAAAAATATTTCGCGGGAACGCCGCACAGCGTCGCGCTGGTCGCCGAGGCCTATCACAAGAACGGCGACCTCGAGCCGACGCGTAGCGACCAGCGCATCACCGCGATGTACCGGTACGAATTCGGCGGCAACAGCTACCGGCCTGCGCACGCGTACCGCGACGTCAAGGTGGAGATTCCGGCGCCCGCCGGAACCACGGCAGCGGTCGCATCGGCTGCGGCGGAACCGGCGCAGCCACGGGTCGAAAAGCGGCTGGTCAAGACGACCGCGTCGATGGCATCCGATGCCTTTTTCGATTTCGACAAGTCGGTGCTCCGGCCCGATGCGAAAGCGGCGCTCGAGCAGACCCTTGCGCGTCTCAAGGCCTCGGGTTACGAAGGCAACATCCGAATCACCGGTCACACCTGCGATATCGGAACCGCCGCCTACAACCTGAAGCTGTCGGAACGTCGCGCGGCCGCCGTGCGCCAGTTTCTGATCGACGGGGGAATGCCGGCCGAACGCCTGCTCGCCGAGGGCATGGGGCTTGCCAACCCGCGATATCCGAACGATCGCGAAGGCCGTCCGAAGAATCGCCGCGTCGACATCGAATTCGTCACCTACGAGACCCGGACCGAGGAAGTCACGCTGCCGCCCGAGCGGCCCCAGACCGCGCCGGCCACGGTCGCCGCGGCGCCAGCGGCGCCCACGGTCGAATGGCGGCGCGAATACATCGACAGCGAGCCGTCGTGGATGCGGCGCGCGCTGCACAACCCGGCACAGCACAAGCAATCGGTCGACGTCTACCGCACGCAGCAGCAGACGAGCACCGTCGCGGCCGGAGACAAGCGCTACCTGAACCGCGGCCCCAACGCCGTCGCCGACAGCTTCACCGTCAACAGCAACTCGATGGCGAATGCCCTCGACGTGCTGGCCAACGACAGCGATCCGGACGGCGATCCGATCAGCATCGTCGCCGTTGGCGCGCCGGCGCACGGCACGGCGGCGATAAGCGGCAGCAAGATCTCGTACTCGCCGGCGGCCGGGTACATCGGCCCGGACAGCTTCACCTATACGATCGCCGATCCGAAGGGCCTGACATCGAGCGCGACGGTCAGCATCACCGTGACCGCCGTCAATCATCCGCCGATCGCACAGCCCGATTTCGCGTCCGCACGCCTGAATACGCCGGTGGCGATCGCGGTGCTGGCCAACGACAGCGATCCCGACGGCGATCCGCTGACGATCACTTCGTTCACCCAGCCGGCGCGCGGGACGGTGATGCGCGGCGACAACAATACGCTGGTCTACACGGCGATCAAGGACTTCGTCGGCGTCGACACGTTCACCTATACGATCAGCGACGGCCGCGGCGGGATCGCCTCGACGACGGTCACCGTCTACGCGGATCCGTGATCGGGCGTTCGCGCCGGACGGGACCGGCGCGCAGCGCAGGGCGCTTCAGGCGCTGACCGCGGCGGGGCGATAATTTTCGATGCCCGGCAGCGTCGGCTGACCGCGGCCGCCGGCATGCGTGCGCTCGTGCTCGAGGAGCCATGCCTTGCGCCACAAACCCCCGCCGTAGCCGGTCAACGTGCCGTCGGCGCCGACGACGCGGTGGCACGGGACAACGACCGCCAGCTTGTTGTCGCCGTTCGCGCGGCCGACCGCGCGCACAGCCGAAGGGTGTCGAATCGTCGCGGCAACCTCGGCGTACGATCGCGTCGAACCCGAGGGAATGGCGAGCAGCGCGTTCCAGACAGAAAGCTGGAACGGCGAGCCCTCGAACCGCAACGGCGTCGCAAATACCAGCGCTCGTCCGGCGAAATAGGCATCGAGCTCCGCGCCGATCTGATCGAGATAGCGATGCTCGCCTGGAACGACGTGGTGCCGGACGCGCCGCCGCAGAGCCCGAATTTCGCGCTCGAGG
>DATASF010000091.1:0-17243 GCA_036269335.1 Casimicrobiaceae bacterium
TGGATCGTCGAGGCCGGCGCCAGGCGGCAGAAATGGATCGACCAGGCGCAATCGCTGAACATCTACATGGCGGGCGCATCGGGCAAGAAGCTCGACGAGACCTACAAGCTGGCGTGGATGCGCGGGTTGAAGACGACCTACTACCTGCGCACGCTGGCCGCGACCTCGGCCGAGAAATCGACCGGCCAGGGCGGCGAGCTCAATTCGGTGCCGGAATCGGGCGGTGCGGCCGGCCGCGCTGCGGCGAAGGCGACCGCGCGAACAGCGGCGAACACGATGCAGGAGCCCGATCCGCCGAAGTTCTGCGCGATCGACAACCCGGATTGCGAGTCCTGCCAGTGATAGCAAGGCGCCCAGCGGGGCGCTCGACCCAGCGGAGGTAATCGGCTCGATGTCAGCAAGCCCCGCCATCGACGCGGGGATGGAATGTGCGGATCCCGCCGCGATAGCAGCTCAAGGCGAGCGGGACCGAAAAGGACGTTGCGGCGCGCACCCAGACAGGAGGTTGCGAGAGTCGCCGGGCGTCAAGCGGGACGGCCGAACGATGGCCGGTTGCTGCGGACCCGGCGTGGGCGCGTGCGAATTCACCCCGCACGCGCTGGCTCGGGGTGCCGCAGAAAGTCCGGGCGGGATCATCCGCACGGCGTACGACGCAATACGGCGCAATGAGCGGCATAGCAATGGCAAGCTCTGGCAACCAATGTGGAGGACCGGTAGATGGCCCAGTACGAGCATGTCCCATGTCATGTGGTGGATGCGCGGTATCTCGGTGACTACAAGGTTTGGTTGGAATTCAACGATGGGCGCAAGGGCGTGGTCGATCTCGCGGACGAGCTATACGGGGAGGAATTCGAATCGCTGCGGGACCGCGATCGATTCGCCGCGTTCGTCCTCGATTACGGGCTCGCGACCATCGCCTGGGAAAACGGCGTCGATTTCGCGCCCGACTACCTCTACGAAAGGTTGAACGCAGTGCATTAGCGAACAGTTGCCGCCCGTTTGCGGGGCTTGGTTCCACACCGTCGTCGCCGGTGCTGGCAAGGCGGCTGTCTCCTTCGACAGGAGGGCGCGGCGCAGCGTCTGGATACGCGGCAACGCCTTGAAATATCAGCAAAAGATACTATATTGAGAAGAACTCCCCGCACCGGACGATAGTGCCGGAACGAGGAAAAAGGAAACGCACCAGTTATTAGGACAACGAGGCCAGTATGCTCACTTTCGAAGACGATTTCGTGACACCCGCGCCGCGGCCGCGCGTGCTGCCCGCGACCCCCGAAACGATCCGCGCCCAGACCACCGGCGGGATCCTTTCGCGCGAGCCGGTGCACGACCTCGACGTCGAATCGCAGGCGATGGCCAACGGCTTCCGCCGCGTCCGCGCCGAGGACAAGCGCGTGATCAACGCGCAAAGCGACGTCAATCAGCTCGTCCCGTTCAAGTACAAATGGGCGTGGGACAAGTATCTCTCCGCGTGCGCCAATCACTGGATGCCGCAGGAGATCAACATGCAGCGCGACATCGAGCTGTGGAAGAACCCGCAGGGCTTGACTGAAGACGAACGCCTGATCGTCAAGCGCAACCTGGGATTCTTCGTCACCGCCGACAGCCTGGCGGCGAACAACATCGTGCTCGGAACCTATCGCCACATCACCGCGCCCGAATGCCGGCAGTATCTGCTGCGGCAGGCGTTCGAAGAAGCGATCCACACCCACGCCTATCAGTACATCGTCGAGAGCCTCGGCCTCAACGAAGCGGAGATATTCAACGCCTATCACGAGATCAAGTCGATTCGCGACAAGGACGAGTTTCTGATCCCGTTCATCGAGGTGCTGACCGATCCGGCGTTCAAGACCGGCACGATGGAAGCCGATCAGAATCTGCTGAAGAGCCTGATCGTGTTCTCCTGCATCATGGAAGGGCTGTTCTTCTACGTCGGCTTCGTGCAGATCCTGGCGATGGGCCGCCAGAACAAGATGACCGGCGCGTCCGAGCAGTACCAGTACATCCTGCGCGACGAGAGCATGCACTGCAATTTCGGCATCGACCTGGTCAACACCGTCAAGATGGAAAACCCGCACCTGTGGACGCCGGAATTCCGCGAGGAAATCCGCGTGCTGATGAAAAAGGGCGTCGATCTGGAGTACGCGTACGCCGAAGACACGATGCCGCGCGGTGTGCTCGGACTCAATGCGCCGATGTTCAAGGAATATCTGCGTTTCATCGCCAACCGCCGCTGCCAGCAGATCGGCATCGATCCGCTGTTCGACAAGGCCGACAATCCGTTTCCATGGATGGCGGAGATGATCGATCTGAAAAAGGAGAAAAACTTTTTCGAGACGCGGGTAATCGAATATCAGACCGGCGGCGCGCTTTCCTGGGACTAGGATGCCTTCCGCGCGATGCGCTCGATGCCGTACCCGATGAATCGAAAGCCCGGTCCGCGCCGGGCTTTCTCTTGTGTGCGATGCAGCACGCGCGCGGCGGCGAGAACTTTGCCGGCGAGACGGCCATCAAAGTCTGTAACCGGCGGACGTACATCCGTCTGGCCGGTAGAAACGGAGGTCAGCGATGGTCTCTATCTGGTGGTTACCGATCGTGTTCTTCATAGGCTCGTTCATAGGGATGCTTATTACGGCACTGATGTGCATGTCCGCTTCCCAGTCCGAGCAGTCGGCGCGAATTCCGAGGCACGCGCGAGCTGTCTTGTCGGACGAGTACTGACGCCGAAGGATCGGCGCGCCGACACGGCGCAGGCGTCATTTGAAAACGGGCGATGCGTTGCATCGCAGCAGTATCAGCAAGAGTCCGGCCCCGACCGGGCTCTTTTTTTTGATCGGTTGAAACACATTGTCAACAACAACGCCGGTCCAGCGGCAGCATCGCATGGCTCGGATAGCGCGGCCGGGACGCGATCTTTACCCGGTGTTTGCGGAACCGACGTAGCCTGAGGACTGGAGGTAAGCGCGATGGTTTCGATTTGGTGGTTGCTGGCGGCTTTCCTGCTCGGCGGATCGGCAGGGATGCTGGCCATGGTATTGATGCAGTTGGTCGGCAGTCTGCCGGAGTCACGAACGCCTACGATCGACCTGAACGGAACCCCGGGCTAGCTTCCGCGAAACGCCCGCGGGCATTGCGGCGCCGCTTGGTTCGCGGCGGCTGGAGTCTTTCGCTCTCCGGCAAATGTGAGCAGCCGGAGAATCATTCGTCCAAATCTAGCTCGATTGTCCGCCCCGACACGGATGATTTTCGCACCGCGTCGATAATCTCCTGGCAGCGCAGCCCGTCGGTGAAATTCGGCGCCGGCGAGATATGCTTCTCGACGCCCGCGGTGAAATCCCGGACGAGCAGACGAAACGCCATCAGCCGGTGATCGCGCGGGTCCTTGAACGGCGTGTACCGTTCGGGCGTCTCGAGCGCCTTCAAGGGTTCGCCCTTGCGGCTTGCGATGACCACCCCATCCTCCATCGGATTCGGCCCTGGCTGCTCGGCGATCAGCGTGCCGCCCTCCCCCATCAGCGCGATCCTGGTCCCGCGCGATGGGGTCGCCGCGAACGACGCGAGCATCGTCGCGACGCCGCCGTTTCTGAACGTCAGTGTGAACAGGAACGTGTCGTCCGATTCCGCCTCGACGATGTTGCCGGTCGCGGTATCGACGACGTCGGGCCGCAATCGCTCCAACCGTCCGCTGACAGTGGCAATTTCCCCGAACCAGTCGCGCAGGCCGTCGATGTAGTGCGAGCCGAGCGCACCCAGCAAGCCGCCTCCGTCCGCGTTGCGTGCCATCCAGCTCAACGGCCGCGGCACCGCGGTCACGTAGCGATCCAGGAACAGCTCGATCGTGCAGAGCTGGAATTTTCCGATGTAGCCATCGGAGAGGAGCTGCTTGATGTAGGCCCGCTGCGGCGTGTGCCGGAACTCGTGCGCGACCATCGCCGTCAGACCGGACTTGGCGGCCGTGTCGCGCATCTCCACGGCCTGCCGGACGTCGATGGCGAACGGCTTTTCGCACAGCACATGCTTGCCGGCGTTCAAGGCCGCGATCGACAGATCGTGGTGTGCGCCGGGCGGCGTGATGATCGCCACGGCCTCGATGTCGTCGCGGCGGATCAATTCGAGCGGATCGGTGTGGACGCCCGCGATGCCCGAATCGGCGGCGGCCTTCTCGGCCTTTTCCCTGCTGCGGCTGCAGATCGCCGCGACGTCCCAGCCTTCCGAGCGAAAGCCCGGCACATGCACCTGTGCGCCGAACCCTACACCGATGATCCCGATTCTTCGTTGCGATGACGGCAAGATGGACTCCGTTGGGTTGGCGCTCATTTCCGCCGGTGGACGGCAATCAATTCCACCGCACGCCGCTGACCAGCAGAAAGGAAAAAAACAGGCAGGCAAGGATCGCCGGCACGGCGACAACCCCGGCAAGTATGAACGCCAGACCGTGCTGGCCCTTGGCGTGGAGCGCGTTGCTGCCGAAGACGATCACCGCCAGCCCGGCCAGCAGCGCGATCCACAACATGATGTTGAACGAGGAGACCGTGCCGTCGTCGATGCCGATGACAAAGAATGCCAGCGCGATCAGCGCGGCGACGACGTCGACGGCCCACAGTATGCGAAACAACATCCCCCCTGCAACGAGCTTCCTGCGCGTGGATTTCTCGTTTGGCTGAAATCGCGATCCGGCAGTTCACCGCTGGTCGTTGAATCCGATCGAGGCGTGCGCGCCGTCGCAAAATGGCTTGTTCTTCGAAGCGCCACAGCGGCACAGCGTCATCCGGTTGCGTACTTCGTAGTGATGTCCGTCGGCGCCGACGAGCTGGACGCCGCCGCGGAGCCACAGCGGCCCCGAGCATTCCTTGGCCGGATCCTGCACCAGGCTGATCGACGGATCGTACTTCGGCTCGAGCCTGTCGCCGGTCGCGTTGTCACAGGCCACCAAGCGTCCCGATGGGCAATCGCAGGTCTGCCGCGCGAAATGCTCGCGACCCGCGCGATCGGGGTCGTTGACCAGGTTCCACACCGACCCGTTCGGATCGCAAAAGCGCCCGAATGCGCAGAGGCTCTCGACATCGGTCAGCGTCATCGCCGGGCCGCGGATGGTTTTGGCTTGCTCGCGATACGGCGCCCGGCTTGCGGTTTCGGTCCCGTCGAAGCCCACTTTCGCATGACTGCCATCGCAGAATGGCTTGTGTGCGCTATGGCCGCAGCGGCACAGCGCATACTGCTGCTGCAATGGGAACTTTCGCCCGTGCTGCCACGCGACCGAATCGCCGGCGGCATTGGCGCCGATGATCTCCTCACCCAGGGGCAGGTTGCCCGAGACCCGGTAGGGACCGTTCTTGCCGATCTGCACCCTGGCGTCCACGGAAAGCTTGTCGTCCATCCGGATCTCCGGTAGGGAAACGCGCGCAAAAAACTGCAGTAAACTATGAGCCAGTTCGCCATGCAATTCAACCGGCGCCGCACGCGACTCGATCTTGTTTGCGTCGGCCGACAGGAGCCCAGCACGATGCCAAAGCACTTCGCGAAGATGCAAACTGCCGTCGCACGGGGCGTGGTGTCGCTGGTCGTGCTCGGCGCGATGGCGGGACTGGCGGCCTGCACGACCATGCCTTCGTCCGACGAGCGCGCGATGGCCGAAACCTACCAGCAGGTGATCGCCAGCCCGATCCGCACCGAGCAGGACCGGCGCACCGACGCGGCGCGGCACCCGGCAGAATTTCTTCCGTTCACGCAAGTCCGTCCCGGGATGAAGGTGCTCGACGTCTCGGCGGGCGGCGGCTACACCTCGCAGCTGCTGGCGCTCGCGGTCGGACCGACCGGCGTCGTCTTTGCGCAGACGCCGCAGCCCGGCCCGGGACTCGCCAAGCGGCTGGCCGATCATCCGCAAGCCAACCTGATCCCCGTCGAGCGGCCATTCGAGGATCCGGCGCCCCCGCAGGCGCCGAAGCTGGACCTGGTCACGCTGATCCTCAATTACCACGACATCAGCTATCTTCCGGTCGATCGCGCGCGGATGAATCAGCAACTGTTTTCCGCGTTGAAGCCCGGAGGGCACTATGTGATCGTCGATCACGCCGGACGCAGCGGCACGGGGATCTCCGAAGGCAGGAGCCTGCACCGCATCGACGAAGCGGTCGTGCTGGCCGAAGTGCGGCAGGCCGGGTTCGTGCTCGAAGCCGAGGGCAACTTCCTGCGCAATCCCGCCGATCCGCGCGACCAGACGTCGACCGGGTCGGCGATTCCGACCGACAAATTCGCGCTGCGCTTCGTCAAGCCTCGTTAGTCCAATCGCCGGGCTCGAATGGCTCGCCCGAATCGGGCGGCGGCGGCCCATTTATCGGAAAACAACCTAGTGAACCACTCGACCCTACTCTCGGCGATCCGCGCCCAATGGGACGCCGACATTGTCCCCCAGATCACTGATTACATCCGTATTCCGGCGAAGTCGCCGCACTTCGATCCGCAATGGGAAAGTCATGGTTACATCGAGCGCGTCATCGGGCTTGCGCACGCATGGGTGAAGAAGCAGCCGGTACGCGGGCTCTCGGTCGAAATCATCCGGCTCCCGGGCCGCACGCCGCTGCTTTACTTCGACATCGCCGGAACCGGAGACCGCACGGTGCTGCTCTACGGCCACCTCGACAAGCAGCCGGAAATGACCGGCTGGCGGCAAGGCTACGGACCGTGGGACCCGCTGTACGAAGATGGCAAGCTCTACGGGCGCGGCAGCGCCGATGACGGCTACGCGACGTTCGCCGCCCTATCGGCGATCGGCGCGTTGCAGGCGCAGGGCATCGCGCACGCGCGATGCGCCGGCATGATCGAAACGTGCGAGGAAAGCGGCAGCTATGACCTGCCCGCCTATCTCGAGGCGCTCGCGCCGCGCCTGGGCAACGTGGATTTCGTCGTCGGTCTCGATTCCGGCTGCGGCGATTACGAGCGCCTCTGGGCAACGACGTCGTTGCGCGGCCTTGCCGGCGGCACGCTGAGCGTCGAGGTGCTGACCGAAGGCGTGCATTCCGGAGACGCCAGCGGCATCGTGCCTTCGTCGTTCCGGATCGCGCGCAAGCTTCTCGACCGTATCGAAGATGCGTCGACCGGCCGCGTGCTGCCGCCCGAATTTCACGCGCCTATCCCCGCCGAGCGCGCCGAGCAGGCCGGGCGCGCCGCCGATGTGCTTGGCGACATCGTGATCGGCAAGTACCCGTTCGCCGGCGCGACGCAGCCGATGACCAGCGACCGCGCCGAGGCGCTGCTGAATCGCACCTGGCGTCCGGCACTGTCGATCACCGGCGCCGATGGCTTGCCGTCGATCGCCGACGGAGGCAACGTCTTGCGCCCGCAAACCGCGCTGAAGCTTTCGCTGCGCCTGCCCCCGACCGTCGATGGTGGTTCGGCCGAGCGCGCGATGCAACGTCTGCTCGAGGCCGATCCGCCGTACGGAGCGACGGTGCGCTTCACCGGTGAATCCGGCGCGACCGGCTGGAACGCGCCGCCGACCGACGCCTGGCTTGCGCGCGCGATCGACCAAGCGTCGTCGCACTTTTACGGAAAGCCATCGGCTGCGATGGGGGAAGGCGGCACGATCCCGTTCATGGCCATGCTCGGCAAGCACTTTCCGCAAGCGCAGTTCCTGATCACCGGGGTGCTGGGCCCGCACGCGAACGCGCACGGGCCGAACGAGTTCCTGCACGTGCCTTACGCGGGCAAGCTGACCGCATGCGTCGCCTACGTGCTCGCCGCGCACGCGCAGCGCTAGCTGATTCGCATGGACGCCTGGCCCAGCCTTTCCTACGCGGCGTGGAAGGACACCTACGCGACGCTGCTGCTGTGGACGCAAATCGTCGGCAAGATCCGCCTGGTGCAGACGCCGTGGGTCAATCATTCGTGGCACGTCGTGTATTACGTCACTGCGCGCGGCCTGTCGACTTCGCCTATCCGGCACGGCGAGCGCGTCTTCCAGATCGATTTCGACTTCATCGACCACCAGCTGCTCATCCACACCGGCGAAGGCGAGCGCCGGACCCTGCGCCTCGAGCCGCGGACCGTGGCGGATTTCTACCAGGCGTTGATGGCGCAGCTCGACGAGCTGGGCCTGAGGGTCGCGATCAACACCACGCCGAACGAGCAGGAAGAAGCCGTCCCGTTCGAGGACGACCAAAAGCACCACTCGTACGACGCCGACGCCGTTCGCCGATTTTTTGCGGCGCTGCTGCAGGCCGATCGCCTGCTCAAGCAATTCCGCGCCGGCTTCAACGGCAAGTGCAGCCCGGTCCACTTTTTCTGGGGCGGATTCGATCTCGCAGTAACGCGCTTTTCCGGGCGACCGGCGCCCGAGCACCCGGGCGGCGTACCGCATTTGCCCGACCGCGTCGGGCGCGAAGCCTATTCGCACGAAGTCAGCAGCTGCGGCTTCTGGCCGGGCAACGAGATGCTGCCCGAAGCCGCGTTCTACGCGTACGCGTATCCCGAGCCTGCCGGATTCAGCGACGCCCAAGTCGCTCGCCCCGGCTACTACCATCGCGACCTGCGCGAATTCATCCTGCCGTACGACAAGGTACGGGAAGCGTCGTCGCCCGATAGCGTCGTGCTCGATTTCCTGCAGAGGACCTACGAAGCCGCCGCGACGCTAGCGCGGTGGGATGAGGCCGCATCCCGGCCGGGTTGACGGCGCCGGACAGCCTCCCCGCGTCCAGCTCGCCGGCCGGCGATTATTGCGAAGCGCCGGCCGGTGTGCCGCACTCGATCGCTGCGGCGAATCGCGCGCGGTTGTTACGAGCCCCTCTTCGACGAAGCCGATCTGCGCTTCGGCACCTTGGCGCCGGCGCGGCGCGCTTCGGACAGGCCGATCGCGATCGCCTGCTTGCGGCTGGTCACCTTCTTGCCCGATCGTCCGCTGCGCAGGGTTCCGCGCTTGCGCTCGCGCATCGTTTTCTCGACCTTGCTTTGAGCCTTCTTGCCGTATCTGGCCATGATCGATCTCCTTTGGCAATCACACAGCGGCGAAAAGTCCGCCGCGTAGAACTTGGAACCGCGCACGACGGCGATTGTTCCGCGAATCACCATCGAACAGCGCTCGCGTCGGCCGATTCGCGCCGAGCCGGTAGGAATCGACGCGGTCACGCGTAGGACTCGTCCGAATGCGCGACACTGGGCTGCGGCATCATCGACTACAATCACGACCTATGTCCCGCATGTCACGTTCCGACGCGGCGCGCGAGCTTCTGCGCCAGACCTTCGGCTACACTGCTTTCCGCCCCGGCCAGGGCGAAGTCGTCGACCATGTCGTCGACGGCGGCGACGCGCTGGTGCTGATGCCGACCGGCGGCGGGAAGTCGCTGTGCTACCAGATCCCGTCGCTGGTGCGACCGGGCACCGGCATCGTCGTCTCCCCGCTGATCGCACTGATGCAGGACCAGGTCGCCGCGCTGCTGCAACTGGGCGTGCGCGCCGCATTCCTCAATTCGACACAGGACGCCGACACCGCTCGCGCGACCGAGCGTGCGCTCGTCGCGGGCGAGCTCGACCTTCTGTACGTCTCGCCGGAGCGGCTGACGATGCCGCGCTGCCTCGACCTGATCGATCGCGCCGACGTCGCGCTGTTCGCGATCGACGAGGCCCATTGCGTGTCGCAATGGGGGCACGATTTCCGGCCCGAGTACCTGGCGCTTTCGGTGCTGCATCAGCGCTATCCCCGCGTGCCGCGAATCGCATTGACGGCGACCGCCGATCCGCAGACGCGCGCCGAGATTGTCACGCGCCTCGATCTCGGATCGGCGCGCGTGTTCGTATCGAGCTTCGACCGCCCGAACATCCGCTACACCATCATCGACAAGGACGACGGCCGGGCGCAGCTGCTGCGCTTCATCGCGGACGAGCACGCGGGCGACGCCGGCATCGTCTACTGCCTGTCGCGCCGCAAGGTCGAAGAGACCGCGGCATGGCTCGCCTCGAAGGGCGTCAACGCCCTGCCCTATCACGCGGGCATGGACAACGCGGCGCGCAGCGAGCACCAGGCTCGGTTTCAGCGTGAAGAGGGGCTGGTGATGGTCGCGACGATCGCCTTCGGGATGGGGATCGACAAGCCCGATGTCCGCTTCGTGGCGCATCTCGACCTGCCGAAGAGCGTCGAGGCTTACTACCAGGAAACCGGACGCGCCGGGCGCGACGGCGCGCCGGCGGATGCCTGGATGGCGTACGGCCTGTCCGACGTGATCCAGCAGCGGCGCCTGATCGAAGCCTCCGATGCGGCCGAGGACTACAAACGCGTCAGCGCGGCCAAGCTCGACGCACTGCTCGGCCTGTGCGAGACCGCCGGGTGCCGCCGCGTGCGGCTGCTCGATTATTTCGGCGAGGCAAGCATCCCTTGCGGCAATTGCGACACCTGCCTCGCGCCGCCCGAGACCTACGACGCCACCTCCGAAGCGCAAAAGGCCTTGTCGGCGATTTATCGCACCGGCCAGCGTTTCGGCGCGCTGCACCTGATCGATGTGCTGCGCGGCAAGGCGGGCGAGCGCGTGCAGCGTTGGGGCCACGATCAGCTCTCGGTGTTCGGCGTCGGCGCCGATGTCGACGAGGGAGCATGGCGCAACGTATTCCGTCAGCTGGTCGCCCTCGGCCTGGCCAGCGTCGACCACGAAGCGCACGGCGCGCTGCGGCTCAGTGCGGCGAGCCGGCCGGTGCTCAAAGGCGAGCGCCGGATCGCGCTGCGGCGCGCGCTGCCGCGAGGCCGCGCGCGAGGCCCGCGTCGCGGCGGGCCTGACGCAACGCTGACCACGGCCGAGAACGTATTACTCGAGCGGCTCAAGGCCTGGCGGCTCGCCGAGGCGCGGGCCCAGGCGGTGCCGGCGTTCGTCATCCTGCACGACCGGACACTGGCGGAGATCGCACGGCAACGGCCGGAGGGCCTGGCAGCGATCGCCGGCATCGCCGGGATCGGCGCGAAAAAGCTCGAACGCTACGGTCCGGCGCTGGTCGAGCTGGTCGCGCGCGGCGCCTAAAGGCCGGGACGCCGCAAGGCGCCGCCGCCCGCAATGTGCGGTACCGCCCGCTATTGCACAGCGGCGCCGGATTGCTTAGCCTACGCACCGCCGAGGCACGGCGTGCAGGGAGCGGCTGATGTTCGATCGATTCCAGAGAAGCTGGGACCTCGCAGCGGAATGCTGGCAGCTGCTGATGGAAGACAAGTCGCTGCTCGTCTTCCCGCTGATGTCATTTATCGCGATGGTGCTGGTCATCGGCAGCTTCGCCGTGCCATTGCTGCCGGCATTCGGCTTTACCGCGGGCAGGGCCCCACATGCGATTTCATCGGCCGGCTATCTGGCGGTGTTCGTTTTTTACTGGGTCCAGTATTCGATCGTGATCTTTTTCAACACCGCGCTGGTCGAAGTGGCGATGCGGCGCTTCGACGACGAGGACGCCGGCGTCGCCGACGGCTTGCGGCGCGCGGCGGCGCTATTGCCGGTGATCCTCGTCTACGCGTTCATCGCCGCCACCGTCGGCACGGTGCTCCGCGCGATTGCGGAGCGAGTCGGCATCGTCGGCAGGATCGTCGTGGGGCTGGTCGGCGTCGGCTGGACGGTGGCAACGGCGCTGGTCGTGCCGATACTCGCCGCCGAGAACGTGGGTCCGGTCGAAGCGATCGGGCGCAGCGCCGAGCTCATCAAGAAGGCCTGGGGCGAGAACATCATGGGCAACGTCGGCATCGGCATGGTGTTCGGCGCGATCACGTTTTTGGTCGCGATCACCGGAGGCGTGCTGGTCTTCGCCGCATTCGGCAATCGCGAATGGGCAGTCGGCATCGTGCTGGCGGTAATCCTGGTCCTGGCCATCAGCCTCGTCGCCCTCGCCCAGGCGACGCTGCAAGGCATCTACTCGGCCGCACTCTATCGCTTTGCCACCGGAGACCCCGCGAGCGGCGGCATCGACCGCAACCTGCTCGAGAATGCCTTCCAGGCAAAGTCCTAGGATCGAGGCCGGCCCGGCGCACTCGGCCGCCGACTTCCGATTCTACGAAGAGCTGAACGACTTCCTTCGCCCCGAGCTGCGCAAGCGCACGTTCAGCCACGCCTTCAACGGCACGCCGGCGGTAAAGGATGTCATCGAAGCGATCGGCGTGCCGCACGCCGAGGTCGACCTGGTGCTGATCGACGGCGAGTCGGTCGGCTTTGCGCGCCGCCTGCGCGATGGTAATCGAGTCGCCGTCTATCCGATGTTCGAGCGCTTCGATGTGGCGCCGTTGACACGCCTTCGGCCACGGCCGTTGCGGCGAACGCGATTCGTGCTCGACGTGCACCTGGGCACGCTGGCCCGCTACCTGCGCCTGCTCGGCTTCGATACCCTTTATCGCAACGACTACGACGATCACCAGATCGTGCGACTGGCGCACGAGCAGTCGCGCATCATTCTGACCAGGGACAAGGGTCTGCTCAAGCACGGGGCCGTCACGCGCGGCCGATGGATCCGTCACACGCGGCCGCTCGAGCAGCTGCGCGAGACGATCGCCGCGTTCGATCTCGCGGGCAGCGCCCGGCCGTTCACGCGGTGCGCGGTGTGCAACGGTCGCTTGCGTGCGCTCGGCCGGCGCGACGTCGCGAGCCTGGTGCCGGCGCGAGTGCGCGAGCGGCACGACAAATTCGCCCGTTGCACGCTTTGCCGCCGGATCTACTGGCCCGGGACGCACACGCTGCGCATCCGCAAGGCGCTGCAGGACGCCGCGATCGACCTCCCGGCTTAGGCCCGCTGCCGCCTGCACCGTGCTGCGGCGCCGGCGGCGGCCCGAACAGCGGCGACCTCGAACGCGCTAGGCCGACCCAAACGTGTTGGCCGATCCCAGCGCGTCGCGCGGATCGCGTCCCGCGCGCGTGGGCATCGCCTGCTCCTCGGCTTCGTCGATGCGCTTGACGTCGCCGGAGAGCTCGCCGCCTTCGGCGACGATCAGCTTGCCGTAACGGATCTTGCCCGACACGCGACCGGTGCCATGCACGACCAGCCGTGTGCGTGCGGTCAACTCCCCGGAAAAGTCGCCGTGGACTTCGGCCACATCGATCAACGCGGTACCTTTCAAGGTTCCCGGCTTGTCGATCTGCATTGCCTTGCTGTGCACGGTGGCCTCGACATGACCTTCGATGACCAGCACGTCGCAATCCGAAATTTCCACGCCCTTGAGCTTGATGTTGACGCCGATGAACAGCTTGCTTCCCGCAGTCTCGCCGTTGGAGTTGGCCGTCGCGCCGGCGGCGCGCGCGGGCACGGCGGGAGCCACGGCATCGGTCAGGGCAGGCGGCGTGGCTGCCGGTGCCAGCTCGCGAGTCGCCGCGGCGGCCTGGGCCTGCTGGCGCAGCGGCGCTCCGGTGGACGCGCCGCGGGCGGCCGAGCCCGGCGGATCGTACAGTGCGGGCTTGAGCCCGGACTTGCCTGCATCCTTGGCGTCGGCGGGATTGCGATTGAAATTAAGCATGAATTCTCCTTCGGAATCGGTCTTTCACTTCATGACATTGTCATTTTTCGACGATTATTCTCTTTTGGGCGCCCGATTGCAACCCAGGCTTGCGGCGGGCGTTGCGAATGACGGCGGCTCGCGCTGGCGCAACCCCTTCGTCGCGCGCAACGGCGTTTCAGACGAATGATAACGCTCAAACCCGCAGCGCGCTCCGCGGGCCCGACGAGCGGGCGTCTACTGTGCGGCGCGCTTGCGCCGGCGCCCGCCGTCGCGCGTCGTCGCGGCACGCGCACCGCGCTTGCGGCGATAGCGTCGCATCAGCGGCGGAATCGATACGCCGTGCACGACGATCGATGTGACGACGGTGACCAGGGTCAGGCCGACGACCGTCGGAGCCACCGCATCGGGCAGGCCGCGGTTTACCGCGTACAGCAGATAGTAGACCGAGCCGATGCCGCGTATGCCGAACCACGCGATCAGCGGCAGCTGCGCGCGGGACGACATCGCCGGCGCCCCCGCGATCAGTATGCTGACCGGCCGGATCACCAAGAGCAGCAACGGCACAAACCACAGCGCGCTAGCCGGAATCACCGCGTAAGAAAACATCGCGCCGACCGCCAGCACCATCGCGATTTCGGCGAAGCGTTCCAGCTGCTCGTCGAAGCTCAGCACGGCCTGCGCCATGTGTGCTGGCGCCTTGACCGGGTGCGTGGCGTTCGCGGGCGCGGAGGCCTCGCCGATTTCTATCTCGGCACCGGCGCCCGGCGTCATCGCGACCGGCAAGCGCGGCCGCGCGTCCGTATCCTGCATCGGTCTCATTCGCGGCAGCGCCAGGCCCGCGGCAAAGACCGCGAGGAATCCGGACGCATGCGCCAGCAACGCGATGCCGTAGACCAGCGCGATCAGGCCCAGCGCCAGAAATTCGTTCAGCCCGGTCGCGTGTCCGTGCCGCGTGCGCAAATGCAGGATCAGCGTGCTGACCCACGCGCCGAGCAGCCAGCCTATCGCCAGGCCGGCCCCGACGCCCCACAACACATCGATCAGCAGCCATTGGCCGCCGACGGCGCCAAGCTCGTGCAAGCCGAGCAGGCCCATGCCGAGCAGGACCAGCGGCAGCGCCGCGCCGTCGTTCAATCCTGCCTCACCGCTCAAGCTGAAGCGCAACAGATCGCGGTCGCGCGGATCGTCCAGTTGCACGTCTGAAGCGAGGACCGGGTCGGTCGGCGCCAGGATCGCGCCTAGCAGAATCGCCGCGCCCAGCGGAAGTCCCAGCCATGCGACGCCGACGGCGGCAACCAGTCCGATGGTTGCTACCATCGCGACGGTCGCAAGGCTGATAGGAAGCCGCCATCGCCTGTCCCTGAGCGGCACGCTGATGCGCAAGGCCGTGACGAAGACGGAAATCAGGACCGCCGTCTCGGCCAGCCGCTCGAGCAGCGGCGAGTAGGCCTTCGGGTCGGGCAGCAGCATGCCGACGCCGCTGGGGCCAAGCGCGAAGCCCGCGCCGAGGTAGAGCATCGCCGGACTGAGCGGCATGCGCTCGACCCACGTGCCGATGAAGGCCATCGCGATCAGCAGCACGCCGGCGACCAGCGCCCAGAGCGCGAAGTTGGTCGCCATCAATACCGCACGACAGCGCGAATCGACTCGCCGGCGTGCATCAGATCGAATCCCTCGTTGATCCGCTCGAGCGGCAGAACGTGCGTGATCAGATCGTCGATGTTTACCCGCCCGTCCATGTACCAGTCGACGATCCTGGGCAAGTCGGTCCGGCCGCGCGCACCGCCGAATGCCGTGCCTTTCCAGGTTCGGCCGGTAATCAGCTGGAATGGACGCGTGCGGATCTCCTGGCCGGCGCCAGCGACGCCGATGACGACCGCGACGCCCCAGCCGCGATGACAGCACTCCAGCGCCTGCCGCATGACATCGACGTTGCCGATGCATTCGAACGTATAGTCGGCGCCGCCGCCGGTCAACTCGACCAGGTGCGGGACCAGGTCGCCGCCGACCGCGCGGGGATCGATGAAATGGGTCAGCCCGAGCTTGCGCGCAAGCGTCTCTCGCCCCGGATTGAGATCGACGCCGACGATCATGTTGGCGCCGGCGATGCGCGCTCCCTGAACAACATTGAGCCCGATGCCGCCCAGGCCGAACACGACGACGTTCGCACCGGGCTCGACCCTGGCGGTGTTGATCACGGCGCCGATGCCGGTGGTCACGCCGCAACCGATGTAGCAGACCTTCTCGAACGGCGCGTCTTCACGGATCTTCGCTACCGCGATCTCGGGCAACACGGTGAAGTTGGCAAAGGTCGAGCAACCCATGTAGTGGTGCAGAGGCTGGCCGCCCAGAGAAAAGCGGCTGGTGCCGTCGGGCATCACGCCCTTGCCCTGCGTCGTGCGTATCGCCGTGCAGAGGTTGGTCTTGCGCGACAGGCAGGCCTTGCACTGGCGGCACTCCGGGATATAGAGCGGGATCACATGATCGCCGCGGCGCACGGTGGTGACACCGGCGCCGAGGTCGACGACGACGCCGGCACCCTCGTGGCCGAGGATCGCAGGAAACAGGCCCTCGGGATCGGCGCCCGAGCGCGTGAACTCGTCGGTGTGGCAAATGCCGGTGGCCTTGAGCTCGATCAGCACCTCGCCCGCGCGCGGCCCGTCGAGGCGAACCGTCTCGATCGACAAAGGTGCGCCGGCGCGATGCGCGACTGCAGCACGAACGTCCAAGTTTCCTCCGGCTATGCGTCAATTGTTCCGAATGCGCGGGCGCAGTAAACAGCGCTCAGCCGTCGAGTATTCCAGGGGCGGCGTTACCGGTCCCGTCGAATCCCGACGCCGGATTATCTCGCCTTGAGCCTGATTCCCGATGCCCCGCAATGCGGTATATTTCGGCCACGCCCCCGCAGCATGCCTGCTTCGGCAGGGGCCGGACGATCCCTTTTGATGGAGGAGTGCAATGAGCGCGAATCTGGGTAAACGTAGATTGATTGCCGCAATGTCGGCCGCGGCGGCAGTGGCGGTGTTCGGGACCACCCTGTCGATCGGACAGACGTCGAACACGCAAACACTGACGCTGACGGGAGACAATGAAGTGCCGCCGGTTGTCGGTTCGCCGATGTCTGGCACGGCAACGGTCACGGTCAACCCTGACCGGACCGTCAGCGTGAAGGTCGCGGTGACCGGCATGACGGCGACGGCGTCGCACATTCACGAAGGCGCGCCCGGCACCAACGGGCCGGTGATCGTGCCGTTCACCAAGACCGCCGACAACACGTTTGCCTCGCCCGACGGCGCGAAACTGACCGAGAGCCAGTACGCGAGCTACAAGGCAGGCAATCTCTATGTCAACGTGCACAGTGCCGCACATCCGATCGGCGAGATCCGTGCGCCGATCAAGGGAAACTGAGCGGGTCGCTCCCTTGACCGTGTTATTCGAAGGCGCGCCGAGTCCGGCGCGCTTTTTTTTTCGCTGTGTCGGCGGGAGGCGCGCGACTCTAGCCACCGGTAGCGCGAGGCGGGCCTGCTAATGCGTCGAGCTCGCTGGCGATGCGTTGAAAACGGCCGGCAGCATCGGCGCGCTCGTCGCGAAGCGCGACCCGCGTCGCGACCAGGTCGAGCGTTTTGCCGTCGCCGGTCTCGATCCGACGCGGATCGGCGCCGCTGGCTTCGACCACCGCGATGCTTCGATCGAGCGCACGCAAGCCCTCGTCGAGCACGCCGAGCGCCGCGGCCCTCTTCGCCGCCAGCGCCGACCGGGCGCGCTCGAGGTCGGCGTCTGCGGTCGCGCTGTCCACGATCGACGC
>DATASF010000092.1:0-4034 GCA_036269335.1 Casimicrobiaceae bacterium
GCCGAACTCGCGCTCGAGATCGAGCGGCGACAGCACGCGGCGGCCGACGACGCTGGCGGCGAAATTCGGCGCGTGGCGGTTCACCGTCGCGATCATCAGGTCGGCGACTTCGTCCCTCACGGCATCCCACGAGCGGCTGTCGGGCAACGCCGGATTGGCATGTTGGCAGAACAGACTAGCGACGTGCTTGCCCGGCGGCGCCAGCGTGCGATCGACCAGCGAGGGAATCAGCAACTCTACGATCGGCTCGCGCGACCAGCCGTGTTGTCGTGCATCGAAATAGGCGCGCTCCATGTACGCGAGCGACGGCGCGATGATGATGCCCGCGCGAAGGTGCTCGCCCTCGCCGGGCAGGCAGGCGAAGTCGGGAACGGCGTCGAGCGCGACGTTGATGCGAAACGTCGCGGAGGCGCAGCGGTAATTCTCGATCCGCTGCCGGAAGTCGCCGTCGAGTGCCGCGGCATCGATCAGCTGCAGGTACAAGAGCTTCGGATTGACGTTGGCGACGACGCGTGGCGCCGCGATCTCGCTGCCGTCGGCCAGCACGACGCCGACCGCGCCGCCGTCCCTGGTCAGTACGCGCGCGACGGCCTCGTCGGTGAAGATTTCGACGCCGCGCTCGCGCGCCTCGCGCGCCATCGCTTGCGTGATCGCGCCCATGCCGCCCAGCGCGTGCCCCCACTGGCCGCGCTTGCCGTTGACCTCGCCGAAGACGTGGTGCAGCAGCACGTACGCCGAGCCCGGCGTGTACGGGCTCGCGAAGTTGCCGACCACGGCGTCGAACCCCAGCGCCGCCTTGATCGGATCGGACTCGAACCAGCGGTCGAGAATGTCACCCGCGCTCTTGGTGAACAGATCCAGCAGGTCGCGGCGCTCTTCCATCGGCAGGCGCTTGAGTTTTCCGCCTACCTTCCACGCCTGAAACAGCTCGTGCACGCCGCCACCGACGTTCGGCGGCGTTTCCAGCAGCAGTGCGCGCAATACATCGGCGACGCGCTCGAGCATCGTGTAGTACGCGGGCAGCGCCTCCGCGTCCTTGTGCGAAAACCGCGCCACTTCCGCCTGCGTCCCGCCGCGTCCGTCAGTGGTCGCGCCCCCGACCTTCAGGTATTCGCCGCCCGGCAGCGGCAGGAAATTCGCCATCGGCCGCTCGACGATCTTGAGCCCATGCTCCTTCAGGCGAAGCTCGTGGATGACTTTCGGATGCAGCAGGCTGACCGTGTAGCTCGCCGTCGAGTTGCGGAAGCCCGGGTGGAATTCCTCGGTCACCGCGGCGCCGCCGACGACGCCGCGCCGCTCGAACACCGCGACCTTCAATCCGGCGCCGGCGAGATAGCAGGCGCAGACGAGGCCGTTGTGACCGCCGCCGACGATCACCGCGTCGTAGCGGTCCTTCAAACGCGGCGAGGGCGCGACCGCGGTGGATTCGCGTGCGGACTCTTCGTTCACCGGCAGCGCAGATCGGCCGCGGCGCAACCAGACGGCGGCGCCAGGCCGGCTTCAGCGCGAATCGCGATCACTCCTCGCCCATGCCGGCAGCGACGGTCGAGAATCCGCAGTCGACGTAGGTGATCTCGCCGGTGATCGCGCTGGCCAGATCGGACAGCAGGAACGCGGCGACGTTGCCCACTTCCTCGATCGTGACATTGCGCCGCAGCGGCGCGGTCCTCGCGACAAAATGGAGAATGCTCGAAAAGCCGCCGATGCCGGCCGCGGCAAGCGTCTTGATCGGCCCGGCCGAGATGGCGTTGACGCGGATGCCTTCCGGACCCAGCGCCTGCGCGAGATAACGCACGTTGGCCTCGAGACTCGCCTTGGCCAGCCCCATCACGTTGTAGTTCGGCATCGCCCGCATCGCGCCGAGATAGGTCAGCGTCAGCAGCGCGCCTTGCCTGCCCTGCATCAGCGGCCGCGCGCCCTTGGCCAGCGCGGCGAAGCTGTACGAGCTCACGTCGTGCGCGATCGCGAATGCCTGGCGCGATATCGCGTCGAGGAAGTCGCCGGCCAACGCCTCGCGTGGCGCGAATGCGATCGAATGCAGCAATCCGTCCAGGCCGCCCCATTCGCGCTCGACCGCGCTGAACAATGCGGCGATCTGGTCGTCGTGCGTGACGTCGCAGGGCAGTACCGGCGCGCTCCCGAAATCGGCCGCCAGCTTGACCACGCGATCCTTCAGATCTTGGTTGACGTAGGTGAACGCGAGGAGCGCGCCTTCGCGCTTGCAGGCGTGCGCGATGCCGTAAGCGATCGAGCGGCTGGACAGCAAGCCGGTGATCAGGATTTTCCTACCGGCGAGAAATCCCATGGCCGTCCTTGTCGATTGCCCGGTGCCCGCGCGGCGGCTGCCGCGCGATCACCGCTCTTGAAACGGCTCGATGACGCCGCAGGCAAGCCAGTCGTTGACGACGCCGAATTCGGGCTTGGGGTCGGGATCGACCTTGCCATGCACGACGACCGAATGCCCGATGACGTCGTTCGCCGCGCCGGTGCCGACCGACAGCCCGGTGACCTGGGCCTCGAGGCTGGCGTAGTCCTCGTGGCGAACGACGATATTCGGCAGCTCTCCCGAACGCCGTGTGCCCGCGGCGTTGCCCTTGGCGTTCCAGACCGGCCCGGCGCTGGCTGCGTTCGGCGAAGTACAGTTGCCCGTCTCGTGAATGTAAAGGCTGTGCGGTCCGCCGGCGATAGTGAACACCTGCGCCAGCAATGCAACCTTGTCGCCGCGCTGGGTGAGCAGAACCGTCCCGTTGGTGCCGCTCCCGTTCTTGGACACCAGCCGCGCTATCGCCTGCTTGCCGGTGGAAGGAACGATATCGCTCATCTTCGGCAGGCTGGGGGTGCCGCAAGCCGCTACGGCGAGGCCGGCGAGCGATACGACGGTCGCGCGCAGCGAAATCCGGGAAGGCGAATTCCCCATCAAGGCTTGCGGATCACGCCGCAGGCGACGCGGGCGCCGGAATTACCGGTCGGCTGGGTCGTGTAATCGTCGGCGTCCTTGTGCACTATAACCGCCTTGCCGACGATGTCGGTGACGCCGCCGCCGACGCTCATCGGCGACAGGTCGCCCTGGAAGCTGGCGTTGCCCGAGGCGTCGGCAACCAGCGCCGGCATGTCACCGGCGTGATGCTCGGGCGACGCCGGATTGCCGTGCGGCTTGTTGGTCGGGTTGAAGTGGCCGCCCGCGCTCGCCCCGTCGGGCGCGCTGCAGTCGCCCTTTTCGTGGACGTGGAATCCGTGTGCGCCGGGCGCGAGACCCGACAGCTTGGCGTTCACCGTGACCTTGCCGCCGTTCTGCGTGAACGTCACCGTCCCCGCCGCCGTGTTGCCCGCGGTCGGCGCGAGCGTGGCCGTCGCGGTCTGTGCCTGCGACGTCGCGGCCGCAAGCCACGCTGTCAAAAAGGCTCCAAGCAGCGGCGCAGCCCTCGAATACCTCATGTTTCCTCCTGGTGGGTTAGCGGGCTCTGTCGTCAACAGCCCCGCGGCACGGCTGCGGGCATCATAAGCGAAGCTGTGCGCGTTGCCAAACCCGCGCGCGACACCGACGATTCGAATCGGCCGGCTTGCGTTACACTCTGGATCACGACGCCGCCGAAGAAGCGCGGAGCGAGCGCGCTGCTGGACAACAGAGCGCGATGGGGGAACAAAGACGTCACGTTCGAGACTCTGTCCGGCGGCATGGACAGTGAATTCGCGAGCATGTTTCATTTCACGAGGAGGTCACGATGTTGGTACGAAAACTTTTCCTGGCTGCGCTGGCGATGCTCGTTCCACTGGCGGCTGGCGCTGCGACACACTGCGATGCGGTGCTCGCAGCTTTTGGCAACAAGCTCGTCGGCGCGACCTGCTTCGAGAAGGGTGATCTCACTACCAATGGCGACTTGACGGATGTGAATCCCACCACGCCAATGGACAATTCAATCGCCGGGCTGCCCGTGGGCGCTTACCGGCCCCGGACGGATCGGGGCGTGCTCGTCAATCCCCCGAGCGACATGACCGCGATCACGACCGCTGTGCCCGGATTGCAGATCTCGGGA
>DATASF010000093.1:0-15525 GCA_036269335.1 Casimicrobiaceae bacterium
AAGCTCTCCAAACATGGCCCTCTCCGTTGTTATTGACGTTGGACGGGCCAATACTCCCCTACGCGGATTGGAGCCGGTATAGGTCTTGCTCTGTAAATTCTGTAGGTGTAACGGGGGCCATTGTAGGATCAAGTCCTACAACGGAGATCCACGCCCGCTGCAAGCGACTCATCGGGCGGAAGGCTGCAATTGGCACCGCGCCTCGCGTGCGGAGGCCGGCGGGTGCGGACAACCTTTTCCGCGACGGCCCGCGGAATGCTTGCGGCACCGTCAATCAAGAGTGGAGCAGGTGCGCCGGGTGTATCGAACTCGGTTCATGGGAGGGCTGAACGAACCCAATGTTCCCGACGCCCTGCGCGTGTCCTGTCGCAAGCCGCGTGCCAGCGCCGGTCCTACTAGGCACCGCCCGCTCTCGCGTCTCGACGGCGGCACGAGTTGCAATCCGGATTGCAATAAACGACAGGCCATTTGTAGAAACGGCGCAAGCGCCCCGGCCGGTCGAGGCGTGCAGGATGCGACCCCTTGGCACGACGCTTGCGACGGTCGCCGCGCGATTTCGCAATCTGAAACGAGTGGATGAATGCCATGCCGAACAATCCGCAGGACCACTTTGCGGTCGAGTCGTCGATCGCAGCTGCAGGCCGCAACCGGCGTACCCACGTCGAGTCCCCGGTCGATACCGTGGGAGGGACCGATGTGGAGGGCCTGGCAGCGCACACACCGCGGCCGCACCCGCCGGTCGAGGAGCCCGAGGATGAGCCGAATGAGCACGCACCGGAAACCGAGCCCGAGAGCGATCCCGATTCCGATTCGGATCAGCGAAAGCGTCCGCCGCGTCCGGGCAAAGCTGCTCGCTGAAACCGTCGCAGCAACGGTGCATCTACCTTACCGATGCGCTGGGCGATGCGCATGACTCGCCGCATCGCCGGTGAGTGATGATGCGGTAAACACGCACGTCCGCAGTCGGATGCGTTGACGCGCGCCTCGTTTCAACGCTATAAGCTGCTCGACCTCTATGCGGGTCACGTGGCAACAGCTCAATCGCCGCGCTGCGTTGCAATCAGCTAACATCCATTTTTTTGTGCCCGCCTCGCGGCGTGCGCAAGACTCTATGCCGACCACTCGCTCCTTCCGCCTGGATGCCTGGATTCCGGCGTTGTTGTTCGCCGTCGGTACCGGGCTCGCGGTCTTCGCGGGTCTGATGATCGTCAGCTGGCATTCGTCCGAGCCCGCTCAGATGGGCGCAGGTTTCGATCGCATTCAATACGACGCCGGCTGGGCGATCGCCTTCGCCGGCGTCGCTCTGGCGCTGCACGTCGTCGGCGCGACGCGTATCGCTCGCCTCTGCGCGCTGGTTCCGCTGGCGCTCGGCACCGTACGGCTCGCCGCGTGGGCCGTGCCGGACGCGATTCCGCTCCGTCCGATGCTCGTCAATCCGTGGCTGCCGCTGGCCGCCGGTTCCTACAACGACATGGGCCTGCTTACCGCGCTGGTCGCGGTCGTCATCGGTGCCGCCCTGCTGTTATTGCTCCGACCCGGAAAGACCCGGAAGCCGTGGCACGCGATCACGGTAGCGCTGCTCACGTCGATCGCCCTGGCGCTTTCGCTGCTGATGCTCGTCGCCGCATGGAGCGGCAGCACGGTGGCGTCCGAGTCGCTGCAGCTGACCGGCGGCGAGCGCACCACCGGCGCGATCTACACGGTGCTCGCCGCGACGATGCTCGCTTACGCCATGCTGACCAGCGGCGGCGAACGCAAGGCATTGCGCCGCTCGGCGCCGCTTATCGTCTGGCTTGCCGTCTTCGCCTGCACGCTGGTGCTTTGGCGCGCGCTGACAGTGCAGGAGACGCGTTTCATCCAGCGCAGCACGGCGCTGGTCGCGGCAGACGCCCGCGGGCAGATCCAGCGGGATTTGTACGCGCGCATCGACATCGTCGAACGCCTGGCGGACCGCTCGCTGGCATATTCCGACCAGGAAGCGTGGAAGCGCGATGCCGCCGGCCTGCTCAAAGGCGTCGCGGCGGTCGATACAGTGACTTTCGGCGGCGCCGACTACATCATCCGCCAGGCAGTCCCGGAAAGTGCCCAGGCGGTCGTTGGGCTCGACCGACGCATGGATCCGTCGCGACGCGCAGCCATCGAGCTCGCGGTAAGCACACGCCGCAGCACGCTCAGCCCCTTCCTCGACCTGGTCGTCGGCGGCGAGGGCCTCGTGCTTTACGTCCCCGTGTTCCAGGGGGACGAATTGCGCGCGATCATTTCCGCGACCCTGGCGCGCGCCGGATGGCCGAAGTCGATCATCGACGACCGCTTTCCCGAGCATTACATCGAGATCGTGCAGAACGGGCGTGCCATGCGCACCATTGCTCCCGACGGGCCGAGAGCGGCCGACAAATGGTCGCAGGAGCTTCCACTGATCGTGCAGAACGGGCACTGGATGCTCCGCGCGACCCCGACGCAATCGCTGGTCGCCAGCGGCGCCACGCCGCTCCCGATCGCCGCGCTGGCGCTCGGCGCCATCCTGGCCACGCTGCTTGCGCTTTCGACCTATCTGTTCCAGACCGCCCGCGCCAGCGCAAGAAGTCTTAAGCGCACCAACGAGCGGCTGGTGAGCGATATCGCACGGCGTTATCACGTCGAACAGGAGTTGCGCGAAAGCGAAAGTCGCACGAGCCTGATCATCAACGCGGTCAAGGACTGCGCGATATACATGCTGGATAGCGAGGGGCGTGTGGCGAGCTGGAATCCGGGCGCGCAGGCACTGAATGGCTACGCAGCTGCGGAGATCGTCGGTAAGTCCTTTTCGGTGCTCTACCCGCCCGATCGCAAGTCGCCGCCCGAAGAGGAGCTCGAGATCGCGGCCCGCCGCGGCTGGTACGAGGAGGAGTGCTGGCATGTGCGCAAGGATGGCTCCCGGTATTGCGGTGACGACATTATCTCGGCGATTCGCGACGAGCCGGGAAACCTTCGAGGGTTTTCGGTCGTCACGCGCGATGCGACGATGCGGCTCGAGCTGCGCGAGCAGACCGAGCGCGCGCGCGACTTCTACTTTTCGCTGTTCTCGGGATTTCCGAACCTGGTATGGCGCTCCGACACGACCGGCGCCTGCGACTATCTGAACCAGGCATGGCTCGAGTTCACCGGCCGCAAGCAGGAAGCCGAGTTCGGCGGGGGCTGGCTGGAAGGCGTGCATCCGGACGACCGCGCGCGCTGGCGGGAAATCATCGCCGAGACTTTTCCTGCGCAGAAGACTTTCGAGTACGAGTTCAGGCTGCGGCGCGCCGACGGGAGCTTCGGCTCGATCATCTGCAACGGGCGTCCGTACTACGACATGCAGGGCAGGTTTGCCGGTTATCTGAACGCCTGCTACGACAACACGGCGCGGCGCGCGATGGAGAGCGCGCTCAAGGAAAGCGAGGCGCGCTACCAGGGCATGACGGCCAACGTGCCGGGCATGGTGTTCGAGCTCTTGCGCGATTCCGCCGGCAAGCTGTCGTTCTCCTACGTCAGCGAAGGAGTCGTGGCGCTGACCGGCGTTACCGAGTCGGCGCTGACATCGGACAGCGCGGCGTTCTTCGATCTCGTCGCGCCCGTCGAGCGGCCGCATCTCGAGGCAACGCTCGAAGCGTCCGCCGCGCAGCTGTCGAACTGGAGCTGGAGCGGCCGCATCCAGCCGCGCCACGAATCGACCGAGCGGTGGATCAGCATCCGGGCCCGTCCGCGGCAGGCGGAGAACGGGGGCGTGCTGTGGGACGGAGTCGTGTTCGACGACACGCAAAGCCGCCTTTCGCAAGTCGAGCTCGAGCGCTCGCGCGAGGAGTTGCGCGAGCTGTCGCGCCACCTGCAGACGGTGCGCGAGGAAGAGAAGCAGCGCATCGCGCGCGAAGTGCACGACGAGCTCGGCGCGACGCTGAGCGTGCTGAAAATGGACCTGGAGTCACTCGACGCGCATCTGCCGGCCAACCTGTCGGAGGCGCGCTCCAAACGGAGCGCGATGATCCAGCTGGTCGACGCCGCGGTGGCGACGACGCGCAAGATCGTCACCGACTTGAGACCCAGCATTCTGGACGACCTCGGGCTCGCCGCGGCGCTGCGCTGGCAGATCAGCGAATACGAAAAACACACCAAGCTGCGGTTTCATCTCGAGACGCCCGAGCCGGACGTCGCGATCGACCGCGAACGCGGATTGGCGCTGTTCCGGATATTCCAGGAAACCGTCACCAACGTGGCGCGCCACGCCAACGCGACCAATGTCTGGATAGGGTTGGCCCAGACCGACCGCGCCTATGTGCTGACGGTCCGGGACGATGGCAGTGGCATCAGCGACGACGACTTGCGCAAGCCGATGTCGCACGGCGTCCGCGGTATGCGCGAACGCGCGCAGCACTTCGGTGGAAATCTGTCGGTTTCCTCGACCGCCGAGGGGACGACCGTGGTGGTTACGATCCCCAAGCAGCAGGCTTGAGCGGGCCCGGCCGCCCATCCGGCGCGGACGCGCCCGAAGGCGCTGCCCGCGCCGGGGTCAACCGGCGCTGCGACGGCGGTCGAGCAGCGGCCGGTCGCGCACGGCGCCGTAGCCGGACTGGATCCGCCCCAGCGAGCGCGAGCGCTCGCCGCGGAACTGCAGCGTTTGATCTCCGATCACGCGGCCCCAGCTCTCTTCGAGCGCGCCGATGAACGACCTCAGGCGTCCTTCGATCCGATCACGATTCATCGCTGCTCCGGCACATGCCCGCTAAGCGGACTTGACGATCAGGTTGTCGACGACGTTCTTGACGCCGTTGGTCGACGAGGCGATCTGCTTCGCGCGGTCGCGCAACTCGTTCGAGGCGACCGTTCCGGACAGGGTTACCGTCGCGTCCTTGGTGTCGACGTCGATGGCGGTCGACTTGAGCCCCGGCTCAGCAATCAGCGCGGCCTTGACCTTGGCGGTGATCGCCGTGTCGTCTGCTGCCGTCGCGACCTTGGCGCTCGCGTTGGCGGTCGTATCGGCGACCTTGTCAGCCGCCCGATCCATTTTCTGGCCGACGGTCGTTCCGGTGCTGGTGCCCTGTGGGCCGCAGCCGGCGACAAGCAGCAAGCTCGAAGCCAGCGCTGTAATCGCGATCATTGGCTTTAGGTGACTGTGCATTTGTGCTCCTTGCAGATGTCGATTGCCGCCTCATGGCCGGCGGTTCTGGCCCGTGCCGCTAACAATGCTGCGCGGCACGCTCCCAATACGGTTTGGCGCCGAAATAGGCATGGATGAACACGGCGAGCTCGCGATCGAGCAGCTCGTTCATCGCTTCGACGCGCATCGACGGCGCGCGCTCGATCCAGTCGCGCGTCGCGTTGACGCAGATCCCTTCGCCATCGCCCTGCAGATACATCGTGTTCCAGGGGACCGCGATCAGCCGCTCGCTCCAGTCCGGCGCGTGGTCCAGAACCACCACCCCGTAGGCGATGCGGCCCGCATGCATGTCGACCAGGACGTCGAGCAGCTCACCGACGCGCTGGCCCTGGCTGTCGAGCACGATGCAGCCGAGCAGGCTGTCCGCGCCGATGATCGGCGATCGGCCGAATCCGGCGCGTTTTGCGCCCGCTTCGGGGAAGAGGTCGGGTGTCCGGGTACCGCTGGTTTCCTGAGCTTGCCTGAGCATCGCCTGTCTCCCCCTGTGGTAGACAGACTATGCCGAGGCGCGCGCCGCGCCGCTATCGGTCCGGTGCTGTTTCTGGTGTCAGCGCGAGGCGCGTCCGCTGTCGGACGGAGACCTACGCAGAAATCAGTTTTTCAGGTTCGCCGGCAAATGGCTCAGCAGGTCGGCGAGATCGTCGGCGTGTTCCTCTTCCTTCGCCTGGATTTCCTCCATCAGGCGCCGCGACGTTGCATCGAAGGATCCGAAATATGCCGCGATCTCGCGATAGCTGTCGATCGCGATCCGCTCGGCGACGAGGTCCTCCTTGATCATGTCGACCAGATCCTTGCCTTCGACGTATTCGGAATGGCTGCGGGTCGCCAAGCCCTCGGGCGAAAAATTCGGCTCGCCGCCTAGCTGCACGATGCGTTCGGCGATGAGGTCGGCGTGTGCCTGCTCCTCGGTCGCATGCTCGAGAAATTCGGCGGCCACCGGGCCGGAGTGTATTCCGCGAGCCATGAAATAGTGGCGCCGGTAGCGGAGGACACAGATGATTTCGGTGGCGAGCGCTTCGTTGAGCACGCGGATCGCGGTCTGGGTGTCGCCGCCGTAGCCGGCGGTCACCGCGCCCTCTTCGATATGCTGCCGAGCGCGCTGCCGCAAGGTCGCGACGTCGGTAAGAAATGGTTGCTTGCTCATGGCGACTCCCGGGGATGGTCGGGGCGAAGGCGAATTGCCGACCCGCGAACAGAGGACCCGCAGCAGGAATCATGCCGATGCTCCGAACCCCTGGCAGCGCGTCGTGCCGCGGGAACGATGGCGAAAAACGCGCGCTGCCGGCGTGTAATTCTTACAGCGACGGGCAGATCATGCTGGCGGCCGACGCGGCGGATCAGATCAGCGCGCGCTGCCGGTCGACTACGGCATCGACGACGACCAGCGCGGTCATGTTGACAATACGGCGCACGGTGGCAGACGACGTCAGGATGTGAATCGGCTGCGCGACGCCGAGCAGGATGGGCCCCAGTGTGAGCCCGCTGCCGGCGGCAACCTTGAGCAGGTTGAACGAAATATTGGCCGCGTCCAGCGTCGGCATGATGAGCAGGTTGGCGTCGCCCTTGAGCCGCGCGTCGGGAAAAACCTTGCGGCGGATCTGCTCGGACAGCGCCGCATCGCCCTGCATCTCCCCTTCGACTTCGAGATCGGGTTCCTGGGCGTTGATCAGCGCCAAGGCCGCCTGCATCTTTCGCGCCTGCGGATCGGCGCTCGAGCCGAAGCTCGAGTGCGACACCAGCGCGACCTTGGGGGTGATGCCGAAGCGGCGCACTTCCTCGGCCGCCAGGCGCGCGATCTCCGCGATCTGCTCGGCGGTCGGATCGCGGTTGACGTAGGTGTCGGCGATGAACACCGTCCGGTCAGGCAGCAGCACCGCATTCATCGCCGCCCAGGTCGTCACGCCCTCGCGCAGGCCGACGACCTGTTCGACATAGTGCCGATGCGCCGAATGCGCGCCGAACGTCCCGCACAGCATGCCGTCCGCGTCGCCCATGTGTATCATCATCGCGCCGATCAATGTCAGCCTGCGGCGCATCTCGATCTTGGCGAACTGCTGCGACACGCCCTTGCGCTGCGCCAGCCGGTAGTACTCGGTCCAATAGGCGCGATAGCGCGGATCGGATTCCGGATTGACGATCTCGACGTCGACGCCCGGCTTGATGCGCAAGCCGTAGCGCGCCAGCCGACGCTCGATCACCGCGGGGCGGCCGATCAGCATCGGCTTGGCCAGACCCTCGTCGACGACGACCTGTACGGCGCGCAGCACGCGCTCTTCCTCGCCCTCGGCGTAGACCACGCGCTTCGGCGCTTTTTTCGCGGCCTGGAAAATCGGCTTCATCAGCAGGCCGGAGTGATAGACGACCTGCGACAGGCGCTCGTGGTAGGCGTCGAAGTCCGCGATCGGACGCGTCGCGACGCCCGAAGCCATCGCCGCGCGCGCGACCGCCGGCGCGATCATCACGATCAACCTCGGGTCGAACGGTTTGGGGATCAGGTAGTCGGGGCCGAACTTGACATCCTGCACGCCGTACGCGGCGGCGACGATGTCCGATTGCTCGACCATCGCAAGGTCGGCGATCGCGCGCACGCACGCGAGCTTCATCGCTTCGTTGATCGTCGTCGCGCCGACATCCAGCGCGCCGCGGAAAATGAACGGAAAGCAAAGGACGTTGTTGACCTGGTTCGGAAAGTCGGACCGGCCGGTTGCGATCACGGCGTCGGGCCGCGCCGCCTTGGCGACATCGGGCATGATCTCGGGCTCGGGATTGGCCAGCGCCATGATCAACGGCCTGTCCGCCATCAGCTTGAGCATTTCCGGCTTCAGCACGCGCGGCGCCGAGAGTCCGATGAAGATGTCGGCGCCTGGGATGATGTCGGCCAGCTTTCGCGCGTCGGTCGTCTGCGCGTAGCGCGCCTTGTTGTCGTCCATCTCCTCCTTGCGGCCGCGATAGACGACGCCGGCAATGTCGGAGACCCAGATGTTTTCGCGCTGGACGCCGAGCTCGACGAGCAGGTCGAGACAGGCGAGCGCTGCGGCGCCCGCACCAGAGCACACCAGCTTGACCGACCGCATTTCCTTGCCGACGACGCGAAGACCGTTGAGGACCGCGGCGCCGACGATGATCGCCGTCCCGTGCTGGTCGTCGTGGAAGACCGGAATGCGCATCCGCTCGCGGCATTTGCGCTCGACGTAGAAGCATTCGGGCGCCTTGATGTCTTCCAGATTGATGCCGCCGAACGTCGGCTCGAGCGCGCAGATGATATCGACCAGCCGGTCCGGATCGCGCTCGTCGATCTCGATGTCGAAACAGTCGATGCCGGCGAACTTCTTGAACAGGACGGCCTTGCCCTCCATCACCGGCTTGCCCGCAAGCGGACCGATCGCGCCGAGGCCGAGCACCGCGGTGCCGTTGGTGATGACGCCGATCAGATTGCCGCGCGCGGTGAGGTTGCGCGCCTCGGCCGGGTCGCGGACGATTTCGTCGCAGGCGGCGGCGACACCCGGCGTATAAGCGAGCGCGAGATCGCGCTGATTGATCAGCTGCTTGGTCGGCAGGATCGCGATCTTGCCCGGCGGATGCGCGCGATGATATTCGAGCGAGGCCTCGCGTATGTCCTGGTCGGGCATCTCTTTGCTCATCGTTCGTCCGCGGGGAAGATGATAGCAGAAGCCCCTGCCGGCGCCTTGCGGTCCGGTCGCGCACAGCGGCCGGTCGGCGCTCGCACTGACCGTATAATGCGCGCTCCGCCCCCGCCACGGAATTTCCGCTGATGCTTCTTTTCTGGCTCCTCGCCGCAGGCCTTCTGCTCGCCGCATTGAGCGTGCTGCTCTGGCCTTTGCTGCGCACGCGACGCGGAAGTGCGGTGCCGGACGCCGACTCGGCGGCGATCGCGGTGCTGCGGGACCAGAAGCGCGCCGCCGACGAGGACTTCGCATCGGGTGCGATCACCGGGGCCGAGCGCGAGGCCGTCGTGTCGGATCTTGCGCGGCGGGTTGCCGACGAAGTCGGCGCCTCGCCGACCACGCCCGCGAGCGGCGCCGTGCCGCGGCCGTCGTGGCCGCTGGCGATAGCCCTGCTGGTGTCGATTCCCGTGCTGGCTGTCGCGCTCTACGGCCGTCTGGGCGACCCTGCAGCCGCCGCCGTCGCCGCTGCGGCCGACGGCAGACACGAATTGAGCGACCCGCAGATCGCCGCGATGATCGGCGCGCTGGAGCGTCGGCTCGAGCGACATCCCGACAACGCCGAGGGCTGGGCGCTGCTGGCGCGGTCGTATTACGCGCTCGGTCGCTTTCCCGCGGCGGCGGAAGCGTACACCAAAGCGCTCGCGCTGGCGCCCGACAACCCCGATCTGCTCGCCGATTACGCCGACACCCTGGGGATGTTGCAGGGTCGCCACCTCGCCGGCAAGCCGCTCGCACTGGTCGAGCGCGCACTGGCTATCGATCCGCAACACGGAAAGGCCCTGGCGCTTGCTGCAACCGCGGCGATGGAGGCGCACGATCGTGCCAAGGCGCTCGCTTACTGGCGCCGGCTCGCCGCGCTGCTGCCCCCGGGCTCCGAGGACGCAACTCAGGTTGCCGCCGTGATCGCCGAGCTCGGTGGCGGAGCGTCGGACGCGGTGAAGACGACGCCAGCGCCGGCGCAGGCCGCGGGCGCAAGCAACGCCGGCACGATCAGCGGTCGCGTCGCGGTGAGTCCGACTTTGGCAGCAAAGGTCGTCCCGACCGACACCGTTTTCATCTTCGCGCGCGCATCGGCCGGACCGCGGATGCCGCTTGCCGTGATGCGAATCCCGGCCAGCGAATTGCCGAAGGAATTCACGCTCGACGATGCGATGGGGATGGCGGGCATGAAGCTTTCGACCGCGAGCGAGGTGGTCGTCGAGGCACGCGTGTCGCGCAGCGGCAATGCGCTCGCGCAGTCCGGTGACCTGTTCGGCACAAGCGCGCCGGTCAAGCCCGGCGCCGCCGGCTTGCGCATCACCGTGGACCAGGTCGTCCCCTAGGCAGTCGTTCCGCCGGACGTGTCGCGGTGCCATGCTATGATCGCCGCCAGCCAAATTCGGGAGGGGCGGCGCGAGCATGGCACAGCGTTCGGACGGCGACTCTTTCGCGCAGTGTTCGAGCCGGCTGCGGCATGCAGCGAACATTGCGATCACGGCGTGCGCGAGCGTTTTCGCGCTTGCCGCGATCGCCGCGCCGGTCGACGACTTGCGCGCGGCCGTCGAGGCTGGCGACTCCGCCGCGGCATACGCCCGCCATTGCGCAACGTCGATCGACACCCCAGAGCGCCCGGCAGAATTCGATCTGTGGTGCGGTGTCGCGGCCGTCGACATCGGCCGTTCCGGTGAAGGCGTCCTGGCACTCGAGCGTTACGTGCTGCAATTTCCCGACGACGCGCGCGCTCGGCTCGAGCTTGCGCGCGCGTATTTCTACGCCGGCGACGACGTCCGTTCGCGCGAAGAATTCGAAGCGGTGGCGCGAACCCAGCCGCCCCCCGAAGTCCAGGCCGGCATCGAGCGCTATCTCGCAGCGCTGACCGACCGCGAGGCGCGCTATCGCGGCCGGCGCACTGCGTTCGTCGAGGTCGGCGGCGGCTACGACAGCAACGCCAATGCCGGCGTCGCGCAGGCCGACATCGGCTTGCCGGTGCTCGGTCCGGTCACAGTCGACGATTTCGGGGTCCGCAAAGAATCGGCGTTCGGATGGCTGGCCGCAGGCGCCGAGATCCGACACCCTCTTTCCGCAGGATTGACGGTCAATGGCAGCGTCTACGGCGGCGGCACGTTTTACGGATCGGCGTCGCAATTCAACCTGGCGAATTACGGCGCTGCGCTCGGTGCCGCCTACCGCGCCGATCGCAACGAGTACTCGCTGGCCTATGCCCACGGCGAGATCGCGCTGGACGGATCGCGCTACCGCTGGACCGACGGCGTCGGCCTCGAATGGCGTCGGCAGATCTCGGAGCTGTCCTCGCTCGCGCTGGCGCCGCAGTACGCGCGCATCGGCTACGACGGCGACAATGCCGTGCGCAATGCCGATTTGACCGCGTTGAGCGCCAGCTACCGCCAGGTATGGCTGCGCCGCTGGCAGCCGGTGCTCAATGCGACCCTGTTCTACGGCGAGGAACACAATCGCGAGGGCCGCGGCGACCTCGGCCGCAGCATCCAGGGCGCCAGCGTCGACGTCACCGTGTCGCCGTCGGCTTTCTGGGCGCTGAACGCCGGCGTCGCCTACGCGCAAAGCGACTATGACGCGCCGATTCCGCTGCTCGACGTGACGCGGCGCGACCGCAACCTCGGCTTGGGCCTCGGCGCGATCTATCTGGTCAACCGCAATCTGAGCATCCGCGGCGAGTACCGGTACGCGAAAAACACGTCGAATCTCGAGCTCTACGAATATACGCGCCACGTCGGCGCATTGAAAGTCCGCTATGAATTCAAATAGCACGGCCGTCCCGCTGTTGCGCAAGCTTGCGTGGCATTTCGGTTTGCTGCTTTGCTGCGCGTTCGCCGGCGACGACGCGCTCGCGCAGACCGCGGGAAAGATCCTGCTGGCGGTTGGCGACGTCAGTGTCGTCCGCGGGGGCGAGCGTGCCCGTCTGTCCGCCGGCGCGATGGTCAGCGCTGGCGACAGCGTCGTCACCGGAGCCGACAGTTACGCGCAGATCCGCTTCAGCGACGATGCGCTGGTCGCCCTCAAGCCCGAGACCGAGTTTCGCATCGAGCGCTTCAACTTCACGGGCAAGCAGGACGGCGGCGAGGCTGCGGTTTTCCGTCTGGTGCGCGGCGGATTCCGGACGTTGACCGGACAGATCGGCAAGCTGAACCACGACCAGTACCAGCTGCTGACAACACAGGCGACCATCGGCATCCGCGGCACGCATTATCAGGTCCAGATCTGCGCGGCCGGGCAGTGCAAGAACCGGGGCGGCGACGCGGCGGCCGGCATGTACGGCGGAGCCTACGAAGGTGGCGTGGTCGTTGCCAACGGCTACGGCAGCGGCGAGTTCGGCGCCGACGAATTCTTTTACGTGCCCGATGGACAGGCCCCGCTGCGCTGGCTCGGGCCGCCCGATTTCCTGTCCGACAAGCTCGAGCGCCGCACGCGCGTCGCGCGCACCGCGCCGACGGAATTGCGTTTCGCCAAGGTGCCCGAGAGCGCGCCGCCGCCGGCGCTGCCGCAACCTGCGTTCGCGTTCATGGCGACCGAAGACCTCGCCGGCGGACTGCTCACCGGCGGAAAAACGATCGTCGTCGGGTCGGACCGCTACACGCTGGAGCTCGACGCAACGACGAACCCGGACCTGCAGCTCGGCCTCGTCGGCGGTGCGTTGCACTCGTTCCACAACGGCTCGCTCACGGCGGATCTGGGGTCGGCAACGCTGACCGATGTCGGCAGTGACGGATCGATCTCGTCGCGCTTCGCCGCCGTCAGCGGACTCAATTGGGGCCGCTGGTCGGGGCCTGGATCGACGATCGCGCAGACGCTCGGCGGCCAGGTGGTTCACAACGACGGCGGCGACCTGCATTACATTTACGGCAATACGGCGACGGCGTTGCCGACATCCGGACAGGTTTCGTACGCCGTGGCCGGCGGAACGCGGCCGACCGACTCGGGCACCGGCGCCGTCGGAACGCTGGTTTCGGGCGGCACGGTGAGCGTGAACTTCACCACCGCTCAACTCGGGCTCACCGGTCTGACCGCCGGTTTCAACGACGCCAACTACACGATGGGCGGCACGGCCAGCATCATCAACGGTCGCTTCTCGACCGGCGGCGTCGGCGGAGCGTCGACGGGTTGTGCTGGCGGCGGCTGTCAGGCGCTGGTCGCCGGCAACTTCACCGGCTTTTTCGCCGGGCCCGGCGGGTCCGGCATCGGCATCGACTACTATTTCAACACGCGTACCGGCAGCGTGATCGAAGGCGTCGTCGGCTATCGCAAATGCGGGCCCGGCGGATGCTGATCACCGCTATTTGGTAGCGAAGTTGGTCGCGCCGTCCCAATCGGCCGGCGGCCGCTCCGAGGCGTACATCGCGCAGCGCTGGGCGAAATAGCCGTAGAGGCGCGTCGCCGGATGCGCGCTGGCTAGGGCCGCGAGCGAGGCCGCCGCATCGGCAAAGCGCCCCTCGCGGTATTGCAGCAGCGCCTTGTCCCACGCCGCGATTTCGCCGGCGATCGCCTCTTCCGGTTCCGGCAGCGGCTCGAATATCGTGACCGGGTGGAGCCTGCCCTTGACGCGAACGCGATCGATCTCGCGACAGCGGATATCGGGTATCGCGGCACGCGTGTCCTCGCCGATGATGACGGCGACGCCGTACTCCTTGGTCAATCCCTCGAGCCTCGATGCGAGGTTGACCGCGTCGCCGAGCACCGTGTACGCCTTGCGGAATTCGGAGCCCATGTCGCCGACGTTCATCGCGCCGGTGTTGATGCCGACGCCGATGACAAGCTCCGGCCAGCCGCGTTTTTTGAACTCCCGTGCCAGCGATGACATCCTGCGCTGCATCGCCAGCGCGGCGACAACGGCGTCGCGCGCGTGGTTCGGATTGTCGATCGGCGCGCCCCAGAACGCCATGATCGCGTCGCCGACGTACTTGTCGACCGTCCCGTGCTGCGCGTGGATGATCTCCGTCATCGGCGTGAGGTAGGCGTTGAGCATCGCCGACAGCTCGCGCGGCGGCAGGTTTTCCGACAGCGCGGTGAAGTCGCGCACATCGCAGAACAGCACGGTCATCGTTCGGCTCTCGCCGACCATGCTGTAGCGCTCTCCGCTCTCGACCATCTGCGCGACGCGCTCGCGTGGCACGTATTCGCCGAACATCGCCGAAACCCTGCGGATCTTGCGTTCCTCGCGCATGAAGCCGGCCAGCATGTTCCAGCCGAACAGGACGGCGAGCATCAGCAGTGTCGCCGCCACGGGGACGACCTCGTTCAGCTTGATCCACAGCACCAGGTTCGCCGCGGCCACCAGCCCCATGAGGGCGACCAGGCCCAGGGCGTTGAACACCGGGTCGCGATACGGGATGACGAATAGCACGACCAGCCCGGTCAGCAGCATGACCAGCGCCTCGATCGCGTTCGCGTTCGCCGGAACCGATTTCAGATTCTGGTTCAGCATCCCGGAGAGCAGGCTGGCGTGAATCTCGACGCCGGGAAAGTCGGCGGCGAGCGGCGTCGGCCGCAAATCCTGCAGTCCCTTGGCCGTCGTTCCGACCAGCGCGATCGCGCCGGCGAAATCCGCCGGTGCGCTGCCCGCCAGCACGTCGGCGGCCGAGTAGTAGCGAAAGGTCTTGGGCTTGCCACGAAACGGGATCAGCGCCGTTCCGTCGGCCGCAGTAGGAAGGGCCAGGCCGCCGACATCGAAACCGTCGAGGCGGTTGTCGGAATCGAAGTGCGGTGTCACCCGCCTCGCTTCGAGCACAACCCGTGCGATCGCCAGCGACAGCGCCGGGTAGTAGGCGTTGCGATAGAGCTCGACCATCGGAACGCGGCGCACGACGTTATCGGCGTCGAAGAACGGGTCGACATGGCCGCTGCCCGCCGCCGCCTGCGCGAGCTCCGCGATCGCCGCCGTGTAGCCGACGGCGGGCTGGATCGGAATGATGCCGCCGGCGATGTCCTGGGCGCGGAACACCGGCGGCGGCAGGGCGCCGATCTGCTGCGCTTCGTAGGTAAAGCCGAACCCGAGGATGACGGGCCTGCCGCGAATCGCATCCGCGAATCGCGCATCGAAGTCGAGCTCGGGACGCAGCCTGTCGAGCGTCGCGACATAGCCGCGGTCGTCCTTCAGATCGCGCTGCGCCAGCCGCTCGAGGACATCGATGCCCGACGATCGGTCCGGTTCGGCGAAAACGACGTCGAAGCCGACGGCCCGCGCCTGATAGCGATCCAGCAACTGGTTCGTCAGCCGCGCGAGCTTGTCGCGCGACCACGGCCAGCGTCCTTCGCGCTGCAGGCTGGGCTCGTTGATGTCGATGATGACGACCTGCGGATCGTCGCGATTCGGCAAGGTGAGCTTGAGGCGGGTGTCATACGAGATCGCTTCGAGCTTGGCCAGCAGCGTCGTCTTGCCAAACTGCGTCAGCGGATGCAGCAGGAAGACGACGATGATCAGCAGGCCGACGAGCCAACGCGGCACGCCTAGCAGCCACGTCGCAAGCGTCCCGGGTGCGAGACGCACGGGCTGGCAGGCTAGCGGCGCATCCGCCGGCGCAGTGCCGCCATCGCCAGCGCCGCGACCGCGACGGAAAGCAGCGCCAACCCGATCGATGAAAGTGCGGGAATCGAGTTCGCATCGGATGTCGCTGCCTCGCCGCTCGCTCTCCCGCCCGGCGCCACCGGCAGCAGGAC
>DATASF010000094.1:0-2082 GCA_036269335.1 Casimicrobiaceae bacterium
CCGAGGGGATGGGAGCGTACCAATGGAAGCAACTGCAACCCGCGCTCCAGCGCGGGAGCTCAGCGGCGCCGGCATCATTGCCGCGATCAAGGCGAGCGGTATCGAATACATCCTCTCGGTGCCCGACATCGTCACCAGCGCGGGACTGTTGGCGCCGATCGCTAAAGACAAGGATCTCCGCCTGGTCCGCGTCTGCAAGGAAGACGAGTGCATCGGCATCGCTACCGGGCTCGCCTATAGCGACAAGCGCGCGCTGGTGCTGATCCAGCACACCGGATTCCTCGATTCCATCAACGCCATCCGCGGCGTCGCGGTGGAGTACAAGCAGCCGATCTGCATGATGATCGGGCTGTTGCAGCACGACCCCGAAAAGGCGCCGAAGGAATCGCCGCGCTACGGCGTGCGCATCGTCGAGCCGATCCTCGACGACATGGGCATCGCGCATCACCTGCTCAGCGTCGATGCCGACCTCGCCAAGATCAGGCCGGCGATCGACAAGGCTTATGCGGAGTCGCAGCCGGTGGCGTTCCTGGTCGGGCGGAGTCCCAAAGTATCATGATGAAACGCGACGAATGCTTTCGCATCCTGGCCCGCCACATCAAGGACGAAGCGGTGGTGGCGACCTACAGCTCCGCCGTCGACTGGGTCGAGGTCAGTCCGCGGCCGCTCAACTATCTGTCGATCGGCGCCATGGGCCTCGATTCATCGCACGGCCTCGGCCTGGCGCTCGGCCGCCCGGACCGGCGCGTCGTGGTGCTGCAAGGCGACGGCAGCCTTTTGATGAATCTCGGCAGCCTGGTGACGATCGCGGCGGCGGCGCCGAAAAATCTCGTTCACTTCGTCGCCCACAATGACACCTACGAGGCGAACGGCGGCCATCCGATTCCAAATCCGAAGGTGGATTTCGCCAACATCGCGCGCTCTGCGGGCTACGCGGGAGCTTACGATTTTTCCGACTTGCGCATGTTCGAGCAGCAGATCGCGCATGTGCTCGAACAAGACGGGCCGGTCTTCGCCACGCTCCACGTCGCGCCGTCGAAGCCGCTGAAATACGATTATGCAAGCCTGTACGATCCGGAGAAGCGCAAGGCGTTCAAGGCAGCTTGGAGCAGATAGACGTTTTAGTGGCTCTTACCCAGCCGCCGTGCCAGATCGTCGAGCTGATCGAGATTGCGGTAGCGGATGCTGACGACGCCGCCTTCGCCGCGATGATCGATGCTGACGACAAGACCGAGCTTATCGGACAGGCGCTTTTCCATCGCCAGCGTATCGGCGCTCTTGTGGGCCGATGATGTGCGCGCTTTCGCCGGCGATTTACCAGCGCGGCCTGCCTTCTCGCGCGCTATCTCCTCGACCTGGCGTACGTTGAGCCCGCGCGCGACGATTTCCTCCGCCAGCCGCTCCGCATCGTGATGGCCCACCAAGGCGCGCGCATGACCGGCGCTCAGCCGGCCGGACTGGATATGCTCCTTGACCCGATCGGGTAGCGTCTGCAGCCGCAGCATGTTGGCAACATGGCTGCGGCTCTTGCCGACCATACGTGCGACGTCGTCCTGGCTGTGGCTGAAATCGCGTATCAGCGCGCGATAGCCCTCGGCCTCTTCCAGCGGATTGAGGTCGGCGCGCTGCACGTTCTCGATGATGGCAAGCTGCAGCGACTCCTCGTCGGTGGCTTCGACGATGACGGCCGGCACTTCGTGCAGTCCGGCGCGCTGCGCTGCGCGCCAACGCCGCTCGCCGGCGATGATCTCATAGGCGTCGGACGCGCCGCGCACCGGCCGCGCCACGATCGGCTGAATCATGCCGCGCTCGCGCAGCGAGGCCGTCAGCTCATCCAGCTCCGCGTCGGAGAAGATGCGCCGCGGATTGCGTGCATTCGGCCGCAGCGAACTGGTCGGCACGCGGCGCTGGCCGCGCGGACGCTCGGCCGAGCTCTCGGTGCCGACATCACCGATCAGCGCGGCAAGCCCGCGGCCCAATCGCGATCGCGCTGCATCCTCCGCCATCGCCGCTTTCCCAGAAGTTTCACTCACAAGACTATTCCGCGTTTACTGCTGCACGTTTGTTGTTCGCCGCCGGCAA
>DATASF010000095.1:0-17674 GCA_036269335.1 Casimicrobiaceae bacterium
ATCGCATCGCGCTTTACCCGGCGGATAACGCGCGTCCGCTCCCGGTGCGAACGCCCGGTCTTTAGGAGGCAGCTCGCGCCAAACCAGCGCGTGGCGCTTTACGCCGCCCGGCTACCGGTCGTCCAGCCGTATCTCGACAAACGCCTTGTCGCGCACCTGCCGCACCCAGTCCTGAAACGCCTCGTCGGCCTTGCGCTGGCGGATCGCGGTCTGCGCCTCGGAGCGCGCGCGGTCGATGGTGACGTCCTGCTTGCGCCGTTCCAGCACTTCGATCAAGTGCCAGCCGAACGACGTGCGCACCGGCGGCGAGACCTGGTTCGGCTGCAGCTTCTTCATCGCCTCGTCGAATTCAGGCACGGTGTCCCCGGTGCTCAGCCATCCGAGGTCGCCGCCCTTTGCCGCCGACGCATCCTCGGAATTCAGCTTGGCGAGGTCGGCGAAGTTGGCGCCCGAGTCGAGCCGGTCCTTCATGCGCTCGATTTTCGCCTTGGCCTCGGCCTCGGAAGTCAGTTCGTTGACGCGGATCAGGATATGCCGCGCGTGGGTCTGGTCGACGAGCGTTGCGTCGTCGTGACTGCGCTTCTCGAGCAGCTTGACGATGTGAAATCCGGCGGCGCTGCGCAGCACGCCTGAGACCGTGCCGACCTTCTGCTCGCGGATCGTGTCGGCGAAAACCGTCGGCACGCGCGCTCCCGAGCGCCAGCCGAGATTGCCGCCCTGCAGCGCGTCGGTCGCGTCGGAATATGCCGCGGCGATCTGCGCGAAGTCCGCGCCGCTTCTGATCGATCGCAACGCCTCCTCGGCTCGCTGGCGCCGGCTCTCGATCTGGTCCGCGCTCGCCTGCTCGGGGACCATCACCAGAATGTGCGCGAGGCGGTACTCGGTTTCTCCGGCATTCTGCGCTTTCAGCGTCGCCAGGTACTGGTCGACCTCCGCATCGGAGACCTGGACCTTGCTGTCGACCTCGCGCTCACGCAGACGCTGCACGATCATCTCGTTGCGGATGTCGTCGCGGTATTTGGCGTACGGGATGTTTTCCTGCGCGAGCACCTTGCGAAAGTCTTCGGCCGAAAGCTTGTTCTCCGTGGCGATGCGCTGGATCGCGCGCTCGACCTGTGTGTCGTCGATCTTTACGCCGTCCTCCTTGGCCTGCTGCAGCAGCGCGCGCTGGGTGATCAGGCGCTCGAGCAACTGCTTGTCGAGCACGTCGGCCGGGGGAAAGGCGACCTTCTGCTGCTTCAGCTGCGCCTGCACGACCCGCCGCGCGTCGTCGAGCTCGTATTGGGTCAGCGCCTCGTCGTTGACGATCGCGATGACGCGGTCGACGGTGACGACGGGGGCCGGCGCGCTCGTGGGCTGCGCGCACACGGCGGCGGCGAGCAGTGCCAGCGCGATCGAGGGGATGAGGCGAACGTACATGGTCAGGCCTTCAGAATTCCGGGAAATATTCGGTGGCTGGGCCACCGCCCGGCCGCATCGACGGCTCGTTGCCCGTCAGGTAGCCGGGCACGCTTCGCTTGAGGACGTCGATCGGATTCGTGCCCAGCCGAGCGAGACCGTTCAATTCGAATTGCACGAACACCGACTTGCTTGCCTGCTCCGTCGTCGTGGTCAGGCGCTGGCCGACAATGCGTAAAGCCCAGCAATCCCCATTGTACTCGAAGCCCAGCACCCCCTCCAGCGTCTTGCCGTCGACCAGCGAGTAGTTCCAGCGGCCGATGAACGACCACTTGTCCGATATCGGCCACTGGCCCGAGAAGTCGACCTGCTTCAGCTGGGAGATGTTCCCGGTCGGATCGATGTTCTGCCGGATATAGCGATAGCTCGCGTTGAGCACCTTGCCGGGCGACGGTTGCCAGCGCACGCCGATGTCGAACAGCTGGGTCTGCGGATGATTGATCGTGTACTGCAGCGTGCCGGACGCCGACCAGTAATCCGACAGCCTGCCTTCGCCGGAGAGCAAGAGATCGGAGGTATTGGCGCTGCGGGGCGCTTCGGTGAGCGTCACCCGCTGACTTTCGAAATAGTAGCGTTGTCCCACCGAAAAGCGTCCCCGCTCGTCGCCGGATGCCGGATCGAGCAGTCGCGACGTCACCGCGAAAGTCACCTGGTTGGCATCGCCGATGCGATCATTGCCGAGGTAGCGGTTCTCTGTGAACAGCTGCGAGAAATTGAAGTCGTCGATCGCCGTGTCGAACGCCGGGATCTGTTCCTGCCTGCGGTACGGTATGTAGACGTAAAACGCGCGCGGCTCGAGCGTCTGCGTGTAATCGCGCCCGAATATGTTGGTCTCGCGCTCGTAGACCAGTCCGCCGTCGAGGCTGGCGATCGGCACCGACCGATTGAGGTGCTTTTCCTCGACCGTGCTGTCGTCGGGGAAATCGTAGTGGGTTAGATGCAGCCCGGCACGCGCGGTCACGAACCACGCGTTGCCGCGCGTCGTCCAGGTCGCCGTCGGATAGAGCACGGCCCGCTCGCCATCGAGCAGCGCAGGCTGGCGAAAGCGCACGTATTCGGCGCTGGCGGCGAAATCGATGCCCTGCCATTCGACCGGGTTCATCGTCGCCAGCAGCTGCGGCTCGCGGAAGTACGGCGGCGTGATCGGATTGTTCGGGTCCTGCAACGTCTGGAACGCCTGCACGCGCGCAAGCAGCGAAAACGGCCCGCGATTGTACGAGAACCCCGCTTCGCGGGGCAGCGTCTGCTGCGACGTCACGATCAGACGGTCGGATAGATCGGTGAAATACGCGTCGTCCGAGACCTTCTGCACGTTGACGAAGGTAGCGAGGCCGGGGATCTGACTGATCGCCTGGTTGTGCTTCCAGGTCAGCCCGTACCGATTCGTGTGTGTGATTCGATCCGGCAGTATTTCCGCGTCGGCCTCGCCGGTGACATCGGGAAACAGATAGCGGAACTGTCCATTGACCTGCAAGCCGCGCCGCGTCATGAACCGCGGCGTCAGCGTCGCGTCATAATTCGGCGCCAGGTTCAGGTAATAAGGCATCGACATCTCGATGCCGCGGCTGCTGGTCGAGCCGAACAGCGGGGCCAGGAACCCCGACTTGCGCTCGTTCGAAAGCGGAAAATCGATGTACGGCGAATACAGGATTGGCACATCCTTGAACAGTATGGTCGCGTTGTGCGCGGTTCCGACCAGGCGGGTGCGATCGACGTCGACCGTCGATGAAGTCAGGTACCAGTCATCATTGCCCGCGACGCAGGTCGTATAGCGGACGTCCTTGAGCTCGTACTGGTTCGGGCCGACGAAGGTCAGCTCCTTCGCGTCGCCGCGCGAAGCGTTCTCGCCGATATGGAACTCGGGCGAGGTAAAGTAGCCGGTTTCGTCGCTGCGCTTGAATTTCGCCTCGGGGCCGGTAATGCGATCGATGCCGCGGCGCAGGATGACGTTGCCCTTGGCCCAGAATTGATCCAACGGGATGTCGTAGCGCAGCCAGTCGGCCAGCACCGTTTGGCGGCGCGTGCGAAGCTCGGCGTTGCCCGACGCTTCCACCCACTGCTGATTGTCGCCTTCGAGCTTGTCCGCCCGCAGGAACACCGGCTCGCGCTCCGGCGCCATCGGATTCGCGCCGGGAGCGAGCCGCAGCGCTTTCGGCGGGGGCGGCTCCAGCACCGGCGACGATTTGAGTTGAGGAGGCGGATCGGGCGCAGCGGCGGCGGGAGTCTGCGCCACCGACTGGCATGCGAGCGCGAGCGGCAGCAAGGCAAACCCGGCGACGGCGGCGCGGCGACGCATGCGAATCGGCAATGTTTCGGATGCTAAAATGGGGCATTCTACCCGCCTCTTTGTCAGATTCCTCCCGCATGAGTTCCGATGTCCGGCTGGACGCGCTCAACGCGTGGCTCGAGCGGGTTTTGCCTGTTCCGATGAGCTCGATCGCGCCGGCGACGTCCGACGCGAGTTTTCGCCGCTACTTCCGGATCACGCTCGATCGCGAGCTCGCGCTGCCCTCCGGTGCAACGCCGGCGCGCACGCTGATTGCGATGGACGCGCCGCCAGCGCAGGAGGATTCCGCGCCGTACGTCGCCGTCGCGGCGCTGCTGAGGGCAGCCGGCGTGCACGCGCCGACGATCCATGCGCAGGACCTGTCGGCCGGCTTCCTGCTGCTGTCCGATCTGGGCACCCACACCTATCGCGAGGTGCTCGACGACGCCACCGCCCCGGCGCTGTACCGCGACGCCTGCGGCGCGCTGATCGCCTGGCAGCTCGCCAGCCATGAGTCGGTATTGCCGCCGTACGACGAAGCATTCCTGGCGCGCGAGCTTGCGCTGTTTCCCGACTGGTATGTGGCGAAGCATCTCGGCATCGCGCTGACACCGGCGCAGCGCGCGACGCTCGACTCGGCCTTCCGTCAGATTCTCGACAGCGCGCTCAAGCAGCCGCAGGTGTACGTGCACCGCGACTTTCATTCCCGCAATCTGATGGTGTCGCAACCGAATCCCGGCGTGCTCGATTTTCAGGGCGCGGTGTACGGGCCGATCAGCTACGACCTGGTCTCGCTGCTGCGCGATGCCTACATCGACTGGAGCGAGGACCAGGAGCTCGATTGGACCGTGCGCTACTGGGAGCGCGCGCGCGAAGCCGGCTTGCCGGTCGCCGAGGATTTCGGCGAGTTCTGGCGCGGCTTCGAGTGGATGGGCGTGCAGCGCCATCTGAAGATCCTGGGTATTTTCGCCCGGCTTGCGCATCGGGACGGCAAGCACGCCTACCTCGCCGACATGCCCCGCGTCATGCGCTATCTGCGCCGCGCCTGCGACCGCTACCGGGCGCTCGGCCCGCTGCTGCAATTGCTCGACGAGCTCGAAGCGCGGCAGCCGGTTATCGGCTATACGTTCTGATGGACGCCGCGATCGATCGTCATCACGAAACTACCGTCCCGACGGCGATGATCCTTGCCGCGGGACGCGGCGAGCGCATGCGGCCGCTTTCGGACGCAACGCCGAAGCCGCTGCTGCGAGTCGGCGGCAAGCCGCTGATCGTATGGCAGATCGAACGCCTGGTCGCCGCGGGCTTCGCCAACCTGGTCATCAACGTCGCCCACCTCGGCGCCGCGATCGAGAAGACCTGCGGCGACGGCCGCGCGTTCGGCGCCACGATACGCTACTCGCGCGAGCGCGAGCCGCTCGAGGTCGGCGGCGGCATCGCGACCGCGCTCGATCTCCTCGATCGCGACGTGACACTGGTCGTCAGCGGCGACATCTACACCGGCTATGACTACGCGACGCTGCTGCCGCGCCTCGCCGCGATGAAGGCGACGCGCGACGCGCCGCACGCGCACATGGTGATGGTCCCGAACCCGGACTATCATCGCGCCGGCGATTTCGCGCTGGTCGATGGCAGGCTGTCGCTCGCCGCGCGGCCGCAACTGACTTTCGGCAACATCGCGCTCTACCGTAGCTCGCTGTTCGAAGCGCTGCCACGCGGCGAGAGGATCCGGATGCTGCCGCTGTACCGCGAGTGGATCGGCCACGACTGGGTCAGCGGCGAACGTTACGACGGCGTGTGGGCCAACGTCGGCACGCCCGATGAGCTCAAAGAACTCGACGGTCAACTGGCGGCGACGCCAGGCGAGAGAATCCTGCGATGAATTCCGTCGAACAGATCGCCGCAGTCAATCCGCTGCTCGATTTTTCCGGCTTGCCTCGCTTTGCCGACATCCGCCCCGAGCACGTCGCACCTGCAGTCGACGCATTGCTGGGCGAGGCGCGGGCCACGATAGAGCGCGTCGCGACCGCGCCCGGATCGCCAACCTGGGATTCGTTCGTGCAGCCATTGTCCGATGCGCTCGACCGTCTCGGCCGCGCGTGGACGCAGGTCGGCCATCTGAACGCCGTCGTCAACACGCCGGAGCTGCGCGTCGCGTACAACCAGAACCTGCCAAAGGTGACGGCCTTCTACACCGAGCTCGGGCAGGACGAGCGCCTGTTCGCGCGTTATCGGATGCTAGCCGCCTCGCCCGGGTTCGCCGCCGCCGATCCGGCCCGGCGCCGCGTCGTCGACAATGCGCTGCGCGACTTCCGGCTCTCCGGGGCCGAACTCGCGGCCGCGCCGAAGGCGCGCTTCAAGGCGATCGAGGAAGAGCTCGCGAGTCTCTCCTCGCGCTTCGCCGACAATCTGCTCGATGCCACCAACGCCTTCGCGCTTTATGTCGAGGATGCATCGCGCCTGGCCGGCATGCCGGCCGACGTCGTCGCTGCGGCGCGCGCAGCGGCGCAAACCGACGGCAAGCCGGGCTGGAAACTGACGCTGCACATGCCGTCGTATCTGCCGGTACTGCAATATGCCGACGATCGAGGCTTGCGCGAAACCCTCTATCGCGCCAATGCGACACGGGCCAGCGAATTCGGAAAACCGGAGTGGGACAACGGCCCGCTGGTCGACACCATCCTGGCGTTGCGCGACGAAGCCGCCGCGCTGCTCGGCTACAAGAGCTACGCGGAAGTGTCGCTGGTTCCGAAGATGGCGCGGTCCCCCGCCGAGGTGATCGACTTCCTGCACGATCTCGCGAGGCGCGCTAAGCCCTACGCCGAGCGGGACATGGCCGAGCTCGCGGAATTCGCCCGCGAAAGACTCGGACTGCCCGAGCTCGCCGCCTGGGACCTCCTGTATGCGTCGGAGAAGCTGCGCGAGGCGCGCTACAGCTACTCGGATGAGGAGGTGAAGCAGTATTTTTCGGTGGACCGCGTGCTGTCCGGCATGTTTGGCGTGGTCGAGACCCTGTACGGGATCACGGTGCGCGCTGCGACGGCGCCGGCATGGGATCCTGCCGTGCGCTTTTTCGAGCTCACCGACCGAGCCGGCGCGACGGTCGGGCAGTTCTATCTCGATCTCTTTGCGCGGCCGGGAAAACGCGGCGGCGCGTGGATGGACGTCGCGATCAAGTATCGCCGCACGAACGGACGGGCCCAGCATCCAGTCGCGTTCCTGGTATGCAATTTCGCCGCACCGGTCGCCGGCAGGCCGGCATTGTTCACGCATCGCGAAGTGACGACACTGTTCCACGAATTCGGGCACGGGCTGCATCTTCTGCTCACGCGCGTCGATGTTCCGGGCGCCTCGGGCATCGAAGGGGTCGAATGGGATGCGGTCGAGCTGCCGAGTCAATTCATGGAGAATTTCTGCTGGGAGCACGACGTGGTCGCGCAGATGAGCGCGCACGTCGAGACCGGCGAGCCGCTGCCCAGGCGCTTGTTCGACCGCCTGCTCGCGGCCAGGAATTTCCAGAGCGGGCTGCAGACGGTGCGCCAGCTCGAATTCGCGCTGTTCGACATGCATGTGCACCACGATGCCGACCGCTCGGTCTCGCCGCTGGCGCTGGCCTGGGCCGTGCGGCGCGAGGTCGCCGTCGTGCCGCGCCCCGACTACGACCGCAGCCTGCCCCAGGGTTTCAGCCACGTCTTCGCCGGCGGGTATGCGGCAGGCTATTACAGCTACAAATGGGCCGAGGTCCTGTCGGCTGACGCCTACAGCTTGTTCGAGGAGCAGGGGGTGCTTTCGGCCAGCGCCGGGGCTCGGTTCCGGGACGAGATCCTCGCCCGGGGCGGCAGCCGGCCGGCGCTGGACTCGTTCGTGGCGTTTCGGGGCCGAAAGCCGGAAATCGGTGCATTATTGCGGCATAATGGTATGCTGGCGTCATAGGACGCTAGCAAAGGGAGGCTCAACATGAGCAGGAGATCCATGCCGGTACGCTGCGCCGCGGGCCTCGCCGGCTTGCTGCTGCTGGCAAGCGCATGCGCGATCGCGCAAACCCAGCAGGTCTATCGCTACCTCGACACCGACGGCCGCGTCGTCTATTCGGACAAGCCGCCGCCGGCCGACGCAAAAAATGCGCAGGCCAAGCGCATCGGCCGCAACAGCATCGAAACCAGCGAATTGTCGTTTGCGACACAGCAGGCGCAGGAGCGCTTCCCGGTCACTTTGTACACATTTTCCTGCGGCGTCGTCTGCGACACCGCCCAGGGACTGCTGAACAAGCGCGGCGTGCCGCACACGGTCGTCGACGTCGCGCAGGGTGACGGCGCCGATCGCCTGAAGCGCCTGACCAACGGGCTGGAAGCGCCGGCGCTGCAGGTCGGCGAGCAGGTGGCCACCGGGTTCAACGAGACCAAGTGGCAGAACATGCTGTCCGACGCCGGCTATCCGAAAACGCCGCCGCCGCGCACGACGGCGGTCGGCCGGCCGGCGACTCCGCCGCCGTTTGACACCAAGACCACGCAGGTCGTCACGCCCGACGTGGCGCCGAAGGGCTCGTACCCGCAGTGACCTTGCGGGTCGCGACCTGGAACGTCAACTCGCTTAACGTCCGGCTGCCGCGGCTGCTGGACTGGCTTGCCGCGAACGCGCCCGACATCGTCGGGCTGCAGGAAACCAAGCTCGAAGACGGCAAGTTTCCAGTCATGGAGCTCGCCGCCGCAGGCTACGCGCTGCAGTTTTGCGGCCAGCGCACCTATAACGGCGTCGCGCTGCTTTCCCGTACGACAGGGACCGAAATCGTCGCCGCGCTGCCGGATCACGACGATGTGCAAAAGCGCGTGCTGGCGGCGACGGTCGACGGCGTGCGCGTCGTCTGCCTGTATGTGCCCAACGGGCAGGCGGTCGGATCGGACAAATATCTCTACAAGCTCGACTGGCTCGCCGCCGCGACGCGATTCCTGCGCCGCGAATTCGAGCAGCACCCGCAGCTCGCGGTAATCGGCGACTTCAATATCGCGCCCGAGGATCGCGACGTGCACGACCCCGACCTGTGGCGCGACCAGATCATGTGCTCGGGGCCCGAGCGCGCGATGTTCAGCGGCTGGCTGGAGCTGGGTCTGGTCGACGCGTTTCGCATGTTCGACCAGCCGCCGAAGACGTTCAGCTGGTGGGATTATCGCCAGCTCGCGTTTCCGAAGAATCACGGCCTCAGGATCGACCACGTGCTGCTGTCGCCGGCGCTGGCCAAGGTGTGCACCGGATGCCGGATCGACCGCCAGGCGCGCAAGGGCGTCAAGCCTTCGGATCACGCGCCGGTAATCGCCGACTTGAGCTTCACCTAGGTCTGTTCGGACTCTGAGCTCCTTCGCATGAGCATTAGCCGCGCCGCGCCGGCGGTGACCGCAGCGCTGCTGGGTCCGCTCGTGTTTTTCCTGCTGCTCGACCCTCGCCTGCTCGACCCGTCCTATTTCCGCTGGCTGTTCTGGCTACCCGATCCGGCAACACAATTCCTCGGCTGGCACTTCTTCCGGCTGGAAGGCTGGCATCTGCCCCCGGGCGTAGCGACGAATTACGGGATGGAAATGGGGAGTTCGATCGTCTTCACCGACTCGATCCCCCTGCTCGCGCTGCTGTTCAAGCTGGTGCGTGGCGCGTTGCCCGACCATTTCCAGTATTTCGGCCTGTGGATGCTCGCCTGCTATCTGTTGCAGGCGATCTTCGCCTGGCTGCTTTCCGGCTTGGCGACACGCCGCGTCGCGGCGCGCCTTGTCATCACCGCGCTGTTCGTCCTTAGCCCTTTGCTGCCGGACCGCGCGATCGGGCATTACGCGCTGATGGCGCACTGGCTGGTGCTCGCAGCGCTTTACCTGTACGTCCGCGCGCCCGCGCGGCTCGCGAACGCGTCATGGTGCCTATTGATCTGCGGCGCGGCGCTGATCCACGCGTATCTGCTGTACATGGTGCTCGCGGTCGCGGTCGCGGACGCCGCTCGTCGGCGCTGGGTCGATCGCACCGCGATGACGCTCGACACTGTGCGCTCGACGCTGATCATCGTCGCTGCGCTGCTGGCAACGATGTGGGCCGCCGGCTATTTCAGGATTCCGGCAAGCTCGTTCTCGGGCGGCGCCGCATACTACGGCCGTTACGCGGCCAACCTGAACGCGCTGTGGAATCCGCAGTGGGGCTCGCTGTTCCTGCCCGGGCTGCCGGTGATAGCCGGCGCCGAGTACGAAGGATTCAACTACCTGGGCTTCGGCGTACTCGCGATGCTGCCGGTCGCGGCCTTCGCGTGGTGGCGCGCGCGGCCGCACCCGGCGGCGCGCCGCTACGTCCCGCTGGCCGCCGTCGCGCTGCTCCTCTGGGCAATCGCACTTTCGAACCAGATCGCGTGGGGCGATCGAATCCTGTTCACGATTCCGCTGCCCGATGCGATGCTCGAGCTTGCGGCGATGGTCCGTGCGTCGGCCCGCCTGGTCTGGGTCGGTTATTACGCGCTCGTTCTGGCCGTCGTGGCGATCATCGTGATGAGCTTTCCCGCGCGGACCGCGACGGCGATCCTGGCGCTCGGCCTAGGCTTGCAGATCGCCGATCTCTCGCCGCGCTACATCGCGCTCAACGGTTACTTTCGCCAGCATTTCATCGACGAGCCGGCGCAGCGGGCCGATAGTCTTCCGTCGCCCTTCTGGAATGTCGCGGCGGGCCATTATCGGACCATTCTGTTCGTGCCCTCGCTCCCTGTGCCGCCGAATTTCGCGGCGATCAGCTTGTTCGCCGCCGACCACGGCATGCGCATCAACACCGGCTCGTTCGCCCGATTCGCGACCGAGCGCGTCGCCGGTGCCACATTCAAGCGGGAGCAGGCGCTGGCCGCGGGCCGCCTCGATCAGGAAGCCCTGTACGTGTTGCGCCCTCCCGATGTCAGACCGTTTCGCGCCGGACAGGACGATGCCATCGGCACCGTCGACGGATTCCTCGTGCTCGCACCAGGCTGGTTCCGTTTCGAGGGTTGTTGCACCGGCGCGATGCCCAGCCTCGGGCGCGCAGCGCAAACGGCTCCCTCGCGATGAGCACAGGACTGCTGCGCAGGTTGAGGCGTCGGCTGCGCGCGTTGCGCGGAGCGAGCACGGCGTTTCCGGCCGGACACTTCTACTCGCCGGTCGTCGATCCGGCGACGATCGCCCAGGCGCGAGTCTGGCCGGATCGACCGGACATTCGCGGGATCGACTTCAACGACGCGAGCCACGTTCAAATTCTCTCCGAGCTGTTCCCGCGCTTCATGCGCGACTACGACTACCCGCAGGCGCTGCCCGTGACTCCGGCGCTCGCGTCGTTCTTCGGCAACAATCCTCATTTCTCGATGCTCGACGCGCCGGCGCTGTTCGTGCTGCTGCGCGGCTGGAAGCCGCGGCGGATCGTCGAAATCGGTTCGGGCTTTTCGACGCTGCTGATGGCCGACGTCAACCGGCGCTTTCTGGGAGGCGAAGTCAGCATCAGCTGCATCGACCCGTATCCTCCTCCGTTCCTGCGCCACGGCGTCGACGGCATCGACCGCCAGGTCGAGCGCCGCGTGCAGGAATTGCCTCTCGAGCATTTCGACGACCTCACGGCGGGCGACCTGCTGTTCATCGATTCGTCGCATGTCGCCAAGACCGACAGCGACGTCAATTTTCTTTTTTTCGACGTCTTTCCCCGGCTCGCAGCGGGCGTGCTGATCCACCTGCACGACATCTTCCTGCCGCACGACTACCCGCCGGACTGGGTGCTTGGCGAGAATCGCAGCTGGAACGAGCAATATCTGCTGCGCGCGCTGCTGATGCACAGCAGCGGCTTCGAAGTGCTGTTCGGCTGCTCGTACGCTTTCTGGCGTTATCCCGGGCTCGTCATCGCCGGGCTGGCGAATCCCGACGGAGCGGGGTATGGAGGCGGCAGCTTCTGGATGCGGCGACTCTAGACCGCGGCGGACTGTCCTGTTCCGTCGGGCCCGATGCGGACCTCGTCAGTGCTTGTCGACGTCCAGCTTCAATTCCTGGATCTTGCGCGTCAGCGTGTTTCGACCCCAGCCCAGCCACTGCGCCGCCTCCATCCGGTGCCCGCCGGTGTGGGCCAGCGCCCGCACGATCAGCGTGCGCTCGAATTCCTTTTCGAGCCTGTCGGCCACCGCGCGCTCCCCGCGCGCCAACGCCTGCGCCAATTCGCGATCTAGCGCCTGCTGCCAATTGCCTTCGCCGTCGTGCGCGCCCGCGCCCGACGCCGCGCGCACGTCCGGCGGCAGATCGGCCGCATCGACCCGCTGGCCGGGCGCCATCACCGTCAGCCAGTGGCAGATGTTCTCGAGCTGGCGAACGTTGCCGGGGAATTCGAACGCGGCCAGCAGCTTCAACGCCGCGTCGGTGAGCTGCTTGGGCTCGACGGCGAGCTCGCGCGCGCTCTTGCGCAGGAAATGGCGCGCCAGCGGCGCGATGTCCTCGCCGCGCTCGCGCAACGGCGGCAGGCGCAGGCGCACCACGTTGAGCCGGTGCATCAGGTCTTCGCGAAACAGGCCCTGCCTCACGCGCTCGTCGAGATTCTGGTGCGTCGCCGCGATGATGCGCACATTCGCTTTCAGCGGAGCATGGCCGCCGACCCGGTAGTATTCGCTGTCGGAGAGCACGCGCAGCAGGCGCACCTGCAGGTCGGGAGGCATATCGCCGATCTCGTCGAGAAACAGCGTGCCGCCTTCGGCCTGCTCGAACCGGCCGCGGCGCGCGCTTTGCGCACCGGTGAAGGCGCCGCGTTCGTGCCCGAACAGCTCGGATTCCAGCAAGTCCTTCGGAATGGCCGCGGTGTTGATCGCCACGAACGGCGCCGAAGCGCGCGGGCTGTGCCGGTGCAGCGCTCTTGCGACCAGCTCCTTGCCGGTGCCCGATTCCCCGGTGACCAGCACCGTCGCGTGCGAATGCGACAGGCGCCCGATCGCGCGAAAAACTTCCTGCATCGCCGGCGCCTGACCCAGCATCTCGGCGGCATCGGCGACGGCGCTCGCCGGCGCCGTCGTCGCCGGGACATCGGCGCTGGCACGGCGGATCAGCGCGACCGCGTGATCGACATCGAACGGCTTCGGCAGGTATTCGAATGCGCCACCACGAAACGCCGATACCGCGCTGTCGAGATCCGAGTACGCGGTCATGATGATCACCGGGAGCCTCGGGTGCCGCGCCTTGATACTCGCCAGCAGCTCGAGGCCGGTTTCGCCGGGCATCCGGATGTCGGACACGAGCACCTGCGGCTGGTCGTGCTGCAGCGCCTGCGTGGCTTCCTGCGCCGACGCGAACGACCGGAACGGAATGCCCTCGCGCGAAAGCGCCTTCTCCAGCACCCAGCGAATCGAGCGATCGTCATCGACGATCCATACGGCCGCCGCAGGTTCGCCGCGGGTCATCGAGATCGGGTCATGGGCGAGCATCGCATCTCTCACAATCTACGCGCTACCGCGGCTGAACTCCAGCGGCAGCAAAATGGTGAACGTCGTATGTCCAGGGACGCTTTCGCATTCGATCGCGCCGTTATGCTGCGTGACGAAGGTTTGCGCGATCGTCAGGCCCAGTCCGCTGCCGCCTTCGCGGCCGGATACCAGCGGGAAAAAGATCCGATCGCGGATCGATTCGGGCACGCCGGGCCCGTTGTCCTCGACCAGCAGCGCCAGGGCCAGCCGGTACCGCCGCTTGGCGAGCGTCACGCCGCGCGCGACGCGCGTCGTCAGGCGGATCTGCGGCACGCCGAGTACGCCCTCGAGCGCCTGCGCCGCGTTGCGCACGACGTTGAATATCGCCTGCGTCAGCTGCTCAGGGTCGCCTTCGAACTCGGGCAGACTGATGTCGAAATCGGAAAGAATCGCGATGCGCGGAAATTCCGCCTGCACCACCGTGCCCACGCGCGCCAGAATCTCGTGGATGTTGACGTTCTGATATTTCGGCATCCGGTGCGGCGTCAGCAGCCGGTCGACCAGCGCCTGCAGGCGGTCGGCCTCGCCGATGATCACCTGCGTGTATTCGCGTAGCGGGCGGCGGTCGAGCTCGCGCTCGAGCAATTGCGCCGCGCCGCGGATGCCGCCGAGCGGATTCTTGATCTCGTGCGCCAGGCTGCGGATCAGGTCGCGGTTGGCCTGCTGCTGCTCGAGCAGGCGCTCCTCGCGCGCGATCTTCAGCTGCTGATCGATGTGGCGGAATTCGAGCAGCAGGATCGCGCCGGGAACATCGACGATCGAAACGGTGCACGAAAGGTGCAGGCGCGCCTTGCCGATCCCGATCTCGAGCTCCTGCTCGGTATACGACGCGCCGTTGGCCAGCGCCTTGTCGATTGCCTGGAACAGCGCCGGCGCATCGCCGAAGACCGACTTCGCCGGATGGCCGATCAGCTGGCGCTTGGACAGCTCGAACAGATTTTCCGCGGCCGGATTGACGTAACGTATGTCGAGAGCGCCGTCGAGCAGCACGACCGCGGTGGCCAGCAGCTCCAGCCCCGAGCAGTAAGGCGGCGTTTCGTCAGCAGGGGGAAATGGCGGCGGACCGGACATCGCAAACCTGTGCAGCAGGTACGCGATAGTAGCAAGTTCCGCGCCCGCGCCTCCGGGCTCGATCGAGGTTCGCAACGCTCGCGTCACCTGGACGCGGCCAGTTCCCTTTTCAACGCCTCGATGTTCTTTTCGTGCAGCGCCACCGTCTGGCGCAGGCGCGCGAGCCGATCGGCGTACTTCTGCGCGTTGGCCTTTTCGTCGGGCAGCGGCGGCGGCGTGCCGTCGCCGTACGCGGCGCGCGCTTCGGCCAGCAGCTTTTCCTCGGTAGCGAGCTCGTCGGTCAGGACCTTGTTGCGCAGAATGTCGCGGCCCTTTTGCGTTCCGGCGTCGACCTTCGGGAATCCCGCCGGCGTCGGCGTCCTCGCGGTCGAAGCGACCGTGCCCGGAACGTTGAAGTAGGCGACGTTCCCGTTGCGCGTCGTGCACTTGTACATGCTGCCCTCGACCAGCGTCGGCTTGGACGAGCAGCCCGCGTCGCTGGCGCGATCGGAAAGCGCGGCTCGCGCCGCCGGGAGCACGGAAACCAACGCACAGCCGCAGCCGATCGCGGCCAGGCGCGCGAGCACTGGAGGAAACGAGCACCGAATCATCGGCGCAGTGTAGCAAAAACCGGGGGCGGGCCGCCGCCCCGCCCCCGTACAGCCGGTCTAGTCCGCCTTCAGGAGCTGTAATACATGTCGAATTCGACCGGATGGGTGGTCATGCGGAAACGCGTGACCTCCTCCATCTTCAGCGCGATGTAAGCGTCGATCATGTCGTTCGAAAACACGCCGCCGCGCGTCAGGTACTCGCGGTCGTTATCGAGGTTGTCGAGCGCCTCGTCGAGCGACGCGCAAGGATGCGGGACCTTGGCGGCCACCTCGGGCGGCAGGTCGTACAGGTTCTTGTCGATCGGATCGCCCGGATGAATCTTGTTCTGCACGCCGTCGAGACCGGCCATCAGCAGCGCGGCGAAGCACAGGTACGGGTTCGCCGTCGGATCGGGAAAGCGCACCTCGACCCGCCGTCCCTTCGGGTTGCTGACGTACGGAATGCGGCAGGCGGCCGAGCGGTTGCGCGCCGAATAGGCGAGGTTGATTGGCGCCTCGAATCCGGGCACCAGCCGCTTGTACGAATTGGTGCCCGGGTTGGTGATCGCATTGAGCGACTTCGCGTGCTTGATCACGCCGCCGATGTAGAACAGCGCGAACTCGGACAATCCGGCATAGCCGTTGCCGGCGAACAGGTTCTGCCCGCCTTTCCACACCGACTGGTGCACGTGCATGCCCGAGCCGTTGTCGCCGACGATGGGCTTCGGCATGAAGGTCGCCGTCTTGCCGTAGGTGTGCGCGACCATATGCACCGTGTACTTGAGAATCTGCATCCAGTCGGCGCGCTTGACCAGGCTGTTGAACTTGGTGCCGATTTCGCACTGGCCCGCGGCGGCGACCTCGTGGTGGAACACTTCGACCTCGACGCCCTGCTCTTCCAGCGACAGCGAGATCGCGTTGCGAATGTCCTGCAGCGAATCGACCGGCGGCACCGGGAAATAACCGCCCTTGACCGGCGCGCGATGGGCCGAGTTTCCGCCTTCGAAATCGGTCCTCCCCGTCGACCACGGCGCTTCTTCCGAGTCGATCTTGACGGCGCAGCCCGACATGTCCACGTGCCAGGTCACCGAATCGAAAATGAAGAATTCCGGCTCGGGACCGAAATAGGCGGTGTCTCCCAGACCGGTCGATTTCAGATACGCCTCGGCACGCTTGGCCAACGAGCGCGGATCGCGGTCGTAGCCTTTACCGTCGGTCGGTTCGACGACGTCGCAAGTCACGTTCAGCGTGATTTCCTCGGTGAACGGATCGATCCGCGCCGTGTCGGCATCGGGCATCAACAGCATGTCCGACGCTTCGATTCCCTTCCACCCGGCGATCGACGAGCCGTCGAAGGCATGTCCGCTGTCGAACTTGTCCTGCGTGAATTGCTTCGACGGGACCTGCACATGCTGCTCCTTGCCGCGCGTGTCGGTGAAGCGAAGATCAACGAACTTGACGTCCTTGTCCTTGATCATTTTCAGTACGTCGGCGGATGCAGCCATCGGTTCTCCTTGGAATGGGGCGAAGCGGTTGAATTTGGTGCGCCGAAGCGGCGTCTTTCGCAGCGCATCAAAAAGCAGAAACTATGCCATAAGCGGCGGTCATTCGCACCGGGCGGAACAAGGGTTTGCGGCGCCGGCGCGCCCGCGCGGCGACGATGTCGCACCAAATTGATTCGCACTGCGGTCCGTCCGCCACCGTATGGTGCGGCGGGAGCGGTGGCGGGCGAGCGCCGAGTCCGGGACGGCCGAGCGCGCTATAATTTTCCTATGAGCGAGATCATTTTTCCACACCGCGCCTCGGGGCAAGGCTGCGACCCGCGCGGGTCGCTCAGCGCGCCGGGTGAGCGCCCACGATGAGCGACGCGGCCGACTCGGTGCTGGAGGCGGGGCGCCGCCGTGCGGCGGATGCTGCGCTGCCCTACTTCGGTGCCGTGACGCCGGCCGAAGCCATGGCATTGCTCGAATCCGAGCCGGCGGCGCGGCTGATCGACGTGCGTACTCGCGCCGAATGGGACTATGTCGGTCGGGTCCCCGACAGCGTGTTGATCGAATGGAACACCTATCCCGACGGAGCGCGCAATCCGCAGTTCATCGACGAGCTGCGCCGCGCGGTCGGCCAAATCGATGCGCCGGTCCTGTTTCTGTGCCGCAGCGGCCATCGTTCCGACAGCGCCGCACGCGCGGCGACGGCGGCCGGCTACACGCGCGCGTTCAACGTCCTGGAAGGGTTCGAGGGCAACAAGGATGCCGCCGGGCACCGCGGTAACCTCGGCGGCTGGCGCAAGGCCGGCTTGCCCTGGGTTCAGGGATAGAACAGGTAGACCTGATACCCGGCTTGCGAGGTCGTGCTCGCGTCGATGAAGAGCTTGACCGTCAGCTCGCCGTTGCCGGCGATGCCGCTGTCGACGCTGGCGGCGCCGCTCAAGTATTCGCCGGGCGCGAACGCGCGCCGGACGACGATCTGATCCTGCGCGTTGGACAAGGTCAGCTCCAGGTACGGGTAGCCGAGCGCGTGTGTCGCGCGGTTGCGTATGGTGGCCGACAGGATCAGCAAGCCCTTGTGCGCGGGGTCGGCCTGCAGGTCGGAGGCCTCGATCGACAAGCCGGAGATGTCCTGCAGCGGCTTCAACTGGCAATCGGCGAGGGCGCATAGCCGGATCAGCGCCGGCTTGGTCTGCGGCCAGTGCGCGGCGATCGCATCGCGGAAATGGAACAAGGCCTGCGCGCCGAGGACGATCACCAGCAGCGGGATCAGCAGGCCGTACGCCCAGGCCGGCAGCCGCAGGCGACGCCGCGCCCTGGACCCCGAGAAGCGCGAAGCATAGGCGAGCTCGGG
>DATASF010000096.1:0-13328 GCA_036269335.1 Casimicrobiaceae bacterium
CGGCACGCTTGCCAGAGCACGTTCTCGGCGCCGCCCTTGCTGTGAGCGTATGCGTCGTACGGAGCCGCCGGATCGCCGGCGCGAAACGGATTGCCGGGACGCGTGGCTTCGCCGTAGACCTTGATCGTGCTCGCAAGCACCACGCGCCGAACGCCGGCTCGCTTCGCGGCGTCGAGCAAGCGGCGCGTCACGTGTACGTTGGCGACGACGAACGGCGTCGGATCGCTCGCGTCGCGGGCGGTCGCGACATGCGCGCGCCCGGCCAGATGGACGATCGCGTCGACGCTCTGAAGAACCGGTGTCCACTCGGCGGCGGCGAAGTCGCCCAGCGCGACGATGTCGGCCGACGGCGTCGCGCCCGGTCGCAGCGCGCGCACCGCGCCGACATGCGGCACCTTCGCCGCAGCCAGGCCCGCGCACAGCGCTTTGCCGATGAAGCCGTCGGCGCCGGTGACCAGCACCCGGCCCGGACGAGGAAACGAGGGCGATGGCCCCGCGCTCACCACCAGCGCCATCCGTTCTTGTTGAAAAAGCGCACGGCGCTGCGCACGAAATACGCGATGTGGCGCCAGCCCTTGCGCGCCGCGCCGCCGCCGTGATGGACGACGCGAACCGTGGGCACGTACGCGCTCCGGGTGACGCGATTGAGCCGCACGCTCCAGTCGAAGTCTTCGAAGTAGAGGAAAAACGACGGGTCGAAGCCGCCGGTGGCGTCGATCGCCTTGCGCCGCAGGAGCATGCACGAGCCGCTCATCACCGGCACCGGCGAGATCGGCTTGCCGGTGTTCCTTTGCATCACGTCGCGCATTTCGTACCGGGCGAGGCGCCGGCGGAAAAGCGGGCGCAGCCATCTGGGCGCGAGTCCGCGCAACGCGAGGTCGACCACGCTCGGGTAGCGCTTGCACAGGTATTCGCGCCTTCCTTTCCCGTCGGTGACCGCAGGCGAGATGGCGCCGACTTCCGGGTTGGCGTCGAAAAAGCGCAGCGCCTCCGGCAGGGCGTCGGCGTCGAGCTCGACGTCGGGGTTGAGCACCAGATGGAAATGGGTATTGCCGCCGTGCATGACCAGGTTGTGCGCGGCGCCGTAGCCGATGTTGGCGTGGCCGTGCAGATAGCTCATCGTGAAGTCGGAATCGCGGAAATTCTCCTGTGCGAGCTTGATCACCATCGCGGCGATGTCGCGGTCCTCGCTATTGTCGATCAGCGCGACGTTGGCGACGCGCAGCAGGCCCTGCTCGCGCGCCGCCGCCAGCGAGCCCGCGAGCGTGTGCAGCGTCCTGTCCAGCAGCGCGAGGTCAGGGCGATACGTGACGATGCTGATCGTCAGCGTCGAGGCGGCCACGTCGGGGAAGGGATCGAAACGATGGGTTAGAATCGTCGATTGCCCCCACGCCGTCAACCTCGTCCTTTCGACTATTGCTCATGGATAGCACCGCACCGCAAGCGAGCCGCTATCGCGCCGACGACCTGCGCGCTTTCGCGCGCGCACTGCTCGATCGTGCCGGTGTCCGCGCCGATATCGGGCGCGATGTCGCCGACGTCCTGCTCGAAGCCGATCTGCTCGGACACACGACGCACGGCCTTGCGTTGCTCGGGCCTTATCTCGCCGAGATCGACAAGGGCGCAATGGCCAAATCGGGCGAGCCGAAGGTGATCAGCAAGCGCGCCGCGGCGGAAACCTGGGATGGCGCGCGCCTGCCAGGGCCGTGGCTCACGCTGCGCGGAATCGAGCGCGCAGCGGCGATGGCGCGCGACGCCGGCACAGGCACCGTGGCCATCCGGCGCTCGCATCACATCGCCTGTCTCGCCGCGTATTTGAAGCGCGCGACCGACCAGGGGCTGGCGGTGATCATCGAATGCTCGGATCCCACCGTAATCGCGGTCGTGCCGCACGGCGGGACGACGCCGTTCATCACGCCGAACCCGCTCGCCGCCGGATTGCCGACGTCGGGTGATCCGATATTGATCGACGTCTCGATGTCGATCACCAGCATGGGCTACGCCAAGCAACAAAGAGAAGCGGGCAAGATGCTGCCCGGGCCCTGGCTGATCGATCACCAGGGCAGCGCGACGTCCGATCCAGGAGCGCTCTTCGCCGAGCCCGCGGGCGCGCTGTTGCCGCTCGGCGGACTCGATGCCGGCCACAAGGGTTTCGGGCTGGGCCTGCTGATCGAGGCGATGACCGGTGCACTCGCCGGATACGGCCGCGCCGATCCCGCCGAAGGATGGGGCGCGTCGGTGTTCATCCAGGTGCTGGACCCGGAAGCCTTCGGCGGCCTCGCCGCGTTCAAGCGGCAGATGGATCATCTGGCCGACGCCGCGCATTCGAGTCGCCCGCGGGCCGGCGGCGAGCGGGTCCGGCTCCCGGGCGAGCGCGGCCTGCAGCGTTATCGCGATGCAGTCGCCAACGGCGTCGCACTCTATCCGGCGATCCTCCCGGCATTGCAAACCTGGGCGGACAAATACGGCGTCGCGCCACCGTTACCATCGAACTAGGTTCGCTTACGACGAAATCTGGCCGTAGCTGACGCGTAGTATCCCCGCGAGATCGCGCGCCGCGCCGATGTCGGCGAAACCGGCGTCGCGGAACAGCGCACCGACGGCATCGGCCTGGTCGTGGCCGTGCTCGAGCAACAGGCATCCGCCGCGCGCGAGATGCGCGGGCGCCGCCGCGACGATCGCGCGAATCGCGCCCAGCCCGTCGCCGCCCGGCGTCAACGCGTGCTGCGGCTCGTGGCGCAGATCGCCTTGGGTGAGATGCGGATCGCCGGCGGCCACATAAGGGGGGTTGCCGGCGATGAGATCGAAGCGCTCATGCGGCAGCGCTTCGAACCAGTCGGATTCGACGAACGAGACGTTGCCGATGGTGAGGCGCGCCGCATTGCGCGCCGCCAGCGCGAGCGCGGGACGCGAAGCGTCGGTGCCGACGACCTGCGCCTTGCGCCGCGCGGCGGCGATCGCCAGGGCGACGGCACCCGAGCCGGTGCCGAGGTCGAGCACACGAGTCTCGCGATCGGCGGGCAGGCGAGCGAGCGCGAGGTCGACCAGCAATTCGGTTTCGGGACGCGGGATCAGCACGTCGGGCGTGATCTCCAGATCGAGGCCGTAGAATTCTCGCCGCGCGATCAGGTAGGCGACCGGCTCGCCGTTGCGCCGGCGCCGCGCGAGCGCGTCGAAGGTCTTCGCCTGGTCGGCGGTGACGGCTTCGTCGGCGTGCGCCGCGATCCACGCGCGGTCGCGGCCGAGCACGTGCGCGAGCAGCAGCTTCGCCTCGAAAGGCACCAGACCGCTCGCGGCCAGCGCGCGGGAAACAGTGAAGGGCGTGCTCATCGATTCGTCGCCGGGGCGTGTCTTGCGACGCCCGGCGCGGATGGCATAATGTCGGCAGCCCGCCGCGCCGTCAACGATGCGCGAACTCTGTCCGAACTGCGCGAAACGGGCAGGCACAAGGACCGAACACTTCGCTGGAGGAGCCATGCCGTCACGACGCGATCTTCTGAAGGCGACTGGCGGACTGGTGCTCGCGACCGGCGGCTCGTGGCTCGCGCGCCACGCCCACGGCGCCGATGCCGTCCTGGGCCCGGCCGAGCTGCCCGAAGGCATGCTGTCCTCGTCGGTTCTCGAAGCGCTGCCCGGCAAGGTTCCGCTGATCAAGAAAACGTGGCGGCCGCCCAATTACGAAACGCCGGTCTCGTACTTCGACGAGACCTTCACGCCGAACGACGCGTTCTTCGTCCGCTATCACCTGTCGAACATTCCCCAGGTCTCCGCCGCGAGCTGGGAAGTCAGGATCGGCGGCGACGCGATCGCGACGCCGCTGGAGATCAATCTCGACAGCCTGAAGCGCGACTACGAGCAGGTCGAGGTCGCCGCGGTGTGCCAGTGCTCGGGCAATCGCCGCGGCATGTTCGTGCCGCACGTTCCGGGCGTCGAATGGGGACCGGGCGCGATCGGCAACGCGCGGTGGAAAGGCGTGCGCCTGAAGGACGTGCTGGCCAAGGCCGGCATCCGCAAGGACGCGCTGGAAATCACGTTCGACGGCGCCGACTCGGGGGTGTTTCCAAACACGCCGGACTTCCAGAAGTCGATTCCGGTGTGGAAGGCGATGGACGAAAACACGCTGATCGCGTACGCGATGAACGGCGCGCCGCTGCCGCACTGGAACGGGTTTCCGGCGCGCATCGTCGTTCCCGGCTGAACGGCGACCTACTGGATGAAGCACGTCACGTCGATCAACGCGATCACCAAGCCGTTCGACGGCTTCTGGGTGAAGTCGGCGTACCGGATTCCGCGCGGCAAGTTTCCGCTGATCGACCGCTTCATCAGCCAGGAAACCGACGTCAATACGCCGATCACCGAAATGGTCGTCAATTCGCTGATGACCAACATCACGCCCGGACAAACGATACCCGCCGGGCGCCGGTTCGACGTCAAGGGCATCGCCTGGGACGGCGGCTACGGCATCGCGAACGTCGAGGTCTCGATCGACGGCGGCCAGAGCTGGCGCAACGCGACGCTGGGCCAGGATTACGGCAGGTTTTCGTTCCGCTCGTGGACCTATGCGATCAGCGCCGGCGATCGCGGCGCGCTGACGGTGATCGCCAAGGCGTCCAATCGCGCCGGCGCGACGCAGACCTTCGAGCTGATCGCGAACCCCGCGGGCTACCATCACAACGTCGTGCAGCGCGTCGCGCTGGCGATCGGCTGAGGAGCTGCCGATGAAAATCTCTCTGCCGCTTGTCGTTGCGATCGCGCTTGCCGCCACCGTCGTCTATGCCGCCGAGCAGCGCGTCGCGCTGAAGGATGGTCCGGGGCGCGACAAGGTCGAGGCGAACTGCGCGTCGTGTCACAGCCTCGACTACATCCAGGGCAATTCGCCGTTCATGAATCGCGGTGTCTGGGACGCCGAGGTGACCAAGATGATCAAGGCGTACGGCGCGCCGGTCTCCGATGCGGATGCCAGGGAAATCGTCGATTACCTGACCAAGAACTACGGGCAGCCGTAGCGACCGGCAACGCCGCCGCCGGTCTTGCGCGCCGCGCGTCTCGCGCGCCGCGACTCGCCGCTGACGCTCAGCCTCGCCCATCCGGCGCACGCTCGCAGGCGAACAGCCGAAGCCGCCGGTCGTAGTAGTTGCCCCAGCCCCGGTCGCTCAAGCCGGCCTTCTGCAGCACGTGCTGCGACGCCTTGTTGCCGGGATGCGTGACGCCGATGACGCGCGTGACGCCGAGGTCGTCGAACGCGTAGTCGACCAATGCGCGCGCGCCCTCGGTCGCGTAGCCCTTTCCCCAATGCGCGTGCAGCAGCCGATAGCCGACCTCGACGTCGGTCGTCGGCGGACAGTATTTAAGACAATACCAGCCGATGAACTTGCCGCTGCTGCGCAGCGACGCGCGCCATACGCCGAGCCCCGAATAGAGCGCGTAGTAGCGCGTGACCCGCCGCATCGCCGCGTCGATCTCGCTCCTCGGCATCGGCTTGCCGCCGTTGATGTATTTCAGCACGCGTGGATCGCTGTCGAGGCGGACCAGATCGCCGATGTCGTCCGGCGTGAACTCGCGCATCTCGAGACGCAAGGTCTCGAGCCAGATCGGCGGGGCCCGCTTCATCGCACGGTCTCGCCCGCGGCTTCGTCGCCGCCGAGGGCCGCGAGCTGCTCGGCCTGGAATTCCTGCGCCAGCGCCTGCGTCAACTCGAACAGGTCGCCGTCCATGATCTGGTCGATCTTGTACAGCGTCAGGTTGATGCGATGGTCGGTGACCCGTCCCTGCGGAAAATTGTAGGTGCGGATGCGCTCGGAGCGGTCGCCGCTGCCGATCAGGCTCTTGCGCGTTGCCGCTTCCTTCTGCTGCCGCTGCTGCCGCTCCTGGTCGACCAGCCGCGAAGCCAGCACCGCCATCGCCTGCGCGCGGTTGCGGTGCTGCGAGCGATCGTCATGGCATTCGACGACGATGCCGGTCGGCAAATGGGTGATGCGCACCGCCGAGTCGGTCTTGTTCACGTGCTGGCCGCCGGCGCCCGAAGCGCGAAACGTGTCGATGCGGATCTCGGATGGATTGATCGTGATGTCGGCGACCGGGTCGGCCTCGGGCAGCACCGCGACCGTGCACGCCGAGGTATGGATCCGGCCTTGCGCCTCGGTCTCGGGCACGCGCTGCACGCGATGACCGCCGGATTCGAACTTGAGCTTGGCGTAAACGCCCTGCCCGACGACGCGCGCGATCACCTCCTTGTAGCCGCCCACGTCGCCGGGGCTTTCGGAGATCAGCTCGACCTGCCATTTGTTGCGCTCGGCGAACCGCGAGTACATGCGGAAGAGCTGGCCGGCGAACAATGCCGACTCGTCGCCGCCGGTGCCGGCTCGGATTTCGAGAAATACGTTGCGCTCGTCGTTGGCGTCGCGGGGCAGCAGCGCGCGCTGCAGCTCGTCCTCGAGCGCGGCCATGCGCGCTCGCGCCGCCTTCGCCTCGTCGTCGCCGAAAGACTTCATCTCCGGATCCGACAGCATGTCCTGCGCGGCCGCGAAGTCGCGCTCGGCCTGCAGCCAGTCGCGATAGAGCGCGACGACAGGCGCGATCTCCGCGTGCTCACGCGACAGCGCGCGGTAGCGATCGAGGTCGCGAGTGACGTCCTCGGCCGCGAGCAGGCCGTTCAATTCCTCCAGCCGCGAGGTCAGCTGGTTGAGCTTGGTGGAGAGCGACGGTTTCATGTCCTGCGGATCGTGGCCTTGTCGCGGCGAACGGAGCGCCGCATTGCTGAATCGGGTCGACGGCGATGAATTGCGCGTCCGGCATCTCGCCGGACGAACGGCCGCATCCGCAGCTAATCGTCGTCCGGCAGCTGGTAGATATGGTGCAGCATCGCCAACAGCTGGGCGCGCTCGGCATCACCGGCGCGGGTCAGCGCCTGCGCGGGCCCGTGCAGAAACTTGTTGGTCAGCCCGCGGGCGAGCTGCTCGATGACCTGCTCGGGCGCGGCGCCGCCGGCAAGGAGCCTGCGCGCGCGCTCGAGCTCCGCGGCGCGCAGGTTCTCATGATGCCCCTGCAGCGCGGTCAGCGTCGGAATGACGCTGCGCCCGTCGAGCCAGCGCAAAAACGCCTGCGTCTGCTCGGCTATCATCGCTTCGGCCTGCGCCAGCGCGTCGACGCGGATCTGCAGATTGTCCTTGACGATGTTGGCCAGGTCGTCAACGCTGTAGAGAAACACGTCGTCGAGCTCGGCGGCTTCCGGCTCCACATCCCGCGGCACCGCGAGATCGACGATGAACATCGGCGCGTGGCGGCGCGACTTGATCGCCCGCTCGAGGAGGCCCTTGCCGAGGATGGGCAAGGAGCTCGCCGTCGACGTCACGATCATATCGAACTGCGCGAGTCGATCGGGCAGCTCGTTCAAGGTGATCGCATTCGCCCCGAAGCGCGCGGCCAGCTGCTCGCCGCGCTCGAGCGTCCGGTTCGCGACGGTGATCGACTTCGGATGCGCTGCCGCGAAATGTGCAGCGGCGAGATCGATCATCTCGCCGGCGCCGATCAGCAGCAGATGCTGGTCGGCGAGCGACGGGTAAATGCGCTCGGCGAGCTTGACCGCGGCGGCAGCCATCGAAATCGACGCGCTGCCGATGTCGGTGTTGGTGCGCACATCCTTGGCCACCGCGAACGTGCGCTGGAACAGGCGATTGAGGATCAGGCCCAGCGCGCCGGCCGCTTCGGCGCTGCGTACGGCGTGCTTCATCTGGCCGAGAATCTGAGGCTCGCCAAGCACCATCGAATCGAGCCCGCTGGCGACGCGAAACGCATGCGAGACCGCACGATCCTGCGGCAGCGTGTAGACGTAAGGATGCAGCGAGTCGGGCGGCACGCGGTGGAAGCTTTCCAGCCAGCGCTCGACCGGCGCCGCTTCGGGGGCGCTGAAGTAGACCTCGGTCCGGTTGCAGGTCGAAAGGATCGCCGCTTCCTTGACGCTCGGCTGCGCGATCAGGTCGCGCAGCGCGACGCCCAGCGTGTCGGGCTGAAACGCGACCTGCTCGCGCACCTTGACGGGCGCGGTCGCGTGGTTCAGGCCGAGGGCGTAGAGAGGCATCGTGATCGATCGCAAGTCGCTGATATTTTATCGCAATACGATATGGGCTGCCGGACGGATGCGGGTTCAGGACGACAGTTCGGCCAGGAATCCGAAAAAAGCGCGGACCTGCCGGGGACTCTCCAGCGAGGCGCCGAAGAACGACGACGGCGCCGGCGGCGAGCCGCCCGTCGCGTGCTTGCGGCAAAAGCGGTCGGCGTAACGCTGCCATGTCGCGTCGTAATTGCCGCGGGAGGCGTGGACGAGCAGCAAGTCGCCGGCGACGCCGAGCTCGAATCCCGCCCGCGCGGCGCGGTACGACCAGTCGAGATCGGCCAGGTGAAAGCCGTCGAAGCTCACGTCGTCGAAGGGCACCGTCTGGAACGCTTCGCGCTTGCCGGCGAGCAGGACGCCGTCGAGCAGCACGATGTCACCCGCGACCGGACGCGGATCGAGCACGTCGGCCTGCCAGCCGGCGCTGTCGGGTGCGTGGTGCGTTATCCAGCCGCGCAAATGCGGATGACCGCTCCATCCGATCGCCGGGCCGTCGATCCGGGTGCTGCCCGCGACGCCGACGACGTCGAACCTCTCCAAACGCTCGAGGAGTCGCGCGGCAAAATCGGGCGCCAGAATGTCGACGTCGTCGTGCGAAAGTACGACGACGTCCGCGACGCTGTGTCCGATCGCCCAGTTGTACGCCTCGGCGAGCGAGCGCGCGTTGCGGATCGAGACGATCTCGTGGCGCACTCCCGCGAACAGCCGCCGGTACAGCGCGACGGCGCGCTCGTGCTTGCCGTCGTCGATCGAGCAGATGACGATGCTGAGCGAAAGATCGGGCGGCACCGCGTCGAGCGCCGGTAGCGTCGCCGCATCGTCGCGTTCGCCGGCCCGCACCGCATCGGCGATCGTCGCGACGCATTGCCGCGCGGCCTCGAACAGCAGCGGATCGCCGACCCAGGCAGCGTGAAACGCGCGGATCGCTGCGGCGCGATCGCCAAGCTTCTTTTGCATCAAGCCGAGGTTGAAACGCGCATCGTTCCAGCCGGGCTCGCGCGCGAGAGTTTCTCGATACGCTTCGACCGCCGCGGCAGGCTGCCCGCCGCGGGCGTATGCATTGCCGCGTGCCAGCCAGTCGCGGGCATTGCCGCTCATGCCTTGAAAAACTCCTGCTTTCCGCCCAGCCAGCGCTCGAGATGCGCCTGCGCCGCGGCCGGCTCGCGGCGCAACAGCTCGTCGGCGGCGTCGCGGGCGCGCTCGATCAGCTCGACGTCGCGTTCCAGGTCGGCGAAGCGCAGCAGCGGCACGCCGGATTGGCGCGCACCGAGAAACTCGCCCGGGCCACGAATCGACAAGTCCTGCCGGGCGATCTCGAAGCCGTCGTGATTTTCGTAAATGACCTTGAGGCGCGCCTTCGCGAGCAGCGACATCGGCTCTTCGAACAGCAGCACGCAGACGCTTTCGTCGGCGCCGCGTCCGACGCGGCCGCGCAGCTGGTGCAGCTGTGCGAGGCCGAAGCGCTCGGCGTGCTCGATCACCATCAGCGAAGCATTGGGCACATCGACGCCGACCTCGATCACCGTCGTCGCAACCAGAACGTTCACTTCGCCGCGCACGAAGCCGTCCATCGCCGCCGCCTTTTCCGCGGGCTTCATCCGGCCGTGCAGCAGGCCGACCTTGAATTCCGAGAGCGCGCCGGTCAGCTCGGCATGCAGCGCGACGGCGGTCTGCAGCTCGAGCTTTTCCGATTCCTCGATTAGCGGACAGACCCAGTACACCTGTTGCCCGGCGGCCGCGATCTTACGCACGCGCTCGACGATTTCGCCGCGACGCCGCTGGCTGACCAGCTTGGTCGTGACCGGCGTGCGGCCCGGCGGCATCTGGTCGATCACCGACACGTCAAGGTCGGCGTAGAAGCTCATCGCCAGGGTGCGCGGGATCGGGGTCGCGCTCATCATCAGCTGGTGCGCGTCGCCGATGCCCTTCTGCCGAAGCGCGAGACGTTGCGCGACGCCGAAACGGTGCTGCTCATCGACGATGGCGAGCCCCAGCTTCGGCAGCACGACCTCCTCCTGGAACAAGGCATGCGTGCCGATCGCGAGCTGCGCCTCGCCGCCGACGATCGCCGCGAGCGCCTTCTTGCGGTCTTTTGCCGGCAGCCCGCCGGACAACCAGGCGATCTGCAACGGTAATCCGTCGAGCCAGGCCGCGAGCTTGCGGTAATGCTGCTCGGCCAGGATTTCGGTCGGCGCCATGAACGCAACCTGATAGCCGGATTCGATCGCCTGCAGCGCGGCCAGCGCGGCGACGATCGTCTTGCCGCTGCCGACGTCGCCCTGGAGCAGCCGCTGCATCGGCTCGCCGCGCGCGAGATCGCGGCGGATTTCGGCGATGACGCGCTGCTGCGCCCGCGTCAACTTGAACGGCAGGCGCGCGAGCAGCTCGCGCGTCAGCGAGCCATCACCAGGCAGTCGCGGCGCCTTGCGCCTGGCGCGGGCGCGGCGATGCATTTTCAGCGACAACTGCTGCGCCAGCAGCTCGTCGAACTTGAGTCGCGTCCAGGCAGGATGGGTGCGTTGATCGAGGCTCGCCTGCGCTGTCGCGTTCGCCGCCTCCGGAGGTGGCTCGTGCAGAAAATGCACGGCTTCGGCGAAGCCCCACAGCCGTCGCGGCTCGCGCGTCCACGGCGGCAGCGTCTCGCCCAGAAATGCGGGATTGGCGAGCAGCGCGCGGCGCACGAGCTTGCGCAACGCATCCTGCGACAGCCCCGCCGTCGTCGGGTAGACCGGCGTCAGCCTGTCCGGCAATGGCGTTCCGGGCACGACGACCTGGAAGCTCGGGTGCACCATTTCCAGGCCGAAATGTCCGTCGCGGACTTCGCCGAACGCGCGCACGCGCTTGCCCTGGGCGAGCGCCTTCTGCTGGTTCGGGTAGAAATGGAAAAAGCGCAGCACCAGTTGCGCGCCGCGATCCGCGCCGTCATCGATCAGGCAGACGAGCTGGCGGCGGCCGCGGTATTGAATCTCGGTGTTCGCGACAATGCCCTCGACCTGCCATGACTGCCCGGGCTTGAGCGCGGACAGCGGACACAGGTGGGTCTGGTCCTCGTAGCGCAGCGGCAGGTGCAGCACCAGATCCTGCTCGCGCGCGATGCCCAGGCGCGACAGCTTGTCCTGCAGCGTGTTTGCCGGCCGGGGCTCTTTCGCTGCCGCCTTTTTTCTTGCCACTCGTTCAGGCTTTGTCCGAGGTCTGCGCGCGTCCTCCCGGCCATGTCGGCTCGGCGATGCGTCCCAGCTCGAGCACACCCTCGACTTCGATCAGCGCCGCCTTGGGCAATGCCACGACCTGGTAGGTTGCGCGCGCAGGATACGGCGTGCTGAAGCAGCTCGCCATGATGTCGTTCACCTTCGCGAAGTCGGAAAGGTCGACCATCAGGATCGTCAGCTTGACGATGTCGTCGAGCGAGCCGCCTGCCGCTTCGGCGACCGCGCGCAGATTGGCGAAGACCTGCCGCGTCTGCGCCTCGATGCCTTGCACCAGGTTGCCGCTCGGCGGATCGATACCGAGCTGGCCCGAAAGGTAGACGGTGTAGCCGGCGCGAATCGCCTGCGAGTACGGACCCAGCGCCGTCGGAGCTTTGCTGCTGTGGATCGCTTCCTTGCTCATGGTCCCCCCACGCTTACCGCTACGCCGCCCCCGTGGGGGCGCAATTCGCGCCTTGGAGCGGTCCGGCGGGGCTCATGGCCCCTACGCTCGTGAAGCGCAAATCTAGCACGGGCAAGACCGCAGCGCTGCCTCGCGGTCTAGCGCTCGACTTCGTTGCCGGCGCCGATCCAGGCGTCGATGCCGCCGTGCAGCGGACGAATCCGCTTGTATCCGAGCTTTCTCAGCTGCTGCGCGACCTTGACCGCCGTCGCCTCGTTCGGACAGGCGCAATAGACAATGACTTCGTCGTCCCTGGCGACGCCGTCGAAGCCCTTGGCGATGTTCTTGATGTCTATCGTCCGCGCACCGGGTATGCGTCCGGTCGCCGCCTGCGTCAGCGGCGAGCGCACGTCGACAATGGCGCTCGCCTTGTTCGTATCGATCAGCTCGCGGAGCTCGTCGACCGAAACCCGATCCATGCGCAGCTGCTTGATGAACAGGCGGCGCCGCCACCATTTGAGCAGGATCCAGGCGACGAACGCGGAGGCGACCAGCATCGAGCCATACCTGCCCAGCGATGCGAGCTTGTCCATCACGTCGCTGATCGCGTCGCGGAACAGGTACCCCAGACCGAGCCCCACGCCGACCCACAGACCCGCCCCGATGGCGTCGAACAAAAGGAAGACCGCATAGCGCAGGCGCAACGCGCCCGCCAGAGCGGTCGCGACCGAGGCGAATCCCGGGACGAACTTGGCGAACAGCATCGACGCGGGTCCGAAGCGCTGGAAGATCGTTTCGGTCTGGCGAACGCAGGAATCCTGCGACAGCGACACGCGGCAAAGCGTGCTCAGAATGCGCAGGCCGAAGCGGCGACCGGCGATATACCATCCGGTGTCCGCGGTCAGCGCCGCGGCGATGCCGACGAGGACCAGCGCCCATAGTGGATTGCCGCCGCTGGCAGCATAGGCGCCGGCCACGATCAGCGTCGGATAGGCAGGGATTGGCAATCCTGCCTGCAGCGCGAGTACGTTCAGGAATACAAAGCCCAGACCGTACTGCTGAATCATCGCAATGACATGGCTCATGGGGTACCTCGCCTGTTCTTGTCGCGGTGGCGTGGGATAGCTTACATGGTGGCGGCCGCGGTGCGAATCAAGCCGGTGGGATGTTCGGCGAATGACGCCAACGACGATAAAGCGGAGCAATTAACGAAGCATGATTGCGCCGGCTATAAGCTAATGCCGTCCCGGTTTACTCCACGGGGGTCTGCGGCTATACTTTCGCCCCTGTGGGGACGTAGCTCAGCTGGGAGAGCGCCGCGTTCGCAATGCGGAGGTCGAGGGTTCGATCCCCTTCGTCTCCACCAGATACCGACGCCGACCGCTCTCCCTCGGCGTTGTCGTTTGCAGGGCGCCGCGGAAACCTGCCAACTGCAGACCGGGCGCGCTGGTCTGGCGCGCGAGATCGTTCCCGACTACGTCGACGTCGCCGTCCTGCGCTGGCAGAACTTCACTGGTCAGGAAGCGCGCCACGCCGAGTCCGGCGAGCCCTTCGCCAGTATTGCCCAAGCACGGGCACCGCAGGCCGCCTGACCATGTCTGGGCCGCCTCCGAAGCCGACCGCACTCAAG
>DATASF010000097.1:0-15849 GCA_036269335.1 Casimicrobiaceae bacterium
CGTCAATCCGATCAAGGGCAAGCAGCTGACCAACGTCCGCGCGTCGGGCAAGGACGAAGCGATCGCGCTGACGCCGCCGATCCAGCTGACGCTCGAGTACGCGGTCGAATTCATCGCCGACGACGAGCTCGCCGAGGTCACACCCAAATCGATTCGCATCCGCAAGCGTCACCTGCTTGCGCACGAGCGCAAGCGAGCAAGCCGCGAAGCAGCCTGAAGCTGCGCATCCGAACGCGGCGCGAGCGGGCTCGCTTTGCCGCGCCGAGGGCGAGGACGTAAACTGTCGGCAATGGAATCCGCCATCCTGGTGATCGTCGCGGCCGTCGGCTTTGTGGTTCTGGCCGCGCTGGTCGCCTTCGTCCTGGCGCGCGTGCAGGCGCTGTACCGGATCGCTAGCGGCGTCGAATTCAAGGCTCGCCTCGACGCGATCGCCGCCCAAAACGAGCGCCTGGAGCGCGAGTTGCGCAGCGAGCTCGCGCAGGCGCGCGGCGAAGCGGCACAGAACGCGCAGACCGGGCGAGTCGAGCTCGCCGCAACCCTCAGCCAGTTCACCCAGTCGCTGCAAAACCAGCTTGCCGGCAGCGCGCACGTGCAGAACGAGCGCCTGGCATCGCTGACGCAGTCGAACGAGGCGAGGCTCGAGGCGGTGCGGGCGACGGTCGAGCAGAGGCTGGAGGCCTTGCGCGCCGACAACGCGCAGAAGCTCGAGCATATCCGGCTGACAGTCGACGAAAAGCTGCACGCGACGCTCGAGCAGCGTCTGGGCGAATCGTTCAAGCTCGTGTCCGACCGTCTCGAGCAGGTTCACAAGGGATTGGGCGAGATGCAATCGCTCGCGGCCGGCGTCGGCGATCTGAAGAAGGTTCTCACGAATATCAAGACGCGCGGCACCTGGGGCGAAGTCCAGCTGGAAAATCTGCTCGAGCAGATGCTGACGCCGGCGCAATACAGCAAGAACGTCATAACCCGGCCCGGCCAGTCGGCGCGCGTCGAATTCGCGATCCGCCTGCCGGGCCGCGACGAAGGCAAGACCGAATTCTGGCTGCCGATCGACGCCAAGTTTCCGCTCGAGGATTTTCAGCGCCTGCAGGACGCGCAGGAGAGAGCGGATCTGGCCGGTGTCGAGTTTTTCGGCAAGGCCCTGGAGGATCGCGTTCGCAGGCAGGCGAGGGACATACACGAAAAATACATCGAACCGCCGCATACGACGGACTTTGCGTTGCTGTACCTGCCTGTCGAGAGCCTGTATGCGGAAGTTCTCAGGCGCCCCGGCCTCGCCGACATCATCCAGCGCGACCACCAGGTGACGCTCGCGGGCCCGACGACGCTGGCCGCGATTCTTAACAGCCTGCAGATGGGGTTCCGGACGCTTGCAATCGAGCGGCGGTCCGGCGAAGTCTGGAGACTGCTCGCGGCGGTAAAAACCGAGTTCGGAACGTTCGGCGATATTCTCGCCAAGACCAAGAAGCAACTCGAGATGGTCGGCAATACGCTGGGCGCCGCGGAGATACGATCGCGGTCGATCGAGCGAAAGCTGAAGGGTGTGGAGGCGCTTCCGGAAGGCGAGGCCACGCTGCTTTTGCGCGAGCAGACCGCGATCGTCATCGACATCGAGACCGGCAGCAGCCCGGATCCTGATTTCGATCTCGAGCCGCCTGCGTCCAACAGCGCGAGCTGACGCTCGCCATTCGTAAACGATGTTCGAAGCCATCCGCAGATGGCGTCGCCGGCGGATGCTGGCGACGGCGGCGATTCCCGAGCCGCTCTGGCGGCAGGCGCTGGACGCGCTGCCCTTTCTGGCGATCTATACCGAGGACGAAATCAAGCGCCTGCGCGAGCGCGTCGTCGTCTTCCTCTCCGAAAAAAGCATTGTCGGCGCCGCCGGGTTCGCCGTAACCCCGCTGATGCGCGTCCTGATCGCCCTGCAGGCTTGCGCGCCGGCGCTCTGGCTCGACGAGGATAGCTACGACGGCTGGGAAAACGTCATCGTTTATCCGGACGAGTTCATTATCGCACGCGAATTCGAGGACGAAGCCGGCGTCGTCCATCGCGGGAGGGAGCAGCTGGCCGGCGAGTCGATGCCGGGCGGCCCGGTCGTGCTGTCCTGGTCCGACGTCGAAGCGGGAGCCGACTGGGACAGCGCCGGGATGAATCTGGTCATTCACGAATTCGCGCACAAGCTCGACATGCGCAACGGCGACGCCAATGGCTGCCCGCCGCTGCCGGCCGACATGCGGGCCAGCGACTGGAAGCAGACGATGAACGCCGCGTACGAGCACTTCCACGCGCGGGTCGAATCCGGCGAAGACACCGCGATCGATCCGTACGCGGCGGAGAGCCCGGCGGAATTTTTTGCCGTGCTGTCCGAAGTGTTCTTTGCCGAGCCGGCGCTGCTGCTGCACGACTACCCAGCCGTTTACGATCTGCTGCGCCGCTATTACCGGCAGGACCCGGCGCGCCGTGCCGAGCTGCTGATGGAATGGGACCACGCGCTGCCCGCCGGCGACCCACCCTCGACCGCGAGGCGTCAGCGCTAAGCGCCGGCGCTCTTTCAGCCGCTCGCTGCCATGACGGCGGCGCAATCGATGCCCGCCGGCAGCGTCCCCAGCGCGCCGGCGTAGCTTTCGCCCAGCCGCGATGCGCAGAACGCATCGGCGACCGCCGGAGCGGCGTTCCTCACCAGCAATGCCGCAGCCAGCGCCAGCGCGACGTCGGAGGCGAGCCGGCGCGCTCCGGCCTCGTCGAGCGCGCCGTCGGTGAACGTCGCGCCGAGGCGAGCGACGTGACGGTCGAGCCGCGCGTCGCCGCCGCGCGCGAGCGCGAGCTCGGCGAGCAGCGCGGCCACGGCGTTCGGCTCACGCCGCGCGGCGCGCAGAACATCAAGGCACATGATGTTGCCCGATCCTTCCCAGATCGAATTCAGCGGCGCCTCGCGGTACAGACGCGGCAGCGCGCTTTCCTCGACGTAGCCGTTGCCGCCGAGCACCTCGATCGCCTCGGCGACGACTGCCGGTGCGCGCTTGCACAGCCAGTACTTGAGCGCCGGGGTCGCGAGCCGCGACAACGCCGCTTCTGCTTCGCCCGCGTTCGCCTCGAACGTCGACGCCAGCCGCAGCACCGAGACGACGGCGGCTTCGGCTTCGATCGCGAGGTCGGCGAGCACGTTCTGCATCAGCGGCTGCTCGGCGAGCGGTCGGCCGAACGCGCGCCGATGCTGCGCATGGTGCAGGGCCTGCGCCGCGGCGCTTTTGACGATGCCCGCGCTGCCGATCGCGCAATCGAGCCGCGTGTGCTGGACCATCTCGATGATCACCTGCACGCCACGGCCTTCGTCACCGAGCAGCCAGCCGGCGGCGCCGTCGAACTCGACTTCGCACGACGCGTTGGAGCGATTGCCGAGCTTGTCCTTCAGGCGCTGCAGGTGCACCGCGTTGCGCGTGCCGTCGGGCAGGACGCGCGGCAGGAAAAAGCACGACAGGCCCTTCGGGGCCTGTGCCAGCACCAGATGCGCGTCGCACATGGGCGCCGAAAAAAACCACTTGTGCCCGGTCAGCCGGAATTCGCTGCCAGCGAGCGGCTCGGCGCGGGTGGTGTTCGCGCGCACATCCGACCCGCCCTGGCGCTCGGTCATGCCCATGCCGAGCAGCGCCGACGCCTTGTGCGCGACCGGCAGCGCGCGTGGATCGTAGTCGCGCGATACGATGCGCGGCAGCCATTCGTCGGCCAGCCAGGGAATGGCACCCGCGTGCCGGCGCAGCAGCGGCACGGCGGCGAAGGTCATCGTCAGCGGGCACTGTGTGCCGTTTTCGATCTGGGCATGCATCAGGTACGCCGCCGCCCGCGCGATGTGCGCGCCGGCGCGCGCGTCGGTCCATGGCGACGCGTGCTCGCCCTCGATCATCGCCAGCATCAGAATCTCGTGCCAGGCGGGATCGAATCCGACCTCGTCGATGCGATTGCCGAATCGGTCGTGGGTGCGAAGCTCCGGGGCGAATCGATTGGCGCGCGAGGCCAGCGCCGACAACTCGGCGCTGCCGAGCGCGGCGCCCCACTCGGCCAGCCCGTCGTGCGACCACGCCGCGCCGCCCCGCTCGACGGAGGCGCGCAGCGCGCGGTCACCCAAATAGAGGTTGCGTCCCTCGTAAGGCGGCGGCTGGTTGGCGTCGTCGGCGGCCATCGCGCAGGTCACGCCGACGGCGGGCGCACAGCGCTCTTCGGACGGAAGACCTTGCAGATCTCGTCGCGCGTCTCGATGTAGGGGCCGCCGATCAGGTCGATGCAATACGGCACGGCGGGAAAGACTCCGTCCAGCGTTTCCTTGATCGCCTTCGGCTGTCCGGGAAGATTGAGGATCAGCGCGCCGCCGCGGATGACGCCGACCTGACGCGACAGTATGGCCGTCGGCACGTACTTGAGACTCACCTGGCGCATCTGCTCGCCGAACCCCGGCAGCACTTTGTGCGCGACCGCCAGCGTCGCTTCGGGCGTCACGTCGCGCGCCGCGGGTCCGGTGCCTCCGGTGGTCAGCACCAGATGGCAGCGCACGCTGTCGGTGAGCTCGATCAAGGTGCGCTCGATCAGCGCCTGCTCGTCCGGAATCAACCGTGTTTCCATCCGCCACGGCGTCGTCAGCGCGGCGGTGAACCAGTCGGTGAGACCCGGAATGCCCTTGTCTTCGTAGACGCCGGCGGATGCGCGGTCGCTGATCGAGACCAACCCTATCAGTAGCGATGCTGCGTCGGTCATCGGCAGGTCCCGGCGAGAGTCCGGTCGGCGTCGGGCATCAGCCGCTTTGCGCCGTCGACAACAAGGTGTTCAGGGCGCGAAAGAGTTCGCGATAAGCGTGCGGCGGCGCAGCCCGCGCGCGCTCGCCCTGGACCCGCGCCACCAGCGCCGAGAGGCGCGCGCGGTCGGCGCGCGGGACGGCGGTGCACAACTGGTCGAGCGCAGCCGCATCGACTAGCAGACGCTCGCGCCAGCGCTCGACCGCTGCGAGCCGCGCCTTTTCGGCGGCGGGCGCCGCGCCCCATTGCGCCAGCCGCGCCCGGATCGGGTCGGGATCGACGTCGCGCATGAGCCTGCCGATGTATTGCATTTGCCTGCGCCGCGCCTCGTGCTTGGTGATCGCCCGCGCCTGTCCGATCGCGTCGAACAATCGCTCGGGCAAGCCGAGCTCGGACAGCCGCGGGGCGGAGAGTTGAACCAGCGTCTCGCCCAGGCTCTGGAGGTCGTGCATCGCGCTCTTGCGGCGCGTCTTCGACAGGACCTCTGCGTCGTCGCCTGATTGAGCGTCGGCCGACTGGCCGGCTTCCGCGGCCCGCGGCGTTGCGCGAAGGCTGCCCGAAGGGCGCGGTCCGCGCTCCTCCTGTCCCGTTCGCCGGGGTGTTTCGTCGGATCGTCGCATGGCGGCGCCAAGGCTCGCGAAAGGGGTTTGCTATCATAACCGATCAGGGGCCCACCTTCCGCTTCGAGTCCGTCGATGACCAGCTCAGTGAGCACGTCCGAGAATCGCTTTGCGCTCGCCGCCGGGACGCTCGCCGACGTCGCCGCACAAGTGCTGGACGCGGCACGCGCGGGCGGCGCGACCGCAGCCGAGGCTGAAGTCTCGCAGGCCTTCGGCCAGAGCGTGACCGTGCGCAAGGGGGACGTCGAAACCATTGCCTACAACCGCGACAAGGGTATCGGCGTCACCGTCTATGTCGGCTTGCGCCGCGGGCACGCCAGCACCGCCGATTTCGCGCCCGCCGCGATACGCGACACCGTCACCAAGGCGCTGACCATCGCACGCTACACGGCCGACGACAACTGCGCGGGGCTGGCCGATCCGGCATTGCTCGCGCGCGACTGGACCGATCCGGACCTGAGCCATCCATGGCCGTTGACCGTCGAGCAGGCGATCGAGCTCGGACGCGAATGCGAGGCCGCGGCGCTCGGCGTCGATCCGCGCATCAGCAATTCCGAAGGCGCGTCGGTATCCCTGCACGAGGCGGAATTCGTCTACGCGAACAGCAACGGGTTTTCGGGCGGCTATGCCAGCTCGCGTCACGGCATCTATTGCGCGGTGATCGGCGAAGAGGACGGCGCGATGCAGCGCGACGACTGGTATACGTCGGCGCGGTCGCCCGGCGACCTGATGCCGGCGCGCGAAGTCGGCAGAAAGGCCGGGCTGCGCACGCTGCGCCGGCTCGGTGCGCGCAAGCTTGCCACCACCGAGTGTCCCGTCGTCTACGAGGCTCCGATTGCGACCGGCCTGATCGGTCACTTCGTCAACGCCGTGAGCGGCGGCAGCCTGTATCGCAAGTCGTCATTCCTGCTCGACAGCGTCGGCACGCAGGTGTTCGTTCCGCACCTGTCGATCCGCGAGGAGCCGCACCTGCCGCGCGGACAGGCCTCGACGCCGTTCGACGACGAAGGCGTCGCGACGCGTCCGCGCGATGTCGTCGCCGACGGTGTCGTGCAGGGATATTTCCTCGGCAGCTACTCGGCGCGCAAGTTGGGTCTGCAATCGACGGCCAACGCCGGCGGCAATCACAACCTGATCGTCAGCCACGGCGACGACGACCTCCCCGCGCTGCTCAAGCGCATGGATCGCGGCCTGCTGGTGACCGAGCTTCTGGGCCAGGGCGTCAATCCTGTCACCGGCGATTATTCGCGCGGCGCGGCCGGCTACTGGATCGAGGACGGCGAGATCGCGTATCCGGTCGAGGAAATCACCATCGCCGGAAACCTGGCCCGCATGTACCGCGACATCACGGCCATCGGCAAGGACGTCGATCGCCGCGGCTCGCGTCACTGCGGATCGATCATGATCGGCACGATGGCCGTGGCGGGAAACTGATTCGCCGTGCGAGCTCAATTGGCCAAACGCAGCGTCGGCGAGCGGATCGCGATCTGGCGAAGGTCGCTGTCCGATCCATTGCGCAATCCGGCCGCCGCGGCGCGGTGGATCGCGACCCTGCCCGCCACCGACGCGCTGCAGCTGCAGCACGAAGCGCTCGATCTCGTCACCTCGTTTCCCGGCGGCCGCCGTGCGATCGGTCCGGCACAGGCCGAGGCTCTGCTGACGATCGACGCGCGATTCGAACCGGTCATCGGCGACCTGACCGAGCAATACACGGTCAATTATCAGCGCTCGAGCAGCGTCGAGACGCGGCTGTGGCACGCGGTGTTCGATCTGGTCAAGGCGTTCATCGCGGCGTATGAGGCGGCGGTCAAGAGCGGCTATGGCGGACGCGAAGACAAGCAGTGGAAGGCGGTCATGCCCCGCATCCTGCTGCGGCTTGCACACTACAAGGGACTCGACGGCAAGTTCCGCCTGTTCCGCTATGGGCACTGGATACCCGCGCAATGGCGCGAGATCCACGAGCTCTACGAATTTGCGCGCACCCGCGGCTGGCATCGCGAATCCGGGGCCGCCGGATTCCGCCGCCCGAACAAGACCCAGGAGCAGGAATACGTCGCGACGCTGCTGTTGATGCGCCTGGACAGCGGCAGCTTCACGCCCGACCAGGTCGAGTGGGTGGCGCGCGCGCTCGAGGATTGGGTCGACGCGGTCAGCCTGGTTCCGCAGCACGGCACCAACGCCAATTTTCTGGTCGACCTGTCGGGCACGCACGGCCTGCGCCGCGGCGACCGGCCGCGTGCCGGCGGCCGCGTGCTCTATCTCGATGCATCGTCGGTGTATGCCAAGATCGTCGAGCGCATGCGCGTCCTGCCGGACCGCGACGACGACAAGCCGCTGGACGGCGATCTGCCACCGCGCGAGCAGAAGCTGCTGCTGATGCGGCTGGCGGCGCTCTATGGTCCCGACGCGCTGGCCTACGCGCCGCGCGCGCCGCGGCAGCGCACCGAGCACGACGTGCGCGTCGTCGTCGGCCTGCAGGCGCTTACCCGCGCGGTCGCGGAAGTCGAGCACCTGTCGCCGCAAGCCAAGTCGGTCGGCGCGATGATGAGCTACGACGAGATCACGCAGATGGTGAATCCCAGCGCGAATCCCGACTCGATAGCGCGGCGCGTGCGCGGATCGCAATGGCGCCTGGTCGACCATAGCGAAAGCGGCTGCCGGCTGGTCGCGCCGGCGAAGGACGTGCCCGCCAAGTTGGGCGAGATCATCGCTTTTCAGGCGCCGGAAGGGTGGAGCCTGGCGGTCGTGCGCCGCATGCAGCGCGAGCAGGTCGACGAAGTCATCTGCGGCGTCGAGATCATCGCGCGCCGCATCATCCGGGTACTGCTGCGCACCTGGGTCGCGCCGCTCGACGCCGAGCACGCCGCGATCGACCGGCCGTTCTTCGGCGTCTACATTCCGGCGCACGCCGCCAACCGCGAGGCGACACAGCGCAGCCTGATCGGACCCGACGACCGCCTGATGTCCGGCGGCATGGTCGAGCTGGATACCGGGAACGCTCGCTATCTTGTGCGCTTCAACCAGACGATAGAGCGCCAGGCCGGATGGTCGTGGGGCCTCTTCAGCGCGGTGCGCAAGCTATCCGGCTGAGCGGCTCTCCCGCAGGGGAAATGGGTTAGAATCGCCGGCGGAGCAGTCTGACTCCGCAGCTGGCTGACGAGCTGCGTCGCGCCGCGCGCGTCATCCGCGTCGCGCCACCGCCAGTTCTCCAGCGCGCCAATCGGTCGAACGTCACTTGGAGGAGTTCATGGAACGTCGTTCATTTCTGAAAAAAGCCGGGGTCGGTCTCGCCGCCGGCGCCGTTGCCGCGCCGGTCATCGGCCAAGGCACGCAGCCCGAGGTCAAATGGCGCCTGGCGTCGAGTTTCCCCAAGTCGCTGGATACGATTTTCGGCGGGGCGGAAACCATTTCGAAGCGCTGCGCCGCGGCGACCAACGGCAAGTTCCAGATCCAGGTCTTCGCCGGTGGTGAGATCGTGCCGCCGTTCGGCGTCGTCGACGCGGTGCAGAACGGAACCGTCGAGCTCTGCCACACGGCGCCGTACTATTTCTTCGGCAAGGATCCGACGTTCGCATTCTCCTGCGCGATCCCGTTCGGCATGAACGCGCGCCAGCAGAACGCCTGGATGTACCACGGCGGTGGCATGGCGCTGATGCGCGAGTTCTTCAAGGACTACAACATCATCAGCTTCCCGGCAGGGAACACCGGCGCGCAAATGGGTGGATGGTTCCGGAAGGAAATCAAGACCGTCGCCGATCTGAAGGGCCTGAAGATGCGCATCGGCGGCACCGGCGGGCTGCCGTTGACCAAGCTCGGCGTCGTGCCGCAGCAGATTCCGGGCGGCGACATCTATCCGGCGCTGGAGAAGGGCACGATCGATGCGGCGGAGTGGGTGGGGCCGTACGACGATGAAAAGCTCGGCTTTTACAAGGTCGCGAAGAATTACTACTATCCCGGCTGGTGGGAGGGCGGTCCCGAGCTCGACTGCTTCGTCAACATCAAGGCCTGGGAGGCGCTGCCCAAGGACTACCAGGCGATATTCGAAGCCGCCTGCTACGAAGCCAATGTCGACATGGTCGCCAAGTACGATGCGCTGAACCCTGCCGCGCTGAAGCGCTTGATCGGCAACGGCGTCAACCTGCAGCCGTTCTCGAACGACATCATGGCCGCATGCTACAAGGCGACGACGGAAACGTATGACGAGGTTGCCGGCAAGAACGCCAAGTTCGCCAAGATCTACACGCCGTGGAAGGCGTTCCGCGCCGACCAGATCCAGTGGTTCAGCGTCGCCGAGAACCGTTTCGATAACTTCATGATCGCCGGCGAGCGGGCCTCGCGCAAGAAATAGATCGACACCTCGTTCGAGCCCGAAACCGCACGACGCGCCCGTCGAGAAATCGCGGGCGCGTCTTTTTTCGCGCGAACCACGCGGACGCCGAGCGTCCGGCGCGAGGCGCTATTTCTTCTCTACCGGCGCCTTGGGTTCCGGGGCGTTGGCATCCGGCGCCTTGGATTCGCCGCCAAGCTCTTTCTGCAGCGCCTTTTCCGCCTCGTCCTGCTCGGTGTTCGCTCCGCCTGAAGGCAGGCCGCCCTGGGCCGATTCGTCTTCGGGAACGACGATCTGGATCTTGGTCGGGTCGAACACTCTTTCCTTCGCCTTGTAGACCATTACCATCTGCGGGAAGGCGATGACCAGGCCGATCATCACGATCTGGATCAGCACGAACGGCACGGCGCCCCAGTAGATCTGCCCGGTCGTCACCTTCTTGGTCAGCCGGCCGGTGATCTTGTCGAGGAAGTCCTTGGCCGGCGCGACGCTGCGCAGGTAGAACAGCGCGAAGCCGAACGGCGGATGCATGAACGAGGTCTGCATGTTGACGCCGAGCAGCACGCCGAACCAGATCAGGTCGATGCCGAGCTTGTCGGCGACCGGGCCGACCAGCGGAATGACGATGAACGATAGCTCGAAGAAATCGAGAAAGAACGCCAGGAAAAAGATCAGGACGTTGACCACGATCAGGAAGCCCAGCTGCCCGCCTGGAAGATGCAGCAGCAGCTGCTCGACCCAGACGTGGCCGTTGACGCCGTAGAACGTCAGGCTGAACACGCGCGCGCCGACCAGGATGAATACGACGAACGTCGACAGCTTGGCCGTCGTGTCCATCGCCTGGCGGACCAGCTTCCAGGAAAGACGCCTGCGCGCCACCGCCATGATCAGCGCGCCGGTCGCACCCATCGCGCCGCCTTCGGTCGGGGTCGCGACGCCGAGGAAAATCGTGCCCAGCACCAGGAAGATCAGCGCCAGAGGCGGTATCAGCACGAAGACGACTGTCTCGGCCAGCCTCGAGAGCAGGCCCAGCTTGAACAGCCGGTTGAGCGACGCGGCCACGAAGGCGACGCCGGTGCCGACGCTGGTCGCGACGACCAGCATCTCGTCGGTCGGGTCGTCCGGACCGTATTTCCAGTGCGCGAAGGCGATCGCCGATGCGGCAGCGATGATCGTCAGCACCAGCAGCGAGCGCGTTCCGCCTGCGCCACTGGGCTCGCGCAAGGTCCGCGCTTCCTCCGGCAGCGCCGGCGCCCAGGTCGGCTTCACCGTGCACACCCCCAGCGTATAGACAGCGTACAGGCAAGCGAGGCTGGTACCGGGAATGAACGCGCCGGCGTACATGTCGCCGACCGACTTGCCGAGCTGGTCGGCCATGATGATCAGCACCAGCGACGGCGGAATGATCTGCGCCAGCGTGCCGGACGCCGCGATGACGCCGCTCGCGAAGCGGCGGTCGTAGCCGTAGCGCAGCATGATGGGCAGCGAGATCAGCCCCATCGAAATCACCGATGCCGCGACTACTCCGGTGGTCGCCGCGAGCAGCGCGCCGACGAAGATGACCGCGTAGGCGAGACCGCCGCGCACCGGGCCGAACACCTGTCCGATGGTGTCGAGCAGATCCTCGGCCATGCCGCTTCGCTCGAGGATCAATCCCATGAACGTGAAAAACGGCACGGCGAGCAGCGTGTCGTTCGACATCACGCCCCAGACGCGCTCCGGGAGCGCCTGGACCAGCGAAGGCGTCAGCAGGCCGAGCTGGATCCCGATCAGCGCGTAGGCGATGCCGACGGCGGCCAGCGAGAACGCCACCGGGAAGCCGAGAAGCAGCACGACGATCAGCGTCACGAACATCAGCGGCGCGATGTTCGCGATCAGGAAGGCGCTCATGGCCCGGCCTCCTGCTGAATTGCGCGCGAACCGCCCTGCGGGCTGCCTTCGGCCCGTGCGCTCATCGGTTGCCCCCGTCGGGTTTCGGCGCCTGGGCGGCGATTTCCGCGGCCAGCGCTTCCTCGCCGCGCGCCCGAAGGATGTCCTCGGCGAGCTGCTCCTCCGCGGTTTTCACAATGTGTTTTTCCAGAGGATCGGGCGCCATCCCCATCAGGAAGCCGACCCGCTTGATCAGTTCGGAGACGCCCTGCACCGCGAGCAGGAAGAACCCGACCGGTATCAGCAGCCGCGCCGGCCAGATCGTCAGTCCTCCGGCGTTGGTCGACACCTCGTCACGCACATACGAATCGACGAACACCGGCCAGCCCAGCCAGCCGATCAGGACCGCCATCGGCAGCAAAAAGAAAATGATGCCGAAGATGTCGATCCAGATCTGCGCCCGGCGCGACAGCCTGGCGGAAATGACGTCGATCCGCACGTGTTCGTTGCGAAGCAACGTATAGCCGGCACCGAGCAGGAAAACCGCCGAAAACAGGTACCACTGCATCTCGAGAAAGCTGTTCGAGCTGTAGTTGAACGCCTTGCGGACGACGGCGTTGGCCGCGCTGATCAACACCGTGACCAGGATCAGCCAGTACAGCGTCTGTCCGATGCGCTCGGTGATGCGGTCGATCAGTCGCGACAGCGAGAGGAGGAATGACACGGCGACCTCCGGGCGGTTGGCGTTCGCGCCGGGGGACCGGCATCCGGTCGTCGAGTACCGGACGTCGCCGCGTCCCCCCGCGGCGCGTGGAAGATTAACCCGCGATGCCGGCAATGGCAATCGCCTTCGGCGCACCGCGGCAACGGAGGGTCGCGGTGGTAAAATGCGCCTTTCATTCACGTCCAGCCCCCATGCCGCACCGCGCATTGGCACTGAGTCAGGCCGACCCCGAGCTCTGGAAGGCGATCAGCGGCGAAAACGCGCGTCAGGAGACGCACATCGAGCTGATCGCGTCCGAGAATTACACCAGCATGGCGGTCATGGCGGCGCAGGGGTCGCAGCTGACCAACAAGTACGCCGAGGGCTATCCGGGCAAGCGCTACTACGGCGGGTGCGAATTCGTCGACATCGCTGAAAGGCTGGCGATCGATCGGCTGAAAAAGCTCTTCGATGCCGAATACGCCAACGTGCAGCCGCATTCGGGTGCGCAGGCGAACCAGGCGGTCTTTTTCGCGGTGCTGCAGCCCGGCGACACGGTGATGGGGATGAGCCTGCCGCACGGCGGACATCTGACCCACGGCTCGCCGGTCAACTTCTCGGGCAAGTGGTTCAACATCGTCGCCTACGGGCTCGACCCGGTCACCGAGCTGATCGACTATGCCGCCGCCGAGCGCCTGGCGCGGGAGCACAGGCCGAAGCTGATCATTGCCGGCGCGTCGGCGTACTCGCGCGTGATCGACTGGAAGCGCTTCCGCGCGATCGCCGACTCGGTCGGCGCGTACCTGATGGTCGACATGGCGCATTACGCGGGGCTCGTGGCCGCAGGCGTCTATCCGAGCCCGGTGGGAGTCGCCCATTTCGTCACCAGCACGACGCACAAGACGCTGCGCGGACCGCGCGGCGGATTCATTCTCGCCGGGGCCGAGCACGAGAAGCTGATCAATTCGGCGGTATTTCCCGGACTGCAGGGCGGCCCGCTGATGCACGTCATCGCCGCCAAGGCGGTCGCGTTCAAGGAAGCGCAGACGCACGAGTTCAGGATCTACCAGGAGCGCGTCGTCGAGAACGCCCGCGTGCTGGCGACCGTGCTTCAGGAACGCGGGCTGCGCATCGTCTCCGGCGGCACCGATTCGCACATGTTCCTCGTCGATCTGCGCGCGAAAAAGATCACTGGCAAGGACGCCGAGGCGGCGCTGTCGGCCGCGCACATCACCGTCAACAAGAACGCGATCCCGAACGATCCCGAAAAGCCGTTCGTCACCAGCGGCGTTCGCATCGGCAGTCCCGCGATCACGACGCGCGGCTTCACCGAGCTCGAATGCGAGCAGCTCGCGCACCTGATCGCCGACGTGCTCGATGCGCCGACCGACACGGACACCCGCCATCGCGTCGTCGCGACGCTCGCCGATCTGACCGCGAAGTTCCCCGTCTACCGGCCGGCATGAAGTGCCCTTTCTGCGGCAGCGAAGACACGCAAGTGGTGGACTCGCGGGTTTCCGAGGCCGGCGATTCGATCCGCCGCCGCCGCCGCTGTCCCGCCTGCCAGAAGCGCTTCACGACCTACGAAACGGCGGAGCTGCGCCTGCCGCAGATCGTCAAGCAGAACGGCACGCGTTCCGATTTCGACGTGCACCGCATTCGCAGTGGCTTCCAGCGCGCGCTGCACAAGCGCCCGGTGCCGACCGAGTACGTCGACCAGGCGGTCGAGCGGATCGTCCAGCAGGTGCTGGCGCTGGGCGAGCGCGAGATTCCATCGCGCCAGGTCGGCGAGATGGTGATGCAGGAGCTCTACAAGCTCGACAAGGTCGGCTACATCCGCTTCGCTTCGGTGTACCGCAGCTTCCAGGACGTCGCCGACTTCCGCGACGCGTTGCAGGAAGTCGAGCCCGCGCCGGCGCGGCGCAAGCCCCGCTGAGCACGCCGCCCCAGCGGCGGCTCGCGCAGATTTCGATCCAGGCATGACCCGTTTCGACGACCACGATCGCGCGTTCATGACGCGTGCGCTGGAGCTCGCCGAGATCGGCCTTTACACGACGACGCCCAACCCGCGCGTCGGCTGTGTGCTCGTTCGCGATGGCCTCGTCATCGGCGAAGGCTGGCATCAGCGCGCCGGCGGCCCGCATGCCGAGGTGCATGCGCTGGCCGACGCTGCCGCGCGCGGCGAAAGTGCGCATGGTGCGACCGTCTACGTCACGTTGGAACCGTGCAACCACCAGGGCAGGACGCCTCCGTGCACCGACGCCTTGCTCGCCGCCGGGGTGGCGCGGGTCGTCGCCGCGATGCCGGACCCGTATCCGCCGGCGGCGCACGGCGCCGAACGCCTGCGCGGGGCCGGGATCGAGGTGGACATCGGTCTGCTCGAGAACGAGGCGCGCGAGCTCAATCCCGGCTGGCTGATGCAGGTCGAGCACGGCCGCCCGTGGGTGCGGGTCAAGGTCGCGGCCAGCCTGGACGGGCGCACGGCGCTGGCGAATGGTGCCAGCCAGTGGATCACCGGCGAGGAAGCACGCGCCGACGGCCATCGCTGGCGGGCGAGGGCATGCGCGATCCTGACCGGCATCGGCACCATCCAGCACGACGACCCGCAGCTGACCGTGCGCGGGGTCGACACGCCGCGACAGCCGTTGAAAGTCGTCATCGACCGGCACGGCGACCTTCCGGCCAACGCGCGGGTGCTGGCCGACGGCGAGGTCCTCGTGGTCACCGCGTCGACACCGCGGACAGTCTGGCCGGCGCAGGTGCGAACGCTGATCCTGCCCGATCGCGACGGCCGGATCGACCTGGCGGCGATGATGTCCGCGCTCGCGTCGGAAGGCATCAATGAGATCCATGTCGAAGCAGGCGCGCGGCTGAACGGCGCGCTGCTTGCGGCGGGGCTGGTCGACGAGCTGCTGATCTACCTGGCGCCATGCTTGCTCGGCGACGGCGCGCGCGGCATGTTCGCGCTGCCGGCGCCGCTCGAGCGTCTGGCGGATCGCACGCCGCTGCGCATCGTCGGCGTCGAACGGGTCGGCACCGACTGGCGCGTCCTGGCGAGGATCGAGCGCTGATGTTCACCGGCATCGTCCAGGCGGTCGGACGCATCGCCACCGCGCAAGCCGCTGCGGACGGGCTCAAGCTGACGCTCGACGCCGGCGCGCTCGACCTGTCGGACGTCGGTGTCGGTGACAGCGTCGCCGTCAGCGGCTGCTGCCTGACCGTCGTGGCGATCGACCAGGCGACGCTCGCCTTCGACGTGTCGGCCGAGACGCTGCGCTGCACGGCGCGGCTCGATCGCCCGGGGCCGGTCAACCTGGAAAAGTCGCTGCGACTTTCCGACCGGCTCGGCGGTCACCTGGTGGCGGGCCACGTCGACGGGGTGGGCAGCGTGACGCGCTTCGAGCGCGCGGCAAGCGACAGCCAAAACGTCGAACTCGAGATCGAGGCGCCGGCGGAGCTCGCGCGCTTTATTGCCAGCAAGGGCTCGATCGCGGTCGACGGCGTCAGCCTCACGATCAACGCAGTCGCGGGCAAACGCTTTTCAGT
>DATASF010000098.1:0-5268 GCA_036269335.1 Casimicrobiaceae bacterium
CGATCGGAATGCCTGCGGGAACGGTGATGACTTGCTCGCCGCCCCGGTACTTGACGGTCATCGTGCGCCCCGATCCGGTGCCTGCCACCGCGGCGACCGAAGCGTTGGTCGTCGTCGTGCTGCCGCCAGCAGCGGCATCCACCTTGGCAACCGTTGCGTTGGTCATCATGCTGCCAGGCGCCGAGGGCATCGGGTGGTGGCCTTCGCCATTGCCGCGCATCGATGCGGGGAAAATGTGGACCTCGGACGCCAGCAGCGTCCCGTCAGACTGCGCGGTGGTCGTCGCGCCGACAAAGGCGCCGGGAACGATGTCGGCCAGCTTCGCGGCGGCGCGACCGCTGATGCGCGCGTCCGCAGGCAGCGCGACCGCGAGCATCTGTCCGGTGTTCAGGCGCAGACGCAGCGTATTACCCTCGAGCGCGACGACATCGCCGGCGAGACGGTCTGCCGGCACCTGCGCCCATGCGGGCGTAAAGACCAGGACGCAAGACAGCAGCCACGCAAAACGATGTTTCAAAAAGAGCCTCCGTTGAGCAGGATTCTGAGGTCAGACACGGCCGGCGTCGATCTGTTCCTTCGACGTCGAGCCCGTCCCGTCCAGCTCGGTGCGCCGCCGCGCAACCATCGCGGCCAGCAATTCCAGCTCGTCCCACGGGACGTCGACCGGGTACTCGCGCAGCCATCGACTTTGCGGGTCGCGCAGCCACTCCTGCGGAAAGCTCACGCGCACGACCTCCTCCCCGGCTTCGAAATCCGTCCGCGTGGGTGTGGCAACGCCGGTCAGCGCAGCATGCAAGGCTGCGCATTGATCGGCGCCGAGCTCGCGGCCGCGATGCGTTCCCGGCACGATGCGTCGATTGACCTCGATCAGGTATGGCTCGCCCGCGGCGGCGATCACGCACTCGAGCCCGAGCAGCCCCGACATGCCAAAGCCTTCGACGAGGCGCTGCGCGAATTCACGCATGGCCGGCGCACGATGATAACGGGTGACTGTCGCCGGTCCCTTGGGCTCCGGATTGCCGACGACCCGCGCGGCGCCATAGCCGACCAGCATGGTTCCGCGCCAGGCGGCGACCGCATAGTAGTCGATGCTGCCGGCGATGAACGACTGGATCAGCAGGCGCCCGCGGTCTTCGTTGCCGACGTCGTCGGCACGGTCGGCGACCATCAACGTCGCGAAGGCAGGGGCGAGCTCGGAATACGACGCGCAAATCGCCACGCCATCGCCGAAGCTCGAGTGGCGACGTTTGAGAACGACGGGAAATCCGTGTTCGAGCGCGAAGGCTTCCGCCGCCGGCAGATCGGCGCAGACGATCGATTGCGGCACCCGTACCCCGAGGGCGCGCGCGGCGGACGGCAACAGCGTCTTGTCGACGCTGACCTCGTAGAAGCGCGGATCGCCGAGCGAATGTCGGATCAGCTCGGAAAGTCGCAAGTGCAGGCTCGCCGCCACGCCGGGCGGCGGAAGGATCGCGAGCAGGCGCAAAAGACGAAACGACAGATCATCGCAGGGCAACAGGATGCGCGGCGATGTCACGGCGACGGCCGCAGCCAGTGCGTCTACCCATTGCAGCACGGTGGCACCCGCAGGCAAGAGATGCCTGCCGGCCAGGAACCGGCTCGTGGCGATCAGCGAATCCGGTGGGGCGAGCAGATGCACATCGAAGCCCGCGGCGGCCAGCGCTTTGGGCATGCGGGCCGGGCCGATCCAGTTCGAGCTCGAAGCGACCAGCAGCGCCGGTATGGTCATTCGGCGCGAATTCCCGCCTTGTTCGCGACCTCTTTCCAGCGCGGAACATCGGACCGTATCTCGGCGGCGAATTGCTCCGGCGTGTTGCCTACCGGTTCATTGCCCATGGCGAGAATTTTTTCCCGCACTTCGCTCTCCTGGAGGATGCGCGCGACCTCTCGGTAGATCCGGTCGACGATTTCCGGGGGCGTGCCCGCGGGCGCGAGCAAGCCACTCCAGGTTGCGACATCGAAGCCCGGATAACCTTGCTCGGCGACGGTCGGAATGGCTGCCCAACCCGGGTCGCGCCTGGCACTGGTGACCGCCAGCGCCTTCAGCTTGTCACCGCGCAGAAAACCTTCGACAGTGCCAAGAAAGGTAAACAGCACCGGAACCTCCCCGGACAGCACATCCTTGAGCGCCGCATTGGTGTTCGAATAGGGCACGTGCAGCAACTCGACGCCGGCGCGCTGCGACCAGAGCGCGGCGGCCAGGTGCGGCGTCGTCCCTATGCCCGACGTGGCGTAGGCGATGCGGCCTGGCTTGCCCCTGGCGAGGGCGGCCAAGTCTGCCAGCGTGTTCGCGCCGAGCGACGGATGCACGACGATCACCATCGGCGCGTTGGTCATCCGCGTTATCGGCACAAACGCCGCCGGGTCGACGGCCTTGGCGCCGTAAATGGCTGGAAGCATCGTCACGAATACGCCGCCGTTGAGCAAGGTATAGCCATCGGGTGCTGCCTTTGCCACCAGCTCGCTCGCGATATTCCCCGACGCTCCGGGGCGATTGTCGATCACGACCGGCTGACCCACGGCGTCGGACAGCTTGCTGCCGACAATTCGCGATATGACGTCGACGAATGTGCCTGCCGCAAACGGCACGACGATATGGATTGGCCGTGCCGGCCACGGCGTGTTTTCGGCGGCGTGCACCGACGGCAGCGCGACACACAGGCACGCGGTCAGGGTTGCGGCAACGAAAGCTGGTGCGACAAGGGCGTATCGCGGCAGCTTCCTCCCTGCCGTCGACGAATGCAGGCGCCTCCGGGCGGATTCGAACATAATCCCGGGAAGCTTGTTAAGGGTCGGCACCATGAGCGATGAAGGTGGCAGCTGCGCGGAATATACACCCGGCGCGGCCGCAGCTCGCGCGAGCGCGCGTGCGACGATGCTGCAGCTGATCGCCGGACTGCGCGTATCCAGAGTCCTCTATGCCGCCGCGAGGCTCGGCCTCGCGGATCTGCTGCGGGACGGCCCGTCCGACAGTGCAAGCCTCGCTTCCGTCACCGGGACACACGCGCCTTCCCTCCACCGGCTGATGCGCGCCTTGGCGTCGATCGACGTCCTCGCCGAGGACGAGCAGCACCGCTTTTCGCTGACGGCGCTGGGGAACAGCCTGCGCTCCGATGTCCCGGACTCGCTGCGGGAATGGGCGCTGCTCGCGCTAGGCGACGAGCACTTTCAAGCCTGGGGTCAACTGCTCTACAGCGTGCGCACCGGCGGCATCGCGTTCGATCACGTGTTCGGCACCGACGTCTGGACGTATCGCGCGGCGCATGCCGAGCATGCGGCGATATTCGATCAGGCGATGGCGCAACTGGTCACGGGTTACGACGCCAAGCTGGTCGCTGCGTTTCCGTTTGCGACCATAGCCAGGCTCGTCGACGTCGGTGGAGGCGATGGGACCTTGCTCATTGCGATCCTGCAGGCCCATCCGGCGATGCACGGCGTGCTTTTCGATCTGCCGCACGTCGCCGAGCGTGCGCGCGACCGGATCGGACGGGCGGGTTTGTCACACCGTTGCGAGATCATTGCCGGCGACGCATTCGCGGCCGTGCCACCGGGCGGAGATGCCTACCTTCTTTCGCGCGTCATTCACGACTGGGATGACCGGCGCGCGATCACGATTCTCGATGCCTGCCGCCGGGCGATGGGCAGCGAAGGTCGTGTTCTGATCGCAGAGCGCGTCATGCCCGCACGAACGGTCGTCTCGCCGGCGGCCCAATCGGCATCGCTCTCCGACCTCACGATGCTGGTGATGAACGGTGGCCGCGAACGCACCGAGGGCGAGTACCGGGAGCTGCTGGCCGGCGCCGGCCTGGCGCTGGCAGGGATCGTGCCGATCGACGGAGGGAACAGCGTGCTCGAAGCCCGGCTCGCGCCATGACGATGGCGGTGCAGCCGCGACGCTGAGGGTCGTACCGAATCTCCGGCCGGTCCGTGCGTCGGCTGCTAAGCGTGCTCCAGCCGCTGCCCGTGCTCGCGCGTCGTGTGGAATCCGACCTTCGACCAGCGCTCCATCGTCACCTGCAGGTTGTATTTGTTGGTGGCGAGGTAGACCGGGTTGCCGTCGACGTCGGTGGCCAGCGACGCCGTGTGCTCTTTTTCGAAGTTACGGCGCGTCGCCTCGTCTGGATAGGTGAGCCAGCGCGCGGTCGAGATCGCGGCCGTGTCGTAGATCGCATCGACCTTGTATTCGCGCGCCAGACGGTCGGCGACGACCTCGAACTGCAACTGTCCGACCGCGCCCAGCAGCAGAGTGTTGCCGTGCACGCGCTCGAATACCTGGATCGCGCCTTCCTCTCCGAGCTCCTGCAGGCCTTTTTGCAACTGCTTGGCCTTGAACGGGTCGCGCGGCCGGGCGACGCGGAAGAGGTCCGGGGCGAAATAGGGAATGCCCTTGAAGCCAAGCGCCTCGCCTTCGGTCAACGTGTCGCCGATCTGCAGCAGCCCGTGGTTGTGGATGCCGATGATGTCGCCGGCGACCGCGTCCTGGCTCGCCACGCGCTCGTTGGCCATGAAGGTCATCACGTTGCCGAGCTTCATCTCGCGTCCGATACGCTGATGCTGCACTTTCATCGCCGGGCGGTAACGCCCCGAGCAGACGCGAAAAAACGCGATGCGATCGCGATGCTTCGGATCCATGTTGGCCTGGATCTTGAACACGAATCCGGAGAACGCCGCTTCTGCAGGCTGCACGACCCGCGATCCGCCGTCGCGCGGCTGCGGCGGCGGCGCCCACTCGATCAGCGCCTGCAGGATTTCCTGCACGCCGAAATTGTTGATGCCCGAGCCGAAGAACACCGGCGATTGACGCCCGGCCAGGAATTCGGACAGGTCGAACGGCGTACTGGCGTGCCGGATCAGGTCGACGTCGTGCCGGAGCGCCGGGACTTCGTCCGGAAACAGCTCGTCGAGCCGCGGATTGGCCAGGCCCTCGATCCGCTCGCTGTCCTCGGGATCGGCGACGCGCTCCTCACCCGGGGTGAAGCGCAACAGGCGCTCGTGGCGCAGATCGAACACGCCGCGAAAGCGCTTGCCCATGCCGATCGGCCAGCTGACGGGCGCGCAGTCGATGCGGAGTACCGACTCGATTTCCTCCAGCAGCGCGAGAGGTTCGCGGACCTCGCGATCCATCTTGTTGACGAAGGTGATGATCGGCGTCGCCCGCAGACGGCAGACTTCGAGCAGCTTGATCGTCTGTTCCTCGACGCCTTTGGCGGCATCGATGACCATCACCGCGGCGTCGACCGCGGTCAG
>DATASF010000099.1:0-3363 GCA_036269335.1 Casimicrobiaceae bacterium
AAGGCGGTCTACCAGGGGCAGGGGCAGGTCGCGAAGAACCCGATTCCGCCGATCCTGTGGAGCTACAACAACGCCGTGCAGGACTATGCGTACGACCCGGCGAAGGCGAAGCAGCTGCTGGCGCAGGCCGGTTATCCGAACGGCTTCGAAGTCGATCTGTGGTATCTGCCGGTGACGCGGCCGTACAACCCCGACGGCAAGCGGATGGCGGAGATGATCCAGGCCGACTGGGACAAGATCGGCGTCAAGGCGAAGCTCGTTACCTACGAGTGGGCCGAATACCGCAAGCGCAGCAAGACCGGCGAGCAGGCGGTGATGATGTTCGGCTGGTCGGGTGACAACGGCGACCCCGACAACTTCTTCGTGCCGCTGCTGGGCTGTGAAGCGGTCAAGGGCGGCGGCAACGTCGCGCGGTGGTGCAACAAGCCGTTCGAGGACCTGGTGATCAAGGCGGCGCAGACGCCGAACAAGGCCGACCGCGCCAAGCTCTACGAGCAGGCCCAGGTCATATTCAAGGACGAGGCGCCGTGGATCACGCTTGCGCATTCGGTGCGTTTCGACCCGATACGCAAGGAGGTCAAGGGCTACAAGATGGATGCGACGGCGCACCACTATTTCACCAACGCCGACGTCGTCCGCGACAACGCGCAGTGATCGACCGGTCCGGACGCGGCCCGCGCAGGACCGGCCGCGTCCGGCGTTGGCTTTCCATGCCTGCGCCTTAGTCACGCAGTGGCACAGCGTAGCCGGGCGGTTTGATGCTGACCTTCATCCTTCGCCGCGCAGCGCTGATCGCTCCGACGTTCTTCGGCGTGACCCTGCTGGCGTTCGCGCTGATCCACCTGATTCCCGGCGATCCGGTCGAGAACCTCTCCGGAGAGCGCGGCATGGATCCGGCGCGGCGGATCCGCTTGCTGCACGAGTTCGGCCTCGACCGGCCGCTGCCGGTCCAATACGCCGACTATGTCGGCCAGGTGCTGCACGGCGATCTCGGCACCTCGCTGACCACGCACGAGCCAGTGCTGCGCGAATTCCTGACGCTCTTTCCGGCGACAGTCGAGCTCGCCTTTTTCGCGATGCTGTTCGCCGTCGCCGTCGGGCTGCCTGCCGGGATCATCGCGGCGCTCAAGCGCAACACCGTCGCCGACTATGCCGTGATGGGTGTGTCGCTGACCGGCTACTCGATGCCGATATTCTGGTGGGCGCTGCTGCTGATCCTGTTCTTTTCCGTGCAGCTCGGCTGGACGCCGGTGTCGGGACGCATCGCCGTCGAATTCGACGTGCCGGCGTCGACCGGCTTCATGCTGATCGATACGCTTCGGGCGGGCGATGCGGGCGCGTTCCGCTCGGCGGTCTCGCACCTGCTGCTGCCGACGATCGCGCTGGGCACGATCCCGCTGGCGGTGATCGCGCGCATGACGCGCTCGTCGATGCTCGAAGTCCTGCGCGAAGACTACGTGCGCACGGCCCGCGCCAAGGGCCTGCCGTACTGGCAGGTAGTGCTGGTGCACGCGCTGCGCAATGCGCTGATCCCGGTGATCACGGTCATCGGGCTGCAGGTGGGACTGCTGCTGTCGGGCGCGATTCTCACCGAGACGATCTTTTCCTGGCCCGGTGTCGGCAACTGGCTGGTGCACGGCGTGCAGTCGCGAGACTACCCGGTGGTCCAGGGCGGCATCCTCCTGATCGCGACGATCGTGATCAGCGTCAACCTGATCGTCGACCTGCTCTACGGCGTGATCAATCCGCGGATACGGCACGCCTAGTGTCCCGTTCCGTAAATTCGCTCGATAGTTCGCGGCGAAATCGGACGCCATGCGGCGTTGCGCGGCCTCACCGTACCATAAGGTACGCTTTCTGCCGCGCGCCTTGCCTGGCGCCCGATTTCATCCGCTCCTTTATCTTCGGAACTTACGGAACAGGACACAGATGAGCGAAGTCGCCGCCATCGCCGCCGATGTGTCGCCGGCCGTTCCCGGGACTTTGCGGGAATTCTGGCAGTCGTACCGGCAGAGCCGCGGTGCGGTGATCGGGCTCGTGCTGATCGTCGCGCTGGTCGTGCTCGCAATCGGCGCGAACGTCATCGCGCCACATTCTCCGTACGAGCAGTTCCGCGACTTCACGCTGGCGCCGCCGGCGTGGCACGACGGCGGCAGTGCGCGTTTTCTGCTCGGCACCGATCCGGTCGGACGCGACATTCTCTCGCGGTTGATTCACGGCACGCGGCTGTCGCTGCTGATTGGCGTGATCTCGGTTGCGATCTCGCTCTCGCTGGGCGTCGTCCTGGGATTGGCCGCCGGCTATTTTCGCGGCGTCGTCGAGACGACGATCATGCGCCTGATGGATGTGATGCTGTCGCTGCCGAGCCTGTTGCTGGCGATCGCCGTCGTCGCCATCCTCGGACCCGGACTGATCAATGCGATGTACGCGATCGCCATCGTGCTGCTGCCGCATTACGTGCGGCTGACTCGCGCCGCCGTGATCGCCGAAACCGCCAAGGAATATGTCGCGTCGTCGCGCATCGCCGGCGCCGGCGCGCTGCGGCTGATGTTCAATACGATCCTGCCCAATTGCGCCGCGCCGCTGATCGTGCAGGCCACACTGGGCTTTTCCAACGCGATCCTCGATGCCGCCGCGCTGGGCTTCCTCGGCCTGGGCGCGCAGCCGCCTACGCCCGAGTGGGGATCGATGCTGGCCGACGCGCTCGAGTTCATTCAGCGGGCATCGTGGGTCGTTACCTTTCCCGGCCTCGCAATTCTGATTACCGTGCTGGCGTTCAACCTGATGGGCGACGGGCTGCGCGATGCGCTCGACCCCAGGCTCAAGCGATAGACGCGTGGCCCTCCTCGAGATCGAAGGTCTGACGGTCGAATTCGGCAGCGCCGCCGCGCCGTTGATCGCGGTCGACGACGTCGATCTGACGATCGATGCCGGAGAGATCGTCGGCTGCGTCGGCGAATCGGGCTCGGGCAAGAGCGTGACCGCGCTGGCGCTGATGGGCCTGGTCGATTTTCCCGGCCGCGTGCGCGCCCGCCGCATGGTATTTGCCGGCCGCGAGCTGTCGTCGCTGTCCGCGGCCGAACGCAGGGCGCTGACCGGCAAGGACATCGCGATGATCTTCCAGGATCCGCTGGCGAGCCTGAATCCCTGCTTCACCGTCGCTTTCCAGTTGACCGAAACGCTGCGCATGCACGGCACACCCGAGGAGCGCGGGAGTGCGAAGCTGCGCCGCGCGCGGGCGCTGCAACTGCTGCAGCAGGTCGAGATCCCGGATCCCGCGGCGCGGCTTGGCGCGTTTCCGCACCAGCTCTCCGGCGGCATGGCGCAGCGGGTGATGATCGCAATGGCGATCGCCTGCAATCC
>DATASF010000100.1:0-4335 GCA_036269335.1 Casimicrobiaceae bacterium
GCCGTTTTCCGCATCGCTAGCGCCAGCACCAAGGGGAACGTCATGAAGCTCAGGAAGACACCAATCGCATCGGCCGTCGCGCTCGCTCTGATGAGCACCGTCATCCCGGTGCGCGCTCAGCAGGCCGCTGCGCAAACGCCCGTCCCGTCGTCGCAGCAGACCGCTGCGCAAACGCCGGTTCCGTCGACGCAGCAGCCGGGCGAAGCATCACCCGCCGCGTCGCAGTCGTCAGATGTGAAGCTCGCACAGCTGACGCCGCCGGCGACGACGACACCCACGCCGGTGCCCGGGATGTCGGTCACCGTCACAGGCATCCGCTACTCGCTGGAAAGATCGCTCGAAACCAAGCGCAACGCGGATTCGGTCATCGAAGTCGTCACTTCCGACGACATCGGCAAGCTGCCGGACAAGAACATCGCCGACGCGGTTCAGCGCGTGCCGGGCGTCACGATCAGCTCGGCCGCGGGCGGCGAAGGCGGATTCGACGAAAACGATCGCGTGAGCATGCGCGGGACCAATCCCAGCCTGACGCAAACGCTGGTCAACGGACATTCGATCGCCTCCGGCGACTGGTTCGTGCTCGATCAGGTGCAAACCGTCGGACGCAGCGTCAGCTTCTCGCTGCTTCCGTCCGAACTGGTCAGTCAAGTCATCGTCCGCAAGAGCGCGACGGCGGACCTGGTCGAGGGCGGCGTCGCCGGCGCCGTCGACATCATCACGCGTAAGCCGTTGGACTTTGGCAAGCCGCTGACGTTCGAGGCGTCGGTGCAGGCCGTCTACGCCGACCTGCCGAAGAAGACCGATCCGCAGGCCAACGCGCTGCTCAACTGGAAGAACGACGCCGGCACCGCCGGCTTCATGATCCAGGCGTTTTCCGAAAAGCGTCACCTGCGCCGTGACGGCCAGGAAACGCTGGGCTACGCGACGATCGCGCCGGGAAGCCCGCTGGCCACGGCGCACCCGGATCTGGCCAATGCCGCATATCCGACCCTGATCGGCTCGTCGCTGTTCGAGCAGGTGCGCGAGCGCGAAGGCGGGCTGCTCGACGTGCAGGTCAAGCCGACGCGCGATCTGATGCTCGACTTCAGCGCGTTCTACTCGCACATGAAGGCGACCAACTACAACCGCAACTGGATGTTCTGGGGCTCGCACGTCTTCAACGGCGGCAGCGGCGAAATGCCGACGTCGTACACACTGACCAACGGCACGATCACTTCGGCGGTGTTCCCGAACCTGGGCACGCCGGCCGCGAAGCACCAGTACGCGATCGTCGACGAAATCTACCGCCCCGGAACGTACTCCGAAACGGCGTTCTACAACCTCGATGCCAAGTACCGCGCCACCGACCGGCTGAACTTCACCGGCCAGGCCGGCTACACGCGCGGCATCGGCAAGACGCCGAAGCAGGACGTGTTCGAAGGCGATGTGTTCAACACCGGCGCGACCTACCAGATGCACGGCATCTCGTCGGCGGTCGACGTCGCATTTCCGAGCGGCAACCCGTCGAATTTCGCCGGCACCTCGCTCGACTGGATCTTCGGCGCGAGCCCCGCTTCGACCAAGGACGAGGAAACCTACGGCCAGATCGACGGCAACTACATGCTCAACGAGGGCGCTTTCACGACGCTGAAATTCGGCATCCGCGGGGCCGAGCACAAGAGGGAAACCCACCAGGTCGCGCAAGGACCGAATTTTGCCGGGCCCGACCCGTTCGCCGCCGCCAACCTGCCGATGTGGAACGGCGAAACGTACCCGGGCAACTTCGCCAGCGGCATCGGCGGCAACTTCCCGCGCAACGTCTGGCAGCTCTCGCCGGGCGAGCTCGAGCGCTGGGGCGACCTCTACTCGAACCGCGATCCGGTTACCCGGCGGTTCTGGTCCGGGGAATTCTCGCTCAAGGAGGACGTCGCCGCGGTATATGTGATGAGCAACCTCGAGGGCCCGAACTGGAGCGGCAACGTCGGCGTGCGCGCCGTGCAGACCAAGGAAAAGGTGCTGGTCAATATCGGCCTCCCGAACTGTCCGGTTCAGGCGCCCTGCCCTCAGTTCCCCAACGCGATCACGACGTCCGCGTTCGGGTCGTTCTACCAGCAGCCGGTCGAGCATACGTATACCGACATCCTGCCGAGCGCCAACTTCAAGTGGGATCTGAACCGGGACATGGTCGCGCGCTTTGCGATCGCGCGCACGATGGCGCGTCCGGACTTCAGCGCCCTGGGTGGATCGATCAGCGCGGACGACACGACGCACACCGGCAACGGCGGCAATCCGGACCTGAAGCCGATCCGGTCGACCAACGTCGACGCGACCCTCGAGTGGTACTTCCAGCCCAAGTCGTTGCTGTCGGCGGGCCTGTTCTACATGGACCTGACCAACTACGTCGCCTTCGGCAACCACAATGTGACGCTGCTCAATATCAAGACCGGAACGTTCGACACTTACTCGATCTCGTCTCCGGTCAACAGCAGCGGCAAGGTGAAGGGACTCGAGCTCGCCTATCAGCAGGAATTCGCTTATGGCTTCGGCGCGCAGGCGAACTACACGTACGCCGACGCCAAGGAGACCGGCAACAGGGACCTGGTCGGCGCGTCGAAGAACACCTACAACGTGGTCGGCTATTACGAGAACTACGGGTTCAGCGCGCGTCTGGCGTATACGTTCCGCTCGGCGTTCTTCGTCGGTCTCGACCGGAGCACGCCGGAATACCAGGACGACACCGGAACGGTCGCCGCCTCGTTGGCCTACAACCTGAACAACAACGTCACGCTGACCTTCGATGCGCTGAACCTCAACAATCCGACGCTCAAGTACTACGGCGCCAACACCGATCAGCCCCGCGCTTTCTACAAGAACGGACGCCAGTTCTACGCCGGCTTCCGCATCAAGCTCTAGAGCCCGGGGCGAACGAACTCTCCTCGGCCTTAGCTTACGGCACGGCGGAGCAGCAAAGCTGCTCCGCTTTTTTTTCGACCGCGGCACCCGGTTGCCGAAGCGCGGCCCCCGCGGTTTATGATCGGAGCGCACGAGTCCGCCGCGCCATGAAAGCCAGCCTGACGCCAACCGATCATAAAAGAGCGCCGGCCCGGCGCCTGCGTGCGACGCTATCGTGCGCGGCCCTGCTGGTCGCGGCAGGTCTTTCGAGCTGCTCCCGGTTCGCGTCGCTCGGCGCCGACCTCTCCGAAGCGGTCGCCGGCGTCAAGGCGACGACCGCGGCCCGCCAGGGATTCGTATACAGTCCGTACAAATACCTGCCCGTCGCGTTCGATCGCGCGTCGCACATGATGTCGTCCGCCGTGGCGGGGACGACCTCGCCGGTGGTCGGCAGCAGCGGCTCGATGCTGCCGTCCGGGGCGGGCGCGCTGACCTGGGCGTTCGCCACCGGCGAATGCGGCGCCGAAAACTGGGAGGACATCGACGCCCAGCGCGTGGCCGACGCCAACGTCGCCGCCTTCGAGCGCGCCGGTGTCGACTACATCATCTCGACCGGCGGCGCGGCCGGCATCTTCACCTGCGGCACCGATGCCGGCATGGAGCGGTTCATCGCGCGTTACGACTCGCCAAGGCTGATCGGCATCGACTTCGACATCGAGGCCGGTCAGACGGCCGGGGCGATCGAGGCACTGGCGCAGCGCGTCCGCAGCGCGCAGTTCCATCACCCGCGCCTGCGGTTCAGCTTTACGCTGGCCACCCTGGCCGCGAGCGACGGCAGCCTGGGGAGCCTGAACGCCCTCGGCGAGCAGGTTCTGCAGGCGATCCGCGGCGCCGGCGTCGGCGACTACTATGTCAACCTGATGGTCATGGACTACGGCGCGGCGATTCCAGGGAATTGCGTGGTGATCGCGGGTGTTTGCAATATGGCCAAGTCCGCCATCCAGGCCGCCGAAAACGTCCATGCCAGATACGGAATTCCGATGCATCGCATCGAGCTGACGCCGATGATCGGCGTCAACGACGTCACCGCCAACGTGTTCACGCTCGACAATGCGCTGCTGACGGCGCGGTTCGTCCGGGCCCGCCGGCTGGGCGGCCTGCATTTCTGGTCGCTGGACCGCGACGCGCCCTGCGCGCCGGGCGAGGCGCCGGGCGCCTCGCCGGTCTGCAACACGCACGACAGCGTCCCGCGCCTGGCTTACACCCGTGCATTCCGGCAAGGCATCGAGGCACGCGCGGAACTCGAGGACGCCGGGCATTTTCCAAACACCGTCGAACGGAGGTAGCCATGCGTGCAATCGCAGTGTCATTACTCTTGCTGTTTGTCGCCGGTTGCGCGACCCAGGCGGAACGCGCCGCCCAAGTGCAGCGCGAAGTCGAGCAGATGATCCAGCTCTACGGTCC
>DATASF010000101.1:0-8078 GCA_036269335.1 Casimicrobiaceae bacterium
CCGACGGGCCCGACGAGACCGAGGCGCTCGACGCGATCACCGCGCTGATCGGCGATTATTTCGGCGAAGGACAATGACGGCCGCGCGGCGCGCGCAGCGGATCGTCGCCGATGGCAGACACATCGAGTTGCATCATTCGCGGAACCAAAGTCCGCGGCGCAAGCTCAATGAACAAGCGCGCCCCCCGGTCGTAACCAGGCGCGCAGGCTCATACCTCAACTGCGACGGGCGTCTCGATCATGCAAACTCTCGACATCGGCATCACCAACCGCTTGGGTCTTCACGCGCGCGCGGCGGCACAGATTGTGCGTCTGGCGTCGCAATTCCGGTGCAGCGTCTGGCTGATCGTGAACGGACGGCGCGCGAGCGCCCGCAGCATGGTCGCGGTGATGATGCTCGCGGCCAGTATGGGCAGCACGATCAGGCTGGAGACCAGCGGGCCCGACGAGGCGGCGGCGATGGTGGCGATGGTGCAGCTGATCGGCGACTGGTTCGGCGAGACGCGTTAACCCGGCGTTCCCGCCGGTGAGCTTCGTCCTGCATGGCATCGGCGTTTCAGGCGGCGTTGCCATCGGCCGGGCGCAGCTGGTCTCGCACGCGACGCTGGAAGTCGCGCACTATGCAATCCGCCCCGAGCAGGCCGCGCCCGAGATCGAGCGGCTCACGCTCGCGCTGCGGGCGGTCCAGAAAGAGCTCGAGGCCCTGCACGGCGCGATGACGTCGGGCGATGCACCGGCCGAGTTCGGCGCATTTCTCGACGTGCACTGGATGATCCTCACCGATCCGACGCTGTCCGAGGCTCCGAAGCGGATGATCGCCGACCAGCTGTGCAACGCCGAATGGGCGCTGACGCAGCAGATGAACGTGCTGGTCGAGCAGTTCGAATCGATCGAGGACCCGTACCTGCGCGAGCGCAAGGCCGACGTCGTGCAGGTGGTCGAGCGCGTGCTGAAGGTCCTGCTCGGCAAGCGCAGCGGCGTGCGTCCAGCCAGCGCCGAGGAACAGACGATCCTGGTCGCGCACGATCTGTCGCCGGCGGACGTCATACAGTTCAAGAGCCACCACTTCGCCGCGTTCCTGACCGATCTGGGCGGCGCTAGCTCGCATACCGCGATCGTCGCGCGCAGTCTCAACGTGCCCGCCGTCGTCGCCACGCACAACGCGCGCGGGCTCATTCGCGAGCACGAGCTGCTGATCGTCGACGGCGCCAAGAACGTCGTCATCGTCAATCCCGATCGCGCGGTGCTCGCCGAATACCGGCTGAAGCAGGGCGAGATCGAGCTCGCGCGCAAAAAGCTCAAGCGGCTGAAGACGACGCACGCGGCGACGATCGACGGCACCGACATCGAGCTCTTCGCCAACATCGAGCTGCCGGACGATCTCGATCAGGCGCTGGACAACGGCGCTGGCGGCATTGGCCTGTTCCGCAGCGAGTTCCTGTTTCTCAATCGCGAGGGCCTGCCTTCGGAGGACGAGCAGTTCGAGGCGTACCGGCAGGTCGCGGCCGGCATGCGTGGCAAGCCGGTGGTGATCCGCACGTTCGATCTGGGCGCCGACAAGAGCAAGGAAGGTCTCGACGGGCTGGTGCGCGTGGCGCCGAATCCTGCGCTGGGATTGCGCGCGGTCCGCTTTTGCCTCGCCGAGCCGCGGCTGTTCCTGACGCAGCTCCGCGCAATCCTGCGCGCATCGCACTACGGCAACATCCGCATCCTGCTGCCCATGCTCGCCTCGATCGCCGAAATCGATCAGACGCTGGTGCTGCTCGCGCAGGCCAAGGGCAGCCTGCTCGAACGCGGCGTGCCGTTCAATCCGTCGATCGAGGTCGGCGGCATGATCGAAATTCCGGCGGCGGTGCTGACGATAGAGCCATTCGCGCGCCGGCTGGATTTCCTGTCGATCGGCACCAACGACCTGATCCAGTACACGCTGGCCGTCGACCGCGCCGACGAAGCGGTCTCGCATCTCTACGACCCGCTGCACCCTGCGGTGCTCAAGCTGATCGCGCTGGCGATCGCGACCGCGAACAAGGTCGGCGTTCCGATCGCCGTCTGCGGCGAAATGGCCGGCGAAGTGCGCCTGACGCGATTGCTGCTCGGCATGGGCCTGCGCAACTTTTCGATGCATCCGGCGCACCTGCTCGCGGTCAAGCAACGCGTGCTGATGACCGATGTCGACGAGATCCGCCCGCTGGTCAGGCGCCTGCTGCGCGGCGAGGAGACGGTTAAAGTCGCCGCCCTGCTCGAGAAGCTCAATGATTGACTTTCGCCCGCGCGGCGCTAGACTAGAACCCACGCGCCGATTTGACGATCAGCTTGCGGGCGCAAGGGAAGCCTCTTCGGGATTTCCCTGACAAATACGGCTAAAGCGGCGACGGAGATCCGACCCGATTGGCGCCAAGCTGGTCGGGTTTTTTTATTGCCTCGAATATCACCGCGCGGCGACAGCGCCGCTTTTTGCCTTGACTCGGACGCCTGCTTCAGTAGGTCTGGTGACGCCCCAGCGCGCGGCGTTCGATGCGCCGCTCGCGCTGCGCTCCGGTGCGTCGCTGCCGGCATTCGAGCTCGTCTATGAAACCTACGGGACGCTCAACGCGACGCGATCGAACGCGATCCTGATCTGCCACGCGCTGAACGCCTCGCACCATGTCGCGGGCCTCCACGCCGGCCAGCGTGACAGCGAAGGCTGGTGGGACAACATGGTCGGCCCAGGGAAGCCGGTCGACACCGACCGGTTTTTCGCCGTCGGCGTCAACAATCTGGGCAGCTGCTTCGGCTCGACAGGCCCCGCTTCGGTGAACCCGGCTACGGGCAAGCCCTGGGGCGCCGATTTTCCGATCGTCACCGTCGAAGACTGGGTCGATGCGCAGGCGCGGCTCGCCGACCGGCTCGAGATCGAGCGCTTTGCGGCGGTGATGGGCGGCAGCCTCGGCGGCATGCAGGCGCTCGCCTGGGCGATCCGCTATCCGCAGCGGATCGGGCGCGCGCTGGTGATCGCGGCGGCGCCGAACCTCTCCGCGCAAAACATCGCATTCAACGAAGTCGCGCGCGCGGCCATCATGACCGATCCCGACTTCCACGCCGGCCACTACTACGACTACGGCGTCAAGCCGCTGCGCGGCTTGCGCGTCGCGCGGATGGTCGGACACATCACCTACATCTCCGACGAGCAGATGGGCGAGCGCTTCGGACGGCAGTTGCGCGACGGACTCCATTACTCGTTCGCGCCCGAGTTCGAGATCGAGTCGTACCTGCGTTACCAGGGCGAGAAGTTCGCCGAGTATTTCGATGCGAATACCTATCTCGGCATCACCAAGGCGCTCGACTACTTCGATCCGGCGTCGGCCACCGGCGGCGACCTTGCAGAAGCGCTTGCGCCGGCGCGCTGCCGTTTTCTGGTGATCGCGTTTACCACGGACTGGCGTTTTTCGCCGGCGCGCTCGAGAGAAATCGTCAAGGCGCTGGTCGACAACCGGCGAGACGTCTGCTATGCCGAAATCGTCGCGCCGCACGGCCACGACGCCTTTCTGCTGGACACGCCGCAATATCACGCGATCGTGCGCGCGTACCTGGCCCGCGCTGCCGAAGAGGGAGCCACGTGAGCCCGCGGCGAGGAGCCCCGCGCGTAGCGCGGGGATCGCGCGAGGCGAATCGGGGCTGCGGCCGACTACGGGCGCGCAAGTTTTCGAAATTGGGCGAGGAGGCCGCCCGATGAGCTATTCCACCCGCCCCGACTTCTCGACGATCGCCGGCTGGATCGCGGCGAACGCCCGCGTGCTCGACCTGGGCTGCGGCGACGGCAGCCTGCTCGCTTACCTGCGCGAGTCGCGCGGCGCGTTCGGCTACGGCATCGAAATCGACGACGCCGGTGTGCTGGCGTCGATCGGCAACGGCGTCAACGTCATCCAGAGCGACCTCGAAAGCGGGCTCGCCGGCTTCGACAGCCGGTCGTTCGACAGCGTTATCCTGTCGCAGACTTTGCAGGCGATGCGGCACACCGAAGAAATCGTGCTCGAGATGCTGCGGGTCGGGCGCGAAGCGATCGTCACCTTCCCGAACTTCGGCCACTGGTCGCACCGGATGCAGGTGGTGCGCGGACGCATGCCGGTGTCGAAGGATCTCCCGTATCAGTGGTACGACACGCCGAACATCCACTTGTGCACGGTCGCCGATTTCGACGCGTTCTGCGCGGCTCGCCGCTTCGACGTGCTCGAGCGTGTGGTGCTGCACGACGCGCGGCGCGTGTCGATGCTGCCGAACCTGTTCGGGTCGCTCGCCATCTATCGCTTCCGGCACGGCGTCGACGCTGCCTGAAGCGCCGCGCCTTCGCGGCGCGGCGCTTGGTTACAATGGCCGCGATGGGTGACTCGAAGCCGGCGCTGGCCAAAGCGCTGTTCAACCGCCGGATGCTGATTTGCGTCTTCACCGGCTTCAGCTCCGGGCTGCCGCTCTACATCCTGATCAATCTGCTGCCGGCGTGGCTTCGCACCGAGCACGTCGACCTGAAGGCGATCGGCCTGTTCGCGCTGATCGGCTTGCCCTTCACCTGGAAATTCATCTGGTCGCCGCTGGTCGATCGCTATGCGCTGCCGCTGCTGGGACGGCGCCGCGGCTGGATGCTGGCCACACAGGTCGCGCTGATCGCGTCGCTGCCGCTGTTCGGCGCGCTCGAGCCGCAGCAGGATTTGTGGACGATCGCCTACCTCGCGACGGCGGTGGCTTTTTTTGCCGCGACGCAGGACATCGTCCTCGACGCGTATCGCCGCGAGCTGCTGCCCGAGGTCGAGCTCGGCCTGGGCAATGCGATCCACGTGCAGGCGTACCGGATCTCCAGCCTCGTTCCCGGCGCGCTGTCGCTGATCCTCGCCGACCGGCTGCCCTGGCAGAGCGTCTTTTTCATCACCGCGCTGTTCATGCTGCCGGGCATCGTCAATACGCTGTTGATCGACGAGCCCGCGCTGTCGCGGGCCGCACCGCGCACGCTGCGCGAGGCGGTCGTCGAGCCGTTCCATGAATTCATCACGCGCGCCGGTTGGCGGCAGGCGCTGCTCGTGCTCGGTTTCATCTTTCTCTACAAGCTCGGCGACAGCATGGCGACCGCGCTGGCGACGCCGTTCTACCTGGACATGGGCTTCACGATGTCGGAGATCGGCCTGATCGCCAAGAACGCCGGACTCTGGGCGAGCGTATTCGGCGGCCTGCTCGGCGGCATCTGGATGCTCAGGATCGGCATCAATCGCGGGCTGTGGCTGTTCGGCGCGGTCCAGGTCTTGTCGATCCTGGGCTTTGCCTGGCTCGCGTATGTCAACCAGCCGGACCGCCTGCTGCTCGCCGGGGTCATCGCCTTCGAGGCGCTCGGCGTCGGGCTCGGCACTGCCGCCTTTACCGCATTCATCGCGCGCACTACCGACCCGCGCTACACGGCGACCCAGTTCGCGCTGTTCACGAGCCTCGCCGCCGTGCCGCGCTCGCTGATCAATGCGACGACCGGCTGGATCGTCGACGCCATCGGCTGGTTCGACTTCTATCTGTTGTGCATGGCGCTAGCGCTGCCGGGCATGGCGCTGTTGTTGCGCGTAGCCCCGTGGAACGCGCCGCTGCCCGGCGCCGACGCGCCGGCACCGGTCAAGGCCTGACGCGGCGCGCGCCGCATGCCGTGGGACTTCAACCTGCGGTGCGCTCGAGCGCTTCGTGCAGCTCGAGCCATTCGGCCTCGTCGCGCGCGAGCTCCCAGGTCAGGTCGCCGCGCCTTGCCAGCGAAGCGATCAGCCGCTCCTTGTTCTCCTCGACGTAGGCCTCGGAGGTCGCCAGCCACTCGTCGAGCCCGCGTTTTTCCGTCGAAAGCAGATCGATCCGCTGCTCGATGCGCTCGATCTTCTGCTGCAGCGGCTTGCGCAGCTCGGACAGGCGCTGCCTCGACTCCGCCTCGGCGCGCTTTTGCGTCTTGCGGTCGGGCGACGCGGTTGTGGCATCGGCGACGGTCGCCGCGGCCTCGCGCCCGGGTCCGGCCAGCACCCACTGCCGGTAGTCGTCCAGATCGCCGTCGAACAGCGCGAGCTTGCCGTCGGCGACCAGCCACAGCTCGTCGGCGGTGGCGCGCAGCAGGTGGCGGTCGTGCGCGACGACGATCAGCGCCCCGGTGTAATCCTGCAGCGCCTCGGTCAGCGCTTCGCGCATATCGATGTCGAGATGATTGGTCGGTTCGTCGAGCAGCAGCAGATTCGGCCGCTGGCGCACCAGCAACGCGAGCGTCAGGCGCGCCTTTTCTCCGCCGGAAAATTCGCGCACCGGCGCGCCGACCCGGTCGCCGCGAAAATCGAAGCCGCCGAGAAAGTCGCGGAACGCCTGCTCGCGCGTCCCGGGCTCGATCTGCTGCAGGTGCCACAGCGCGCTTTGGTCGAGGCGAAGCTGCTCAACCTGGTGCTGGGCAAAATAGCCGATCGAAAGACCCTGCGCGGCCAGGCGCTCGCCGCGCGCGGGCTTGAGCTCGCCGGCGATCGCGCGCAACAGCGTCGATTTTCCCGCGCCGTTGGGGCCGAGCAGCCCGATCCGCGCACCGGCCAGGATCGCCCAGTCGACGTCGGTGAGTATCGCCTTGTCGCCGTACCCCAGCGTCGCGTGATCGAGCTTGAGCAGCTGCCGCGCGTGGATGGTCGTGGCCGGAAATTCGAACGAGAACGGACTGTCGACATGCGCCGCCGCGATCAGCTCCATCCGCTCGAGCGCCTTGATCCGGCTTTGCGCCTGCTTGGCCTTGGTCGCCTTGGCGCGGAAGCGATCGATATACGAACGCAGGTGGGCGATCTGTTTCTGCTGCTTGACATAGGCCGAATGCTGCAAGGCCAGCGCCAGGGCGCGCTCGCGCTCGAACTGGGTGTAATTCCCGGTGTAGAGGCGCAGCTTGTTGCCGTCGAGGTGCGCGATCTCGGTGACCACCGCGTCGAGAAAATCGCGGTCGTGCGCGATCAGCAGCAACGTCCCGGGATAGCGCGCCAGCCAGTCCTCGAGCCAGAGGACGGCGTCCAGGTCGAGATGGTTGGTCGGTTCGTCGAGCAGCAGGAGGTCGGAGCGGCACATCAGCGCCTGCGCGAGATTCAGGCGCATGCGCCAGCCGCCGGAAAAGCTCGCCACCGGCTCGCTCTGTCGCGCTGCGCTGAAACCGAGGCCCGCCAGAAGCGAGGCGGCCCGCGCCGGGGCGCCGTAGCCGCCGATCGCCTCGAAGCGGTGATGCAGCTCGGCGAGCTGCTCGCCGCCGGAATGGGGATCGGTCTCGGCCGCGTTTTCGGCGTCCTGCAACGCGCGCTGGATCCGGCGCAATTCGACGTCGCCGTCGAGGACATAGTCGATCGCCGACGACGTGACCGCCGGCGTTTCCTGCGCCACGTGCGCGATCACCCAGGCCGGCGGCAGAGCGACCTCGCCGGCGTCCTGCGAAAGCTCGCCGCGCAGCAGCGCGAACAGCGACGACTTGCCGCTGCCGTTCGCTCCGATCAGTCCCACCTTGTGTCCCGCGTGCACGGTCAGCGACGCGCCTTCGAGCAGACGCTTCGTGCCGCGGGACAGCGTCAGGTTGCTCAGTCGCAGCATCGCGCAACACTAGAGCACATAGTCGTAGTCGATTATCAGCGGGGCGTGATCGGAGAACCTTCGATTCGTATAGATCGCCGCCGTCCGCGCGGTCGCGGCGATGCCCGCCGTAGCGATCTGGTAATCGATGCGCCAGCCGACGTTCTTGGCCCAGGCCTGGCCGCGATTCGACCACCAGGTGTATTGCTCGGGCTCGCGATTGATCCGGCGAAATACGTCGACGAAGCCCAGCTCGTCGAAGACCCGCGTCAGCCACGCCCGTTCTTCCGGCAGGAATCCGGAATTCTTCTGGTTGCCGCGCCAGTTCTTCAGATCGATCGGCTGGTGCGCGATGTTCCAGTCGCCGCAGAGGATCACCTCGCGTCCGGCGTCGCGCAAGCGCTCGAGCTGCGGCAGAAACTGGGCGAGGAAGCGGAACTTGGCGAGCTGGCGCTCCGGCGAGCTCGACCCGGAGGGCAGATAGACGCTGATGACGGTGAGCTTGCCGAAGTCGGC
>DATASF010000102.1:0-7579 GCA_036269335.1 Casimicrobiaceae bacterium
CGAAGAACAGCCACACGCACCTGTTCCAGGTCCTGGTAAGCAAGGGCAACATCGCCGGAAACTACCCGATGAGCCGCGCATTTCTCTACGATGCCGCGGCCCGGCCTTCGTGACTCCTGGGGCGGGCGCCCGGATTGACGCTTGCTCGCGGCGGCCAACCGCCTGAACCCCGTCGTCGCGTCGCGGCAGCGCGTATAACGCCGCGCCCGTGGCTTGACGCAACCGAGTCCACGCATTTGGCCTCCTACGTCGAAAAGATCGCTCGCCTGCAGGCGGAGATCGCCGCGGCTCCGGCCGGAGCGGCGTCCCGGGTCGGCCTCGCCAAATCGACGTCCAACCTGTTTCGTGACCGTGCCGCGCGCACGGCGCCGCGGATCGACCTCAAGCATTTCAACCGCGTCGTCGCGTTCGATGCCGCGGCCCAGACCGTCGACACCGAAGGGATGGCGACCTATGCCGAGCTCGCGACGGCGACGCTCGTGCACCGGGCGATGCCCTGCGTCGTGCCGCAATTGAGGTCGATCACCGTCGGCGGCGCGATGGCCGGCGTGGGGATCGAGGCGACGTCGTTCCGGCACGGGCTGGTGCACGACACGGCCGTTGCCCTGGAAGTGCTGACCGGCGACGGACGCGTCGTCATCTGCACGCGCGACAACGAGCACCGCGACCTGTTCTTCGGCTTTCCCAATTCGTACGGCACCCTCGGCTACGCGCTGAAGCTGACGATGCGTACGCAGCCGGTGCGCAAGTTCGTACGGGTCGAGCATAACCGCTTCTCCGTCGCCGGCGACTGCTTTGCCGCGATCGCCCGTCTCGCGGCGCAGCAGGACGTCGATTTTCTCGACGGCGTCGTCTTCGCGCCTGGCGAGCTGGTCGTATCGGTCGGACGCTTTGTCGACGAAGCGCCGTTTGTCAGCGATTACAGCTTCGAGCGCATCTACTACCGGTCGCTGCGCGAGCGCTCGACGGACTTCCTCACGGCGGACGGTTATCTGTGGCGCTGGGACACCGATTGGTTCTGGTGCTCGAAGAACGTCGGCGCGCAGCATCCGCTGCTGCGGCGCCTGTATGGTCGCAAGCGGCTGAACTCGGTGACCTACCAGCGCATCATGCGCTGGAACAGCCGCTGGGGTCTTACGCGCGCGCTAAACCGGATTCAAGGCGTGCATGCCGAATCGGTCATCCAGGACGTCGACATTCCGATCGATCGCGCCGCGGAATTCCTGGCGTTCCTGCACGCCGAGGTCGGCATTCTGCCAATCTGGCTTTGCCCGATCCGGGCGCCGGCCGCCGACGCCGCGTTCACGCTCTACCCGCTGGCTCCCGGCACGACGTACGTCAACTTCGGCTTCTGGGACGTAGTGACGACGCGCGAGCGCCGCCCCGCGGGCTTCTGCAACCGGCTCATCGAAGGCAAGGTGCGCGAGCTCGGCGGCATCAAGTCGCTCTACTCCGACTCGTATTTCGCCGAGGACGAGTTCTGGGCGATCTACAACCGTCCGGCGTACGCGGCGCTCAAGGAAAGGTACGATCCTGCCGGCGCCTTGGGCGATCTGTACGCGAAAACGGTGCTGCGCGCCTAGCGCGAGTCTTTGCCGGCGCTCGCGTTTCCGCTGCCCGCGCCATCGCGACACCAAAAAGTGCCCGCAGCGAGTCGACGATGCCGCGTTTCTCCGCCAATCTCTCGTTCCTGTTCCACGAAGTCGCGTTCGTCGATCGCTTCGCGGCGGCGGCGGCGGCGGGCTTCCGCGCGGTCGAGTTTGCCTTCGGCTACGATCATCCGGAACACGAGCTAGCGGCGCGAGTCCGCGACCACGGCCTCGAGCAGGTGCTGATCAACACGCCGCCGGGCGACTTGGCCGCGGGCGAGCGCGGATTCGGCGCGGTGCCTGGGCGGGAGCGCGAATTCGCCGACGGCGTGGCCACGGCGTTGCACTATGCGCACGCGCTGTCCTGCCCCCGCATCCACGCGATGGCCGGCATCCTGCGCTCCGGCGGCGATCCCGGACATCGCGCGCAATGCCGCTCGACGTTCGTGCGCAACCTTCGCCTGGCCGCGCGGGAGGCCGCCGCCCAAGGCGTCGAGCTGACGATCGAGCCAATCAATCATCGGGACATGCCGGGGTACTTTCTTACCACGCAGGCCGAGGCACATGCGATACGCGACGAAGTCGGCGCCGAGAATCTGAAAGTGCAGATGGACCTCTATCACGCCCAGATCGTCGAAGGCGACCTTTCGGAAAAGATCCGCCGCTGGCTGCCGCAGATCGGACACGTCCAGATCGCCGGCGTGCCGGGACGCCACGAGCCCGATATCGGTGAGATCAATTACTACGCGCTGTTCGCGTTGCTCGACGAGCTAGGCTATCGCGGCTGGGTCGGCTGCGAATACCGCCCGCTGCACGACACGCTGAGGGGGCTGCGCTGGATGGATGGGCTGGCCTTGCCGGCGAGCGATGGATAAACAGACGCTGCGCCACGGTCGTTCGCGCTTGGTCGCAGGCGTCTATAGAGAGACGCTCATTCCCCCGTCGACGATCAGCAGTTGCCCGGTCATGTAGTTCGACGCGCTCGAGGCCAGAAACACGGCGATTCCGGCGAGTTCGTCGGGTTGTCCCCAGCGGCCGGCGGGGGTGCGCTTGCACACCCACGCGTTGAACTCGGCGTTGTCGATCAGCGCGCGATTCATTTCGGTCGCGAAATAACCGGGCGCGATGGCGTTGACCTGGATGTTGTGCGGCGCGAGCTCGACCGCCATGCCGCGCGTCAGCTGGCGCACGCCTCCCTTCGCCGCCGTGTACGGAACGACGCTGGGTCGCGCCAGTTCGCTCATCAGCGAGGCGATATGCACGATCTTTCCGCTCTTGCGCGCGATCATTCCAGGCAGCACGGCCTGCGACACGACGAAGGGCGCGGTCAGGTTGGTGGCGATGATGTCGTCCCAGTCCTGCTGCGAAAAGTCGGCCAGCGCGCCACGGCGCTGGATGCCCGCATTGTTGACCAGGACGTCGATACGGCCGTGCTCGCTCTCGATCGCCGTTACGCCGGCTTTGATCGCCTCGCGATCGGTGACGTCGAATATCGAGGTCGATGCCTTGAGCGACTGCGCGGTCAGGGCGCGCGCCGCCGGTTCGACCGCTTCGATGCGGCGGCCGTTGAGCACGACCGAGGCGCCGGCGCGCGCAAGTCCTTGCGCGATGGCGAAGCCGAGGCCGCGATGCGCGCCGGTAACCAGCGCGACCTTGCCCGACAGCTCGAACACCGATTGCATGGGTTCAGCTCCTTTCGGCGCGCCGGCGACAGGACGAGCCCCGTTGCGCTCGTCGCCGCTGACGCGAAACCCGGCTCTCAGAACAGCGCTTGCGTATCGGCATCGATCGGCAAGGCCTGGCCCGAGATGTTGGCCCCCAGAGGCGAGGCGAGAAAGACGATGGCGTTGGCGATGTCGTCCGCGGACACCAGGCGCCGGAGCGACGTCCTGGCGAGTGCTTCGTCGCGTACCGTCTCCGGCGGAACGCCGCGCGCGGCGGCTTTGTTGGCGAATACCGCATCGATGCGCGGGCCGGCGACCGACCCGGGACAGATGGCGTTGACGCGAATGCCGTCACGGCCTAGTTCGATCGCCAGCGACTTGGAAAGGCCGATCACCGCCCACTTCGAGGCGGCGTACGGCGTGCGCATCGGGAAGCCGAAGCGGCCCGCGGCGGACGAAAGATTGGCGATGCTGGCATTGCTGCTCTTCCTGAGCCACGGAATGGCGCGTTGCGTGCAGAGGAACTGGCCGGTCAGGTTGACCGCGAGCGTGCGGTCCCAATCGGCGAGCGCGATATTCTCGCAGGGGGCGGTCGGGCCGGCGATGCCGGCGTTGTTGACCAGCGCGTCCAGGCCGCCGAACGCGGCGGTCACTTGCTCGAACATCCGCGCGACCGCCGCGCCGTCGGCGACGTCGCAGGCGCTCTGGACGATCGCAGGATCGCTTGCCGCGACCGCTTTCAACGCCGCCTGGTCGACATCGCACACATGAACCCGGGCACCTTCGCGCGCGAACGCCCGGGCGGTTGCCAGGCCGATGCCGGACGCGCCGGCGGTGACCAGGACACGCAATCCGCGGATGGCGAGATCCATCGTTGAACTTTCCCTTTGGCAAAGCGGCGCCGCGACCGTGTGCCGAACCGCCTTCGCTCGTACGGACGGACCGCCGCATCACGCGCAGCATGGACAGCGGATCGATTTCGGGATTATATAGCGCGGCTCCGTGTCTCGGATGCTGAAGGCGCCGCGAGCGTGCTATGAATGTGAAACCATGGACAAGACGATAGCAGTCATCGGCGCCGGCCTGATCGGCCGCGCCTGGGCGATGGTATTCGCGCGGGCCGGGTGGGCGGTCCGCCTCACCGACAGCCATGCGGACCAGCTCGCGCACGCCCGCGAATTCATCGCGGCAAGTCTCGGCGAACAGCAGCAATACGGGCTCGTCGCCGACGCCCGCGCCGCGCTCGCGCGCATCAAGTTTGCAGCGGACATCGAGTCGGCGCTCGCGGATGCGGACTGGGTGCAGGAGAATCTCCCGGAAAACGTCGAGTTGAAGCGCGAGATCTTTGCGCTGCTTGATCGCTGCGCGCGGCCGGACGCCGTTCTCGCCAGCTCGACGTCGGCGATTCCGGCATCGCGTTTCACCGAGAGCCTTTCCGGACGCGGGCGCTGCCTGGTCGCCCATCCGGTCAATCCGCCGCACCTGGTGCCGATCGTCGAGTTGTGCGGCGCGCCGTGGACTGCTGCGGCGACGATGGCCCGTGCGGAACAGCTGTACGCGTCGGTAGGTCAGGTGCCGATTGTCGTGCGGCGCGAGCTCGCCGGTTTTGTGCTCAATCGCCTGCAGGGCGCGCTGTTGTCCGAGGCGATGCGCCTGGTCGGCGAGGGTTACGTCTCGGCCGACGACCTCGACAAGACGGTTCGCGACGGGCTCGGGCTGCGCTGGTCGTTCCTCGGCCCGATGGCGACCATCGAATTGAACGCACCCGGAGGTGTCGCCGATTACTCCGCGCGTTATGGCGATTTCTACCGCAGCCTGGCCGCCGCCCCGGCCGGACCGCAAGTCTGGGAGGCCGACAATGCGGCACGAGTCGGCGCCGCGCTCGGCGCGCCGCGCTCGCCCCAGGCCAGGGAAGCACGAACGCGATGGCGCGACCGGCGCCTGATGGCGCTGGTCGCGCACAAGCGCGAGCAACCGGATTCCGAATAAGGAGGTAGCGATGGCAGCAAGCCAGAGTCGCAGCGTGATCATCACCTGCGCGATTACCGGATCGATCCACACGCCTTCGATGTCGCCCTATCTGCCGGTGACGCCGCAGGAAATCGCCGACGCAGCGGTCGGCGCGGCCGAGGCGGGGGCGGCGATTGTCCATCTGCACGCGCGCGATCCGGTCGACGGGCATCCGACGCAGGATCCGAAATACTTTCGCGTCTTCGCCGCCGATATCGCCCGTCGCAGCGACGTCGTGATCAATTTCACGACGGGCGGCGCCGCGACGATGACCATCGAAGAGCGGCTGCAGCCGGCGCTGCAGCTCAAGCCCGAGGTCGCTTCGCTGAACATGGGATCGATGAACTTCGGGCTCTTCCCGATGCTGAAGCGCTTCTCCACGTTCAAGTTCGACTGGGAGCGCACCTATCTCGCGACGTCCGACGAGCGCGTGTTCAAGAACACGTTCAAGGATATCGAATACATTCTGACCTCGTGCGCCAACAACGGCACGCGGTTCGAGATCGAGTGCTACGACATCGGGCACCTTTATACGGCGGCGCATTTCTTCGACCGCGGCATCGTCAAGCCGCCGCTGTTCATCCAGAGTGTGTTCGGCATACTCGGCGGCATCGGCGCGCACCCCGACGACGTCGCGCACATGAAGCGCACGGCCGACCGGCTGTTCGGCGACCAGTATCGCTGGAGTGTCCTCGGCGCCGGGCGCAATCAGCTGCCGGTCGCGGCGATGTCGGCGGCGATGGGCGGCAATGTCCGCGTCGGGCTCGAGGACAGCCTGTGGCTGGGACCGGGCAAGCTCGCCGAATCCAATGCCGCGCAGGTCCGCGCCGCGCGCGCGATGATCGAAGCGATGGGCCTCGCCGTCGCGACGCCCGACGAGGCGCGCGAGATCCTCAAGCTCAAGGGGCGGGCCGCGGTCGCGTTCTGACGCGAGCAGCGCGGGCGCGAAGGGACCGACGAAAAAAAGCGCGGCCGGCGTGTGCCGGGACCGCGCTGCAGGCGCAAAAAAAGTCAGCGCTTCAGGCCGCGACCTTGATCGCGGCCAGCGCCGCAGCCGCACCAGGCGCCGCGGCGCGAAAGCTCGCCACCAGCTCGGCTTCCTTCGCCTTCGCCGCCTTCAGATGGCGATCCTTGACGTGACCATAGCCGCGAATGTGCTCGGGGATCGAGGCGAGCTCGACCGCGATCGCGTGATTGTGCGCGGCCAGCCGCGGCAGGAGCTCGTCGATCAGAGCTTCGTAATCGGTGATCAGCCGGCGTTCGGTCCGGCGTTCGTGCGTCCTGCCGAACACGTCCAGCGCCGTGCCACGCATCCACTTCATCTTCGCCAGCACACGGAACGCGCTCATCATCCACGGGCCGTAGGTGCTCTTCTTGGCCTCGCCGGTGACCGGATCCGGCTTGTTCGATAGCGGCGGTGCAAGGTGGAAGGTGAGCTTGTAGTCGCCTTCGAACTGCGCGGCGACGCGCTTGACGAAATCGCCGTCGGTGTAGAGCCGTGCGACCTCGTATTCGTCCTTGATCGCCAGCAGCTTGAAATAATAACGCGCCACCGCTTCGGTCAGCCCCGTCTTGCCGGGCAGCCGGGCGGTTTCGGCGGCCCGCACCTTGGCGACGAAATCGCTGTAGCGCCTGGCGTACGCAGTGTCCTGGTAATCGGTCAGGAACGCGGCGCGGCGCGCGATCATCTCGTCGACCGATTCAGACAGGCGCTGTGAATCGGGCTTCGATGCCGGCACCGCGGCTGCCGCGACCCGCGTCGGATCGACGGCGGCGAGGCGACCCCAGCGGAAGCTTTGCTTGTTCGATTCGACCGCGGCGCCGTTCAGCTCGATCGCGCGCAGGATCGCGTCCTCGGCAAGCGGAATCAGGCCGCGCTGATACGCGAAACCCACCATGAACAGGTTGGTCGCGATCGAGTCGCCCATCAAGCCGGTCGCGAGCCGGGTCGCGTCGAGGAACTCGGCGTCGCCGGGCGCGACGGCATCGCGGATTTCGTGCTCCATCGAGCCCAACGGAAACTTCAAGTCGGCGTTGCGGGTGAACTCGGCCGGCATCACCAGCGCGGTGTTGACCAGCGCCTTGGTGACGCCTCTTTGCATCTTGGCGACGGCCTCGTCGCCGACGCCGGTCAGGATGTCGCAGGCCAGCACCAGCTTGGCCTCGCCGGCGGCGATACGCGTCGCGTGGATCCGCTCGGGCGTGTCGGCGATGCGCACGTGCGATACGACGGCGCCGTTCTTTTGCGCAAGGCCGGTCATGTCGAGCACGCTGCAGCCTTTGCCGGCGAGGTGCGCAGCCATGCCCAGCAACGCG
>DATASF010000103.1:0-18673 GCA_036269335.1 Casimicrobiaceae bacterium
ATCGGATTCTGGTTCACGCGCCCGACGGCGAACTACGCGAGCCTCAAGGCGTTCCTCGCCAACCGTGTCGGCGATTTCGGCTTCGTGCTGGGTATCGGGCTGATCGTCGCGTACTTCGGCTCGCTCGACTACGCGACCGTATTCGCCGCCGCGCCGCAGGCCGCCGGTGCAACGTTGAGTCTCTTCGGCGACCGGCAATGGTCGGTGCTGACGGCGATCTGCATCGGGCTTTTCGTCGGCGCGATGGGCAAGAGCGCGCAGGTTCCGCTGCACGTGTGGCTGCCAGACTCGATGGAAGGCCCGACGCCGATCTCGGCGCTGATCCACGCCGCGACGATGGTGACCGCGGGAATCTTCATGGTCGCGCGCATGAGCCCGCTGTTCGAGCTGTCCGAAACCGCGCTGTCGTTTGTCACCATCATCGGCGCGACGACCGCTCTGTTCATGGCGTTTCTGGGCATTGTGCAAACCGACATCAAGCGGGTCATCGCCTATTCGACCTTATCGCAACTGGGCTACATGACGGTCGCGCTCGGCGTGTCGGCCTACTCGGCGGCGATCTTCCACCTGATGACGCACGCCTTTTTCAAGGCGCTGCTGTTCCTGGCCGCGGGCTCGGTGATCATCGCGCTGCACCACGAGCAGGATCTGCGCCGGATGGGAGGCTTGAAGAAATACATGCCGGTCACCTACTGGACGACGGTGATCGGCTCGCTCGCGCTGGCCGGCATCCCGCCGTTCGCCGGATTCTTTTCCAAGGACGCGATCATCGAGGCCGTACAGCTGTCGACGGTGACCGGGCACACCTACGCGCGCATCGCGCTGACGCTCGGCGTGTTCGTCACCGCGTTGTACAGCTTTCGCATGCTGTTCCTCGCGTTTCACGGCGACGAGCGCTTCCGGCATCCGCCGCCCTCCGACGCTGCGCACGAGGAGCCGGGACACGACGACCATGCTGCCGCCGGCCCGCCGCGGGAAAGCCCGTGGGTGATCACCGTGCCGCTGATCCTGCTGGCGATCCCGTCGATCTACGCCGGCTGGGCGTACGTCGAACCGGTGCTGTTCGGCGATTTCTTTGCAGGCTCGATCGTCATCGCGCCGCAGCACGCCGGCATGGCGACGCTGCGCGAGGAGTGGCACGGTGCCGGCGAGTTCATCGCGCATGGCCTCGCCGGAGCGCCGTTCTGGTTCGCGCTCGCGGGCATCGGACTCGCGTGGCTGCTCTACATCCGGCGGCCCGATCTGCCGGCAAAGATCCAGGCCCGGACCGAGGCGCTGTACGCGCTGCTGGCCAACAACTACTACATCGACCGGTTCAACGACTGGTTTTTCGCCGGCGGTTTCCGGCGCGCCGGCAGACTGTTTTCCGACGTCGGCGACCGTTCGGTGATCGACGGATTTTTCGTCAACGGCAGCGCGCGCGTGGTCGGCGCGGCGTCGGCCGCGCTGCGCCTGATCCAGTCGGGCTACATGTACCTGTACGCGTTTGCGATGATCCTGGGCGTGTTCATCGCGCTGTTCTGGTGGGTCGTGCTGAGGGCCGTCTGATGCTGCCCTTCCTGAGTCTCGCGATCTGGGTTCCGATCGTCGCCGGCCTGCTGGTGCTCGCGGTCAACCGAGACGCAGACGCCGCCGCGGCGCGCTGGCTGGCACTGGTTGGCGCCGTCGCCGGGTTCGCCGTCACGATCCCGCTGTACGTGCACTTCAGGCTCGGCACCGCCGAGATGCAGTTCGTCGAGGCGATCGAGTGGATCCCGCGCTTCAACGTCAATTATCTGCTCGGCGTCGATGGCATTTCGCTGCTGTTCATCCTGCTAAACAGCTTCATCACCGTGCTGGTCGTCTGGGCCGGCTGGGTCGTCATCCAGACGAAGGTCGCCCAGTACATGGCGGCGTTCCTGATCATGTCGGGCCTGATCAACGGCGTGTTCGCGTCGCTCGACGGCGTGCTGTTCTACGTTTTCTTCGAGGCGATGCTGATCCCGATGTACCTGATCATCGGCATCTGGGGGGGCCCGAACCGCGTCTACGCGGCGATCAAGTTCTTTCTTTACACGCTGCTCGGCTCGTTCCTTATGCTGGTCGCGTTCATCTATCTGTACTCGGTCAGCGGCGGCAGCTTTTCCATCCTCGAGTGGTACCAGCTGCCGCTGTCGCTGAAGACGCAGCTCCTGCTCTTCGTCGCGTTCTTCCTGTCGTTCGCGGTCAAGGTTCCGATGTGGCCGGTCCATACCTGGCTGCCCGACGCGCACGTCGAGGCGCCGACCGGCGGCTCGGTCGTCCTGGCCGCGCTGACGCTCAAGGTTGGTGCGTACGGCTTCGTCCGCTTCGTGCTGCCGATACTGCCGGACGCCAGCCACTACCTGGCCAGCTTCGTCATAACCTTGTCGCTGATCGCCGTGATCTACATCGGCTTCGTCGCTCTGGTGCAGGCCGACATGAAAAAACTGATCGCCTACTCGTCGATCGCGCACATGGGCTTCGTCACGCTGGGCTTTTTTCTGTTCAGCGAGCTCGGCGTCGAGGGTGGCCTCGTCCAGATGCTCTCGCACGGCTTCGTCTCGGCGGCGATGTTTCTCTGCGTCGGCGTGCTGTACGACCGCGTGCACAGCCGGCAGATCGCCGACTATGGCGGCGTCGTCAACACGATGCCGCGATTCGCCGCGCTCGCGATGCTGTTCGCGATGGCCAACGCCGGTCTTCCCGGCACCAGCGGATTCGTCGGCGAATTCATGGTGATCCTCGCCGCGGTCAAGGCGAATTTCTGGGTCGGATTCCTCGCTGCGGTCACGTTGATCCTCGGGGCCGCATACACGCTGTGGATGTACAAGCGCGTCTGGTTCGGCGCGGTGGTCAGCGAGCGCGTGGCCGCCCTCAGGGACGTTTCGCGGCGCGAGTTCTGGCTGCTGGCGACGCTGGCCGCCGTGGTCCTGGTCGTTGGAATCTATCCGAAGCCGTTGACCGACGTCATGCACGCATCGGTCACCGACTTGCTGGCGCACGTCGCCAAGAGCAAATTGTGATGACAGGCACACCGGCGAATTTCGACTTTCTTCCGGCTCTGCCGGAGATTGCGCTGCTGGTCGCGGCCTGCGTCGTGCTGATGGTCGACCTGGTGCTACCCGAAACCCGACGCAAGTGGAGCTACTGGCTGACCCAGCTCGGCGTGGTCGTGACCGCGTGGCTGTCGCTGTACGTATTCCACGAGTCGCCGGCGCACACGTTCGGCAATACTTTTGTCGCCGATGCGTTGGCCGACGTGCTCAAGTTCTTGAGCTGCGTCACCGTCGCGCTGACGCTCGCGTACTCGCGCAGCTACCTGACCGAGCGCGGGCTGTTCCGCGGCGAGACCTTCGCGCTGATGATGTTCGCGCTGCTCGGCATGATGGTGATGATTTCGGCCAATCACTTCCTGCTGCTGTATCTGGGGCTCGAGCTGATGTCGCTGTCGCTGTACGCGATGATCGCGCTGCAGCGGGAGTCCGGACAGGCGGTCGAGGCGGCGATGAAGTATTTCGTTCTCGGCGCGCTGGCATCCGGCCTTCTGCTCTACGGCATGTCGATGATCTACGGCGCGACCGGTACCCTCGATGTCGCGCGCGTCGCCACGACCGTCTTCGCCGGCGGCGTCAACAAGACGATGCTGGCTTTCGGCCTGGTGTTCGTGGTCTCGGCGATCGCGTTCAAGCTCGGCGCCGTGCCGTATCACATGTGGCTGCCCGACGTCTACGAAGGCGCGCCGACGGCGATGACCCTGTTCGTCGGCTCGGCGCCGAAGCTCGCGGCGTTCGGCTTCATGACGCGGCTCCTGGTCGGCTCGCTCGCGGCGATGGCGTTCGACTGGCAGGGGATGCTGCTTATCCTTTCGCTGCTGTCGATGATCGCAGGTAACGTCATCGCGATTTCGCAGACCAATATCAAGCGGATGCTGGCGTACTCGACGATCGCCAACATGGGCTACATGCTGATGGGTTTCCTCGCCGCCAACATCAACGGCTACAGCGCGGCGATGTTCTACACGATCACCTATGTGATGACCACACTGGTCAGCTTCGGCATGGTGCTGCTGCTGTCTCGCGCCGGTTTCGAAGCCGACCAGCTGGACGACTTCAAGGGTCTCAACCAGCGCAGTCCGTGGTACGCGTTCCTGATGCTGCTGACGATGTTCTCGCTGGCAGGCATTCCGCCGACGGTCGGCTTTTACGCCAAGTTCGCCGTGATCGAGGCCGCGGTCGACGTGGGCCTGGTCTGGCTCGCCGTGGTCGCCGTGATGGCGTCGCTGATCGGCGCTTACTATTACCTGCGCATCGTCAAGCTGATGTACTTCGACGACCCGGTCGACACCGCGCCGCTGGAGGCGAGAAGCGACACCCGCGCGCTGCTGTCGATCAACGGGCTCGCGCTGCTTTTGCTGGGCATCTTTCCGCAATGGCTGCTGGGCATGTGCGTCGTTGCCCTGACGCGGTCGTATTGATCGCGCGCGGCAGCAGGCTCGAAGCACCGACCTCAACCCGGATCAACGATGCGCGTCGGATTCTTCGTCACCTGCCTGGTCGACCTGATGCGTCCGTCGATCGGCTTCGCGGCGATCAGGCTGCTCGAAGCGGGCGGCGCCGAAGTCTTCGTGCCGCCGACGCAGACCTGCTGCGGCCAGCCCGGCTACAACTCGGGCGATCGCGCCGGAGCGATCGCCCTGGCGCGAAAGCTGGTCGGCGAATTCGAATCCTGCGATTCCCTGGTCGCTCCGTCCGGGTCGTGCACCGGCATGATCAAGACCCACTACGCCGACCTGTTTCGCGACGATCCCGCGATGCTCGCGCGCGCCGGGGCGCTGGGCGCGCGCACGTTCGAGCTGACCGATTTTCTGGTCAACGTGCTGAAGCTCGGCGCGGTGCCCGGCACGTACGCCGGCACCGTCACTTACCACGACAGCTGCGCCGGACTGCGCGAGATGGGGGTCAAGCAGCAGCCGCGCGCGCTGATGGCGCGGATGCCGGGCGTCAGGCTTGCCGAAATGACCGAATGCGAGACCTGCTGCGGATTCGGCGGAACCTTCTCGATCAAATACGGCGAGATCGCGACGCGGCTCGCCGACAACAAATGCGGGCATATCGCGGCCACGGGCGCCGACGCGGTCGTGCTCGGCGATCTGGGCTGCATGCTCAACATCGAAGGCAGGTTGCGGCGGCGCGGCGACAGCCGGACCCGCGTGCTGCACATCGCCGAATTGCTGGCCGGCGAATAGGCGCTAGCCTCATCAGGACTCGTCATGCAGATCGCCTCGATGCACTTCAAGGAACGCGCGCACGACAACATGGGCAACGCCCAGTTGCAAGGCAACCTGCAAAAGATCAAGGGCAAATTCGTCGCCAAGCGGCGCGAATCGCTGGCCGAGCTGGACGACTTCGAGGCGACCCGTGAGGCCGGGCGCGCGATTCGCCAGCGCGCGCTCGACAATCTCGATGTCTGGCTGGAGATGTTCGAGCGCAACGCCACCGCGCGCGGCGCGACGGTCCTCTGGGCCGAGACGCCGGCCGACGTCAACCGGCACGTGCTGGCGATCGCCGCGCGGCACGGCGCCGGCAAGATCATCAAGTCCAAGTCGATGGTCAGCGAGGAGTCGGCGCTCGATCGCGCGATCGAGGCCGCCGGCAGGGAGGTCGTCGAAACCGACCTCGGCGAATACATCCTGCAGATCAACGATTACGAGCCGCCGTCGCACATCATCGGACCGGCGCTGCACAAGAGCAAGGAAGAGGTTTCCGACCTGTTCGCCAAGGTGCACGGCACGGCGAGGAAGATGGAGATCAACGAGCTTTGCCTTGAGGCACGCCAGGTGCTGCGCAAGCACTACCTGGCCGCGGACATGGGCATCTCTGGCGGCAATTTTTTCGTCGCCGAGACCGGCTCGGTCGTCCTGGTCACCAACGAGGGCAACGCAACGCTGACGACGACCTTGCCCGACGTCCACGTCGCAATCTCGGGCATCGAAAAGATCGTTCCGACACTCGAGGACGTCGCGACCTTGATGCGGCTGCTGCCGCGCTCGGCGACCGGGCAGTCGATCGCCAACTATGTCGATCTGCTGACCGGCGTCCGCGGCGAAGGCGAATTTCACGGCGCGCGGCACATGTACTTCATCCTCGTCGACGCCGGACGCAGCGTGGTGCTGGGCAGCGAAGTCAGCGAGGCGCTACGCTGCATACGCTGCGGCGCATGCATGAATCATTGCCCGGTCTATCAGAACATCGGCGGTCACTCGTACGGCTGGGTGTATCCGGGGCCGATCGGCTCGATCCTGACGCCGTCGTACATCGGCCTCGAAAACGCGCTCGATCTCCCGCAGGCGTCGACCTTGTGCAATCAATGCGGTGTCGTGTGCCCGGTCAAGATCCCGCTGCCCGACCTGCTGCGAAAGCTGCGCGAGCAGCAGTTCGCGCGGCGGCTGCGCCCATGGCACGAGCGCGCGGGCTTGCGCGCGTGGTCGTGGCTCGCCTTGCGGCCGCGGCTCTTCGGCGCGGCGACCCGCATCGGCGTGCGCACGCTGCGCTGGATGGGCGGCCGCGATGCGCTGATCCATCGCCTGCCGCTGGGCGGCGGCTGGACCGACGGCCGCGACATGCCGGCCCCGGCCGGCCGCACGTTTCGCGAGCTCTACGCCGAGCGGCATACCGGCGGAGGCGAGCGATGAACGCTCCGCGCGAAACCAAGCCTGCGCCGAGGATCAGCCGCCGCGGCGAAGGCCTGGGCACCGAGAATGCGTTTGTCGTGCTCGCCGAGGTGAACGCGCTCGTGCGCCGGGGCCGCGACATCGTTTCGTTCTGCATCGGCCAGCCCGACTTTCCGACGCCGGCCAACATCCAGGATGCCGCGATCGCGGCGATCCGCGCCGGCAAGCATGGATACACGCCATCGGCCGGCATCGACGAGCTGCGCGCTGCCGCGGCCCGCGACATGGGCCAGCGGCGTGGCCTGACCATCGAGCCCGACGACGTCGTCGTCGGCGCCGGCGCGAAGCCTTTTATCGCGTACGCGATCGCGTCGGTGACCGATTACGGCGCCGAGGACGAAGTGATCTACCCGGTGCCGGGCTTTCCGATCTACGAGTCGCAGATCGTGGCCAACGGCGCGTTGCCGGTGCCGATACACTTGCGTGAATCGCGCGATTTCGCCTTCGATCCGCACGAGCTCCAGGCCAAGATCACGGCCAAGACGCGGCTTCTGATCCTGAACTCGCCGCACAACCCGACGGGGGCGAGTCTCAAGCCTGCGGACCTGGGTGCGATCGCCGAGATCCTGCGCCGGCATCCACAGATCTGGGTGTACGCCGACGAAATCTATTCGCGGCTGTGCTACGACGGCGAGTTCGCCTCGCTCGCGGCGCTGCCCGGCATGCTCGAGCGCACGATCATCTCGGACGGCGCATCGAAGACCTGGGCGATGACCGGATGGCGGCTCGGGTATGTCGCCAATCGCGCGCTGGCGCCGGTGTTCACGCGCTGGATCACGAATACCGACTCCTGCGCGTCGCAGATCAGCCAGTGGGCCGCGCTCGAAGCGATCACCGGACCGCAGGCCGACGCCGAGGCGATGCGCCGCTCGTTCCTCGAGCGGCGTGACCTGATCGTGTCGCTGCTGAACGAAGTCCCGGGCATCAGCTGCAAGACCCCGGGCGGCGCGTTCTACGCGTGGCCGAATGTGACCGAGGCGTGCAAGCGCACCGGGTGCGCCGATTCGGAGGAATTCCGCAAGCGCCTGCTGAACGAAGCCGGCGTGGCGGTGCTGGCCGACATCCATTTCGGACGGCGCGTCCCAGGCGACGGACAGCACGTCCGGTTTTCGTACGCGGCGTCGCCGACGGCGATCCGGTCCGGCATCGAGCGCATCGCGTCGTTCATCGAAACGAGCAGCCGATGAGCGACGCTGGTGACGACCAGGCACGCGCGAGAATTCTCGGACGCGTTCGAGACGCGGTGTCGAAATCCGGCGCGGCGAGGGACGAGGCCACCGCGCGCGCCAATGCCGAAGCGTACGTCGCCGCGCACGTCCAGGGGCCCAGGCCGCGCATGCCCGCCGACCTGGTCGCGCGATTCATGCAGCGTGCGACCGACATGGAAAGCACGGTCCATCGCATCGGCGACCGGCGCGAGATTCCTGTGAGCGTCGCGCGTTATCTCGACGCGCTGGAGCTCGCACCGGCGCTCGCCGCGCAGCGCTCGCGGCAGGGAGTGTGCTGGCCGGAGCTGTCGGACCTCGACTGGGCGAGCGCGGGACTCGCGATCGAGGCGCGTCCGACCACCGGCGACGACAAGCTGGGCATCACCGGCGCGTTCTGCGCGATCGCCGAAACCGGCACGCTGGTGCTGCTGTCCGGCGCACTGACGCCGACCGGCACGATGCTGCTGCCCGACACGCATATTGCCGTCGTGTCCGCAGCGCGCATCGTCGCCGGCATGGAGGAGGCGTTCGCGCTGGTCCGCAGCGAGCGCCATCCGATGCCGCGTGCCGTCAACCTCGTTTCCGGGCCGTCGCGCACCGGCGACATCGAGCAGACGATCGTGCTCGGGGCTCATGGGCCGTACCGGGTCCACATTCTGGTCGTCGATCACTGAGCACCCGCTGTGGCGGCGCCTAGCCGCTGTCAACAGCCGAAGCCGGCCGGACGTTAACGAGGCATCGCGAGTTCGCCCGGCAGCGTCGCCGGGCGTGGCGACTACTGGAGGAACGGACCATGGCGATACGCAATCGAATCCTGCTGGCGGCCGTCGCGTTGAGCGCCGCATTGGTGTCCCTGCCCGGCATGGCGAGGACATTCGTCGAAATACAGGTCGCACCGCCGCCGCCGCAGGTCGAAGTGGTGCCCGCGCCGCGCGTCGGCTACGTCTGGGCGCCCGGCTACTGGCGGTGGAACGGCCGCCGCCACGTCTGGATCAACGGCAGATGGGTTGGCGAACGGCGCGGCTGGCACTGGGTCCCCGAAGCCTGGGTGCAGGGCCCGAACGGACGCTGGCATCTCGTTCCCGGACGCTGGGTACGCTGACCGGGCGGGGCAGTACGCCGGTCCCGGCGCGAGGCGTCAGGGCCGGACCGGCGTTCTTGCAGCCACCACCGACGCGGCGCCGACGGTGCCGGCGGTTTTCGGCGCTTCGTGCTTGGGCTGCGGAAACCAGCCGAGCACGGCCAGCATCACGGCAAACCCGATGACATAGGCGAGCGTGACGTGCCAGCCGCCGCGCACCCACGCGATCGCATCCTTGCCCTGGGGATACATGGTCGCCAGAGCGACACCGGCTGAGGACCCGAACCAGATCATCGATCCGCCGAATCCGACGGCGTACGCGAGGTAGCCCCAGTCGTACCCGCCCTGCTTGAGCGCCAGCGCGGTGAGCGGAATGTTGTCGAACACCGCCGAGACGAAGCCCAGGCCCAGCGCGACGCGCCACGAAGCGTCCGGGAGCTTGTGCACGGGCATCATCGACGCCGCGAGGACCAGCGAGAGCAGAAAAATGCTGCCGCGTATCGCGCCGGGAAGCTCGCTCCAGGCCGGGCGCCGCAGCGGGACGCAGACCAGCAGGGCAACCCAGACCGCCGCGCCGATGAACGGGAAATCCCCGGCGATATCGTTGTAGCGGACGTTGACGACGACGTTGACGACGATTGCGGCAACCAGGATCAGCGCGACGATGAACACGCGCGCCCAGTCGATGACGACGCCGACGGGCGGCTCGCGCGTGATCGGCGAATAGCGCTGCTGCTGGATTGCCGCAGGAATGCCGAAGACCAGCATCGCCGTCCCGGCGGCGACATAGGCTTCGAGCACCTGCAGCGGATTGACGCCGTCGATCCACATCATCGTCGTCGTCGTGTCGCCTACGACGCTGCCCGAACCTCCCGCATTGGACGCGGCGACGATCGCGGCCAGGTAACCGATATGCAGCTTGCCGCGAAACACCGCACCAGCGATCGTGCCGCCGATCAGCGCGGCAGCGATGTTATCCAGGAAGCTCGACAGCACGAAAATCATGAAAAGCAGCACCAGCCCGCCTTTCCAGTCGTCGGGCAGCAGTTTTGGCAACCATTGCGGAACGCGGCTCGCTTCGAAGTGCTTCGACAGCAGCGCGAAACCCAGCAGCAGGCCCAGCAAATTGGTAAGCAGCACCCATTCCTGCCCGAGGTGATCGAGCCAGCCGGTGACGCCGGGTCCTTCCGCGAACGGCGAAAACGCGATCTTGAAAAGCGAGATCACGACCATGCCGCCGACCGCGATCGGCAGCGTATGGCGGTGGAACAGCGCGACCCCGATCAGCGTCAGCGCGAACAGCAGGAAATCGATCGGCACACTCGCAATCGCCGGCGGCTCGACCGCCGCGGCGCCGGCCACGGCAGGCAGCAGCAACAGGACGGATACCGCCAGCCAGCGGGCGGCCAGACTCGAGACGCGGGGCATCGATTTCCTCCTGAATTTCCGGCTGGCGCTGCGGAATTCGAGCGGGCGGGGGGCCTCAGCGCGAATCCGGGCCGGTCGCCAAAAGCAGCACGCACTGGCAAAAAAGTGCCGCCCGACGGATTTTTGTGCCGCTGATTGTAGCTCGCGGCCACCAACCCGCCAATTCGAGAGCCGAAAACGACGATTTGGGCCCGTTTCCCCCGGGATCCCGGAATGGCAGACTACTTGCTTGTAAGTGGCGGATTCGACACTTAGACTGATTGACCGCCGGGCTCCCGGGAGTGGAGGCAGGCGGTCCGACCCGGCGCCATGGCATTACCCCGATCATTCACTCGCCTGGACCTGCCGACGCAGCAAACAGTCGGCGAAGGTCTGGACAGGGAGTCCCTGCTAGCGCTTTCCCAGCGCAAGCTGAACGCGCTCGGCCTGCCGGTCAGCTACATCGACGTCGACCAGCGCTACCGCTTCGTCAACAAAGCGTTTCTCGACTGGTCCGGCAAGCCGCAAAACGAGGTGATCGGCCGCGAGGTCGTCGAAGTCGACGGCCGCGAGCTCTATCAGCTCTATCACGCCTATCTCGAAGCGGCGCTCAACGGCGAGCGGGTGAGCTTCGAGCGCCAGCTTTCGTCGGTCAAGCGCAACGCCTTCTGGGTCCGCGTCGACTACTACCCCGATCGCGGGCCGCGCGGCGACATTCGCGGTGTCCTCGCGACGTACACCGACGTCGACAACATCAAGCGGATGGAGCTCGAAGCGGGCGAGCGCGAGCATCGCCTGCGCATCGTCACCGACAGCGTCAGCCTTCCGATCTTCTATTTCGACCGGTCGTTCCGCCTGCGCTTTGCCAACAAGCCCTACGGCGAATACATCGGCGCCGCCGTCGACGACCTGCTCGGCCAGCCGCTGAAGAACTTCATCGCGGCCGACGCGCTCGACGAGATGATGGGATACGTCGAGCGGGCGTTCGCCGGCGCGACCGTCAGCTACGATCGACGCGAGCGCCCCGCCAGCGGCGAACTGCGCTGGGTGCGCATCACGCTGTTCCCCGATCGCGAGCCCGGACGCAAGACCGGCGGCGCGTTCGCGGTGATCAACGACATCGAAGACGACGTCCGCATTCGCGAGGCGCTGAAGTCGCAGGAATCGCAGCTGCGGCTGTTCGCCGACAACATTCCCGGCCCGATCGCCTACCTCGATCGCAAGCTCAAGTACACATTCGTCAACCAGGCTTTTGCCAACTGGGTCTGCCGGCCGCAGGCCGAAATCTACGGCAAGACGCCGTACGATGTGATGCCGCACGACGTCAATGCGTTCCTGCGGCCGATCATCAAGCGCGCGCTCGAGGGCGAGAACGTCGAGTACGAGCGGGTGGGGTCCAGCGCCGACGGCAAGCGCCGCTGGATGCATGGCCGCATCGCGCCCGACCTCGATGCGGCAGGCAGCGTGCGCGGGCTGTATTGCACCGAATACGACATCCACGACCTGAAGCTCACCGAGCAGGCGCTGGCGGCCCGCGAAGAGCAGCTGCGCTTGTTCACCGACAACATTCCGGAGCCGGTCGTCTACGTCGATCTCGACCGCCACTACACGTTCGTCAATGACGCGTTCGTGACGCTGGTCGGCATCAGCCGCGACGAGATCATCGGCAAGAGCGTCGCCGACGTGCTGGGGCCCGAAGCGTTCGAGTTCCAGCAGCCGTTCATCGATCGCGCCGCGCGTGGCGAGAGCGTCACCTACGAGCGCGAGACGGTCGACGTCAACGGCCGCCAGCGCTGGCTGCGCAACAAGATCGTCCCGGACATGCGCTTCGACGCGACGATCAAGGGCTACTACATCGTCGGCCACGACATCACCGACCTCAAGCAGACGCAGGATGCGCTGGCTTCACGCGAATCGCAGCTGCGCGCGATCATGGACGGTGTGCCGGCGCCGGTCGCCTACATCGATCGCGACGAGCGCTGCCAGTATGTCAACCGGCCGTTCCTGCAGTACTTCGGCCTGACCGCCGAGCAGGTCGCCGAGCTTCGCCTGCGCGATGTCGTAGGACACGGCATCTACGCGAGCGCGCAGGCGCTGCTGTCGCGCGCGCTGCAGGGAGAATCGACTTCGTTCGAGCGGCTGGTGCCTGGCGCCGATGCGGTACGGCGGTGGATGACCATACGCGTCGTGCCGGACACCACGCCTGGAGGCGAGGTCAACGGCGCGTTCGTGCTGATGAACGACATCCATGGCCTCAAGCAGGCGCAGGAAGCACTGCGCGCCAGCGAGGGCGAGCTCCGGCTGATCATGGACAACGTTCCCGCCCGCGTCGCGTACATCGACCGCGAGTCGCGCTTTCGTTTCCTCAACCGGCACAACGAGGAATGGCTGTCGGAAAGCCGCAAGGACCTGACCGGGCGGAAGATCGGAGAGGTCGTCGGCGACGCCCGCGCGCGTCAGCTGCAGCCGCTGATGAATCGCGTGTTCTCCGGCGAGACAATCTCGACTGAGCAGATGCTGGTGCAGCCGAACGGCGAACAGCGATGGGAGTCGATCCACTATGCGCCGAACCGCGACGGCGAAGGCAACGTCATCGGCATCTACGCGGTGCACACCGACATTCACGACCAGAAGCGCAACGAGGAAGCGCTTCGCCGCGCCAACTGGATGCTTTCGTCGCACATCAACAACACGCCGCTGGCGGTGCTCGAATGGGACCGCGATTTCCGGCTGGTGCGCTGGTCGCCGCAGGCGGAGAACATATTCGGCTGGCGTGCCGAGGAAGTGCTGGGCATGCCGATCACCGGCAGCCAGCTGACGCACGAGGCCGATCGCCCGACGGTGACCGAGCTGATCGAAAAGCTGATGGCCGGCGAGCAGCCGCGCGCGACCGGGCTCAACCGCAACTACCGCAAGGACGGCGAGACGATCTGGTGCGAGTGGTACCACTCGTGCCTCCTCGACGAGCAGGGGCGCATCGTGTCGATCCTGTCGTTCGTTCAGGACGTCTCGTCGCGCATCCAGGCGGAGGAGCGGCTGCAGTACCTGGCCACGCGCGACGCGCTGACCGGGCTGCCGAACCGCCTGTTGCTGCAGGAGAGACTGGCGCAGGCGATCGCGCAGGCCAAGCGCAACGGCCGCCACGTCGGCGTGCTCTATATCGACCTCGACCGGTTCAAGAACGTCAACGACACGCTGGGCCACCGGATCGGCGACGAGCTGTTGAAGCAGGTGACCAGGTCGCTGTCCAGCGCGCTGCGCGAGACCGACCTTCTGGCGCGGCTCGGCGGCGACGAGTTCATGGTCATCGTCGAGGACTTCGACGATGCCGCCGTGCTGAATCGCGTTGCGCAGAAGCTGCAGGACGCGATCGCGCAGCCGTTCCAGATCGAGGACCACGATATCTACGTGACCTCGTCGATCGGAATCTCGATCTATCCGGACGACAGCGACGACCCCGAGGGCCTGCTCAAGCACGCCGACGTCGCGATGTACCGCTCGAAGGAGCTGGGACGCAATACCTATCAGTTTTTCGATGCCGATCTGGCGGCGCGGAGGCTGAAGCAGCATACGCTGGAGAGCTCGTTGCGCACCGCGGTCAAGGAATGCGCGCTCAACCTCCACTATCAGCCGATCGTGCGGATCGCCGACAGGACGATCGTCGGCGCCGAGGCGCTGCTGCGCTGGCACGACGAGGAGCACGGCGAAATTGCGCCGCAGGTTTTCATTCCGCTGGCCGAGGAGTCGGGCCTGATCCACATCCTCGGCGACTGGGTGCTGAAGAGCGCCGCCGAGCAGTGCGTGGCGTGGCGCAACGCGGGCCTCGAGCTGACCGTCTCGATCAATCTCTCCGGCCGCCAGTTCTATCGCGACGACCTCGCACAGCGGATTTCCGACATCGTTCGCAACGCCGGCTGCGAGCCGTCGTGGATCGAGCTCGAGGTCACGGAGTCAAGCCTGCTGCACGACCTCGACGCCATACGCAAGGTCCTGCAGCAGCTGCGCGACGAAGGCTTTTCGGTCGCGATCGACGACTTCGGCACAGGCTACTCGAGCCTGTCGCACCTGAAGCATTTCCCGATCGACACGCTGAAGATCGACATCTCGTTCATCGCCGATCTGGAAACCGATCCGGGCGATGCAGCGATCACCGAGGCGATTATCGCGCTGGCGCGCGGCCTCAATCTACGGGTCGTCGCCGAAGGCGTCGGCACCAGCGGCCAGCTTGCTTTCCTCGAAGCGCGCGACTGCCATTGCTTCCAGGGCTTCCTGTTCAGCGAAGCGATGGCGCCCGACCAGTTCGCCCAGTTTGCCGCGACCCATCGCTAGGCGCCAGGCCAAGCTTCACGGCGCCAGCGCCGCGGAGAAATTCAGCCCGATCCCTTGAGCCACGCGAGCAGCGGCTGTGCCGCGGTTTCCCAATCGCGCTCCAGCATCAGCATATGCGCGAGTCCCGGCAAGACCAGCGCCGGAACGCCGTACAGCGACGCCGTCGCCTTGACGTCGGCCGGCGTCGAAATACGATCGTCGTTGGCGCCAAGCACGAACAGCCGCGCCGGCGCGACGGGGACCCCGCCGTGGAGCCGCAGCGTCAGGTCCATCAGCGCGCGTGGCGATTCGGGAGTCAGATGGATCATCGCCTCGGCCAGGATGTTCGGCGGGACGCTGGCACTGAAGTACATCGGGCGAAGCGCCGCCAGCACGTCACCGCTCAAGTGCGGCGCGTCGAGCCGATTCATGTTGACCAGGTACTCGGGCTGCCACGCGAGCAGCCGCTGCGCCACCGGCGCGAGTCCGGCCGGCGGGATCGGCGCCAACAGTGCGGCGGCGCGAATCGGACGCGTCGTCAGCATGCGCTCGATGATCGCGGCGCCCATCGAATGTCCGATCAGTACCGGGGGCGAGGGCAGGGTGCCGGCGATCTGCTCGACGTCGGCGACATAGTCGTCGAGACCGGTGACGAACAGCGATTCCCGGCCGCCGCTCGCCCCGTGCCCGCGCAGGCTCAGCGCATGGGCCGCGTATCCCTGCGCGGCGAAGTAGGGCAGGAAATAGGGCTCCCAGCACCACGAGTCGCAATAGCCGCCGTGCACGAACAGCAGCGGCGGCTTCGCGTTCGGCTTGGCAGGCAGCCGCGTACGCACTTCGAGCCGTGATTCGGGAGGGAGCATCGGAGCCGGTAGCCACGCGCGGGCGTGCTAAAATTGCGACCACCCGCCGCCATTCATTCCGGCGCACGCTCCGGCAATTCCGCGGCAATCCGCAGCGATTCCGCAGTGATCATACGGCGGCGGGGCAACGCGCCATTCTACATGAGTCGATTGCACCGCCGCGAATCCGATCAAGCTGCGGTTCCGGCCGCCGCGTACGATGTCGACTGCCGACGCTGCCCGAGGCTGGCGCAGTTTCTGGATCAGGTGCTCGCCGAGAATCCGGGCTACTTCTGCCGGCCGGTTCCGCCGTTCGGGGACATGCGCGCCCGCCTGGTCATCGTCGGCCTCGCTCCGGGCATGCGCGGCGCCAACGCCAGCGGCAGGCCGTTCACCGGCGACTACGCGGGCATACTGCTGTACGCGACCTTGCACAAGTTCGGCTATGCGAGCCGGCCGCAATCGCTCGGCGCGGACGACGGCCTGGCGTTGATCGATGCCCGGATCACCAACGCGGTCAAGTGCCTGCCGCCCGGAAACAAGCCGCTGCCCGAGGAAATCAGGAACTGCAACGGCTATTTGGCGGCTGAGCTCGACACCTTGCCCCACGGAGCCGCGATTCTCGCGCTGGGTCGAATCGCACACGATGCGACGCTGAAGGCGCTGGGCCTCGCGCCACGCGCGCATCCTTTCGCGCACGGCGCCGAGCACCCGCTGGCGCGGGGCGAGCGCGGCACCGTGCGCCTGTTCGACTGCTATCACTGCAGCCGCTACAACACCAACACGCGGCGATTGACGGCGGCGATGTTCGAGCAGGTATTCGCATCCATCGCGAACTTTCGCGCCCACGCTGCGCTGCCCGGCTGAAGCGATGTCCGACGACGCCACGCCCCGCAGGAAAAGCGAAGGCTTCGACGCCCGCGAGCTGCTGAAGTCGCTGCCCAATCGCGCCGGCGTCTACCGCATGGTCGACGCGGCAGGCGACACGCTGTACGTGGGCAAGGCGCGCAACCTCAAAAAGCGGGTCTCCAACTACTTCCAGAAAAGCGAGCACCATCCGCGCACCGAAGCGATGGTCGCGCAGGTCGCGCGCGTCGAAGTGACGGTCACGCGCTCCGAAGGCGAAGCGCTGCTGCTCGAGAACAACCTGATCAAGGCGCACCAGCCGCGCTACAACGTGGTCTTTCGCGACGACAAGAGCTACCCGTTCATCTGCCTGACGGGAGAGACCTTTCCGCAGCTCCGCTTCCACCGCGGCAAGCTCGACAAGCCGCATCGCTACTTCGGACCGTTTCCCAGCGCGGGCGCGGTGCGCGAAGGCATGGGCGTGCTGCAGAAGGTGTTCCAGCTGCGCACCTGCGAGAACAGCGTGTTCGCCAACCGCTCGCGGCCGTGCATGCTGCATCAGATCCAGCGTTGCACCGGCCCCTGCGTCGGATTGATTTCCGAAGCCGACTACCAGGAGGACGTGAAGAACGCGACGCTGTTCCTGCAGGGCAAGACGACCGAGGTGCTGGCCGAGCTGCAGCGGCAGATGGACGCGGCCGCGGCCTCGCTCGCCTTCGAGCGCGCCGCGCGGCTGCGCGACAAGATCACGCGGCTGCAACAGCTGCAGTCGCGGCAGTTCGTCGAAAGCCCGACCGCCGGCGACGTCGACGTCATCGCCAGCGCCGTCGAGCGAGGACTGACTGCGGTCAACCTGGTGATGATACGGGGCGGCAGGCACGTCGGCGACCGGACCTTCTTCCCGCAGCACGCCGAAGGCGCGACGCTCGACGAGATCGTTCCGGCGTTTCTGGTCCAGCACTATCTGGAGCGGCCGACGCCTCCGACGATAGTCGCGCCCGGCGGGGGCGACGACCCGGTGCTCGCCGAAGTGCTGTCGGCGCAATCGGGGCACAAGGTTCAGCTGGTGACCAATCCCGGCGGCGAGCGCCGCGTGTGGGTGACGATGGCGGTGCAGAACGCCGAACTCGCTATCCGGCAGCGGCTCGCGCAAAAGGCGACGCAGGACGAGCGGCTGGCTGCCTTGCAGGAAGCGCTGGGCCTGCCGCCATCGGTGCAGCGGATCGAATGCTTCGACGTCAGCCACACGATGGGCGAAGCCGCGGTCGCGAGCTGCGTCATCTTCGATCGATTGTCGATGCAGACTTCCGAATATCGCCGCTTCAACGTCAAGCCGCCGGTCGGCGGCGACGATTATGCGGCGATGCGCGAGGCCTTGACGCGACGCGTCGCGCGGATCGTCTCCGGCGAGTATCCGGCGCCCGACCTCCTGGTGATCGACGGCGGCAAGGGGCAGGTCGGCGTCGCGGCCGAGGTGATCGTAGAGCAGGGACTGCACGCGACGCATCTGATCGGCATCGCCAAGGGTCCCGAGCGCAAGCCCGGGCTGGAGGAAATCGTCTTTCCGAACAGCGACAAGACGCTGCAGCTGTCGCCCGATCACCCGGGCTTGCACCTGCTGCAGCAGATCCGCGACGAGGCGCACCGGTTCGCGATCCAGGTGCACCGCGCGCGCCGCGGCAAGGCGAGGACGACCTCGACCCTCGAGGGGATTACCGGCATCGGGGCGCGCAAGCGGCAGGCGCTGCTCGCGCATTTTGGCGGCTTGAAGGGCGTTCAGGCGGCGGGCGTCGACGACCTGGCGCGCGTCGCCGGCATCAGTCGCGCGCTAGCGGAGCGCATATTCGCCGAGTTGCATTGACCGATCGCTGGCCTCGACCCGGGGCGGCGCCTTCGCAGCCGGAGTAGAATGCGCTCACCGTGCGCAGCACGCTGCCGCCGCCATGATATTCAATCTTCCCACCGCGCTGACCTGGCTTCGGATCGTCCTGATCCCTGTATTCGTCGGCGTCTATTACGTGCCCGACGCGATGTTGTCGATGGCGCACAAGAACTGGCTGGCGATGACCGTGTTCGCGGTCGCGGCGATCACCGACTGGGCTGACGGCTACCTGGCGCGGCGATGGGGCCAGGTTTCGGCGTTCGGCGCGTTCCTCGACCCGGTCGCCGACAAGCTGATGGTCGTCGCGGCACTGATCATGCTGGTCTGGCTCGACCGCGCCGAGCCTTGGCTCGCGATCATCATCATCGG
>DATASF010000104.1:0-2015 GCA_036269335.1 Casimicrobiaceae bacterium
CAGCGGATCGCTGCCGGGGCGCCGCTGGTCGCGCGCTGGCACAAGCAATTCATCCGGCGCTTGAAGCCGATGCCGCAACTGTCGGACGCGGATTGGGCCGAGGGCTACGCCTGCTTCGATACGGCGGACTTCCGCGAGGGCTTGGAGGCCTTCCTCGCCAAGCGCGATCCGCGTTTTCGCGGCGAATAGCAGGGACGCGCATGGGCCCGCTTTCCGGACTCAAGGTCATCGAGCTCGCGCACATCATGTCGGGCCCGACGGCCGGCATGCTGCTCGCCGACCTGGGCGCCGACGTGATCAAGGTCGAGCGCGTGCCCGAAGGCGACGACACGCGGCGCTTCACGCCGCCCGAAGTCAACGGGGAGTCGAGTGCGTTCATGATGATGAACCGCAACAAGCGGGGCATCGCGCTCGACCTGAAGCAGCCGGCGGCGAACGCGGCGCTGCGGCGGATCATCGACCGTGCCGATGTCGTCGTCGAAAACTTCCGCGTCGGCACGATGGAGCGGCTCGGCCTGGGCTACGAAGTGCTGCGGCGATCGAATCCGCGGCTGATCTATTGCGCCTTGTCCGGCTACGGTCTGACCGGGCCGGACGCGACCAAGGGCGGCTTCGACCTGGTCGCGCAGGGCCTTTCCGGATTGATGCGCATCACCGGCGATCCGGGCGGCCCGCCGACCAAGGTCGGCTCGCCGGTCACCGACATCAACGCCGGCATCCTCGGCGCACTTGGAATCGTCAGCGCCTACGTGCATTTGCTGAAAAGCGGCGAGGGCCAGCTGGTCGACACGTCGCTGCTCGAAGCCGGCGTCATGCAGACGTTCTGGCAGAGCGCGATCTTCATCGGGAGCGGACGCGAGATCGGCCCGCTCGGCTCCGCGCATCCGATGACCGCGCCGTATCAGGCGTTCGAGACCGGCGACGGCTGGATCACCGTCGGCGCGTCGAACCAAGTCAACTACATGCGGCTGACCCAGGTGCTCGAGGCGCCGGAGCTGCGCGACGATCCGCGCTTCGCCGACAACAAGCTGCGCATGGCGAACCTCGAAGCGCTGGTCGACGAGCTGACCGTGCGCTTCAAGCGCAAGCCCTCGGCCGCGTGGCTCGCCGCACTCGATGCGGCCGGCGTGCCGGCGGGAGCGGTCAAGACGATCGAGCAGATGCTCGCCGATCCGCAGGTGCGTGCGCGCGACATGGTCGTCGATCTTTCGCACCCGCGCGCCGGTGAGACGCGGGCGATCGGCTGCCCGATCAAGTTCTCCGCGACACCCTCAGGCGTCGTACGCCCGGCGCCGATGCTTGGACAGCATACGTCGGAAGTGTTGGGCGAATTCGGTTTCGGCGCCGACGAAATCCGGGAGTTGCTTGCCAGCGGAGCAGCAGTGCAGGGGTAGGCGAGGAGTCAGGCCAACAATGCGCCCGGGGGGCAACGGCTCGATGTCCGCCAGTCGCGACGGATCCTGGGCAATCCGCCAGAGGTCAGTATTACGTTACACGATGTCAAGCATGACTTTACACATCCCTGCGCGCGAGCCGACCGAGGCGTGCCTTTCTGGCCCGGTCGCAACTGTCCTTCGAACGGATTATCGGCTGCGGTAGCCGGAGCGCGCTCAGCCTCTGGGACTACCTACGTACGATTCCGGCGCAAACTGATCCTACGAGGACCTCTTCATCGTCAGCTTGAACATCGTCGTCCAGCCGTCCTTGCCCTGCATTTCGCTCCACGCCTCGTACGAAGTGTCGCTCAGCCGGGTCCAGCGCACGCGGTAGGTCATCGCCTGGCCGTCTGCGACGTACTGCGTCGCCGGAAAGACCAGCGCTTCGGGCGTGCTTTGCATGCTGCCGCGGCTGATGCCACCGAGATTCTCGATGTAGACGAACTCGACTCGCTTCGCAGCCGAATCCCAGTAGTAGGTGGTCTCGCCGACGTAGTCCGGCCTTCCGGGCGTGCGCACCGTGTGCGTGTCGCGCAGCGCCTTGCCGTCGTAGAGCCAGGCGAAGCAATGCTCGTCGGT
>DATASF010000105.1:0-34460 GCA_036269335.1 Casimicrobiaceae bacterium
CCGGTGGGCGAGCTCGACCTGATCCTGGCCCAGCACGCTGACCGCGTAGCGCGAGGCGCTTTCGAACGCTGCGAGGCTGCGCGAATGGCGGGCCAGGCTCCAGACGATCAACGGCGGATCCAGCGACACAGAATTGAATGAGTTCGCAGTGAATCCGACGTATTCGCCGGGCTTCAGCGGTGCGGCAATGATGGTCACGCCGGTGGCGAATTGCGCCATCGCGTCGCGAAAGCGCCGCTCGGCACGGGCGGACGGCGGTCGCGGGATGGACATCGGGAATCGTGCGCGGCGAAAGCGCCGCGGGTGCGAAAGTCGGCGCAGGCATCTTAGGGGCAGCGCGGGACCGTGTCAAAGCGGCGGCCCGCTCCAACGCGCTGTCGGCCGACCGGGGTCACTGTTAGAATTGCCTTTCGGTCCCCGGCCAGGTTCTCGCGTCCATTTCATCATGAAACAGCCGCTGCAGAAGCTCATCGCCAGCCGTTACGGCGGCCGCAACATCCCGGCCGCGCTGGTCTTGCCGGACGGCGGCCGGGTCGCGCTGTCCAAGACGCCCGAAATCAACATCTACGCGCGGACCTGGAACGGGCTGCGAGCGCTCGCTTCACCCGAGCTCGGCAGGCTGGCCCGCGCCTACGTGCACAACGACATCGACTTCAGCGGCGAGGCGCGTCGCGTGCTGGGCATCGCCGAGACGCTGGTCGGTACGGTCGTGCACGGCCGCGATAAAGCCACGGCCCGGATCAAGCACTGGTGGCATGCGGCGCGCGGGAACCGGGCCAACATCCAGCATCACTACGATGTCTCGAACGCCTTCTACCGGATGTGGCTGGACGAGCGCATGGTCTACTCGTGCGCCTACTTCAAGACGCCGAGCGATACGCTGGACCAGGCGCAGGCGCAGAAGCTCGACCACATCTGCCGCAAGCTGATGCTCGAGCCGGGGGAGTCCTTCCTCGACATCGGCTGCGGCTGGGGCGGGCTGATTTTCTGGGCGGCGCAGCGCTATGGCGTCAAGGCGACCGGCATCACGCTGTCGCAAAACCAGTTCGATCACGTGCGCGCGAAAATCGCCGAGCTGGGCCTTACTGGACAGGTCGACGTGAAGCTGCTCGATTACATCGACCTGCCCGAGGACCGCCAGTACGACAAGGTCGCGAGCATCGGCATGTTCGAGCATGTCGGCGTCGCGAATTACCCGCGCTATTTCGGCAAGATGTACCGGGTCCTCAAGCCGGGCGGACTGGCGATGAACCACGGCATCACGCAGAACCATGTCGGCGTCGAGAGCCTGGGCAGCGGCGTCGGCGAATTCGTCGAGGATTACGTGTTCCCGGGCGGCCAGCTCGCCCACGTTTCGCGCGTGATCCAGGGACTCGGAGCCCAGGGCCTCGAGCTGATCGACGCGGAGGCGTTGCGCGAGCACTACGCGCGCACGCTCTGGCACTGGGTCGATCGGCTGGAATCGAATGCCGAGGCGGCGCGGCGCGAGGTCGGCGAGCAGAAATTCCGAATCTGGCGCATCTACCTGGCCGGGTCCGCGCATTCGTTCGACCGGGGCTGGATCTCGATCTTCCAGCTGCTGGTCGGCAAGCCGCTGCCCGACGGAAGCCTCCCGCACCCGGCGACCCGCGACTACATGTACGCGGGGTGACGGCCGCGAGGCTTGCGGAAACGAGGGCGGCCCCCATATTCGAGCGATGGAAACCGTGTCCGAAGCCGAATCGCTGCTCGAATTTCCCTGCGCGTTCCCGCTAAAGATCGTCGGCCGCACGCGCGACGGCTTCGCGCAAGCGATGCTCGAAGTCGTCCTGCGCCACGCGCCGGATTTCGACAGCGCGTCGATGGAGATGCGCGCCTCGCGCGAAGGCAACTACATTTCACTGACGTGCACGGTCAATGCCAAGTCCCGCGAGCAGCTCGACAACCTCTACCGCGAATTGTCCGCACATCCGCACGTCGTCATGGTGTTGTAGCGCCTTGGCGCCCGCGCGCGAGCCGGCAGAGCGCGGCGAGCCTTGCCGGGTTCGCCGCCTGGGACAAACCGACTACGAGTCGACCTGGCGCGCGATGCGGACGTTCACCGACGCCCGAACGGCGGAAACGCCCGACGAAATCTGGCTGACCGAGCACCCATCGATCTACACGCTGGGCCTGGCCGGCCGCCGCGAGCACCTGTTGCGCGACAATGGCATTCCGGTGCTCAAGGTCGATCGCGGCGGCCAGGTGACCTACCATGGCCCGGGGCAGATCGTCGCCTACCTCTTGATCGACATCGCTCGCCGGCGTCTAGGCGTCCGGCTGCTGGTCCGGGCGATCGAGGCCAGCGTGATACAATTGCTTGATTCGTATGGCGTTGCTGCGACTGTCCGGAGCGGAGCACCCGGCGTCTATGTCCAGGCAGGCGATCGCGAGGCCAAGATCGCGGCGCTGGGCCTCAAGATCAGGAACGGGCGCAGCTATCACGGTCTGGCACTCAATATCGATATGGATCTCGCACCGTTCGCCGACATCGACCCCTGCGGGTTCCGCGGGCTCGCGGTGACCCGCTTGCGCGATCTCGGGATCGATGCGCCGCGTGCGGAAATCGAGTCGCGGCTGGCAGCGGCGCTCGAGGCCGCGATCGGCGCGGCGATAAGCCGATGAGCGACGTCCTCGCGTCAGACCCGCAAGACAACGCCGCCGGGGTCAAGCACAAGGGAGACGCGAAGACCGCTCGCATCCCTATCAAGATCATTCCTGCCGAGCGATTGAAAAAACCCGACTGGATCCGCGTGCGCGCACCTTCGTCGCCGCGTTTTCACGAAATCAAGCGCATCCTGCGCGAGCACAAGCTGCACACGGTCTGCGAAGAAGCCTCGTGCCCGAACATCGGCGAGTGCTTCGGCAAGGGCACGGCGACGTTCATGATCATGGGCGACATCTGCACGCGCCGCTGTCCGTTCTGCGACGTCGGGCACGGGCGGCCGCTGCCATTGGACGCCGACGAGCCGGCGAACCTCGCCACGACGATCGCGGCGCTGAAGCTCGCGTACGTCGTGATCACCAGCGTGGACCGCGACGACCTTCGCGACGGCGGGGCGCAGCATTTCGTCGATTGCATACGGGCGGTGCGTCAACGCTCGCCGGCGACGCGGATCGAGGTGCTGGTGCCCGACTTTCGGGGCCGGCTCGAGCGCGCGCTCGAAGTCCTCGCGCAGGCACCGCCCGACGTGATGAACCACAACCTAGAGACGGTGCCGCGGCTCTACCGGCAGGCGCGGCCGGGGTCCGACTACGCGAATTCGCTCCGGCTGCTGCAGGCATTCAAGACGCGCTTTCCCCATATTCCGACCAAGTCGGGCCTGATGGTGGGTTTGGGTGAGACCGACGAGGAAATCCTGGCGGTGATGCGCGACATGCGCGCTCACGGCATCGACATGCTGACCATAGGCCAGTATCTGCAGCCGACGGTTTCGCACCTGCCGGTGCTCCGCTACGTGCATCCGGACGGCTTCGCGATGTTCGAGCGCGAAGCCTATGCGATGGGTTTCGAGCACGCCGCCGTCGGCGCGCTGGTGCGATCTTCGTACCACGCCGACGCGCAGGCACACGATGTGCTCGAAGCCGCCGGTTGAACCGGCGCCGGTGCCGATGATGATCGCCCGCGGGCTGAAGCAACTCGGCCTGGCTTGCGTCGCCGCGCTAGCGCTCGCGGTCGCACTGCCCGCATCGGGCGAGGTTTCGGAAGTTCGCATCTCGCACGGCTACGGCGTCCTGTATCTGCCGCTGATGGTGATGGCGAGCGAGAAGCTGGTCGAAAAGCACGCCGCCGCGGCGGGTTTGCCGGGCGTCAAGGCAAGCTACGTCGTGCTCGACGGCGGCAACGTGATCAACGACGCGATGCTTTCGGGGGCGCTCGACATCGCGTCCAGCGGTGTGCCCGGATTCCTGACGCTGTGGGCGAAGGCCAAGGACAATCCCGCGCAGGAGGTCCGCGGGCTGACCGGCATGAGCTCGTCGTCGATGTACCTGATGACGCGCAATCCGGGCGTCAAATCGCTGAAGGACTTCACCGACAAGGACCGGATCGCCGTCCCCGGAATCAAGACCTCGCTCCCCGCCGTGCTGCTGCACATGGCCGCCGCGAAGGAGTTCGGCGACGCCAATTACGCGAAGCTCGATCCGATCACCGTCGGGCTGCCGCATCCGGAAGCGCTGACGGTGCTGCTGTCCGGCAGAGGCGAGATCGACAGCCACATGGCCTCGCCGCCGTTTTCCTACACCGAGAACGCGACACCCGGCCTGCATCGCGTGTTCAACTCGGTCGACCTGCTGGGCAATATCACGCTGGACATGACCTACACGACCCGGCGCTTTTTCGAAGCCAACCCGAAGCTTTGCGCGGCGTTCATCGCGGCGATGAACGAGGCCAATGCACTGATCGCCGCCGACAAGCGGCGCGCCGCGGAAATCTATATCGCGGTGTCGAAGCAGAAGTCGTCGCCCGAAGAAGTCGTCCGCATCCTAAGCGATCCGGATTCGAAATTTTCGACCGTCCCCGACGGCACGATGCGCTACGCCGAATTCATGTCGCGCGTCGGGACGATCAAGGCGAAGCCGGCGTCGTGGAAGGAGCTTTTTTTTCCGCCGGTGCACGCGCTGCCGGGCAGCTGACCCGCATTCCGGCGGCCCCGCCTCAATAGGGAAGCGGCGCGCCGTTCGGCCACAACAACCACATCCTCCCGGCCTGCTTCATGCGGCCCGCCTCGCGACCGGCATCGTCGCCGAAGCCCCAGAAGAAGTCGGCGCGCAACACGCCCTTGATCGCTCCGCCGGTGTCCTGCGCCAGCACCAGGCGCTGCAGCGGCCGGTCCGACAGCGGATAGGTCGTCGCGAGAAATACCGGCGCGCCCAGCGGAACGATCGCCGGATCGACGGCTATCGTCCTCTCCCGCAGCAAGGGCACGCCGAGCGTTCCGATCGGCCCGTCGATGGTCGCCGCCGGATCGGGCGCGACGACGCGAAAGAACACGTAGCTCGGATTCTCGTCCAGCAACGCGGGCAACGCTTCCGGATGCTCGCGGCCCCACTGCTTGATTCCCTGCATCGACGCGCGGGCGAGCGGCAATTCGCCGCGCTCGACCAGTAAGCGCCCGATCGAGCGGAACGGTTGCCCATTCTGATCGGCGTATCCGAGCCGCAGCACCCCGCCCTCGGCAAGCTGTACCCGGCCCGAGCCCTGGATCTGCAGGAAAAAGGCCTCGACCGCATCGTCGACCCAGACCAGCTCCTTGCCCGCGAGCGTCGCGCGACCCGCGTCGATGTCCGCGCGCAGCCAATAGGGCACGACACGCCTGCCATCGAGGCGCCCGCGCACCCGTTTGTCCTTCAGCTCGGGAAACAGCTCGGCGAGGTCGACGACGAGCAAGTCGTCGGGCACGGCGTAGAGCGGAAAGCGATAACGTTCGGTTCGCTGCCGGCTGCCCTGCAGCAAGGGCTCGTAGTAGCCTGTTATGACGCCGCCGTCGCGTCCGTCCGCGCCGGTGAGCTGGTATGGGGTAAAATGCGCTTCGAAAAACGTGCGCACCTCGGCGTCGCTGCGCGGATCGACGGCTGGCGCCGCTTCGCAGCTTTCACGCCAGATCGACGCAGCGGCTGACTGAAGGAGCGGCGCGCAGCCCGCGACGAATGCCGGCCACGCCGCCGGCGCGCTGTCGTCGCGCCAACCGGGAATCGCGGCGTAAGTGGTGATGTGCAACACCGCCCTCGCGGGTTCGGGCGGCACGGGCACCACCGATGGCGGTGCGGTCGGAGGTACGGGCGGCGCGGGCGGTGTCGTCACGCAACCGGCAATGGACGCGATCAGCAGCGCGGCCAGCAGCCGATGGAAAGGCGAGCCGATGGAGTGGCTGTTGCTTGAGGCCCTGGTGGCGCTGTCGCTCGCGGTGTTCATCGTGTGGTTTACCATGGGCGGGAAGCGCAAGAATCCTCCGCGCGACCCGAAGGATCCGGGCAAAGGCGACAGCGGCGAACCCGGAAGCTGAAGATGTGGTGCGACGGCGGCGCGCGAGGACAGCTCGACGCGTTCGCGCGAATCGGAGGAAACGGACACTAATGCAGAATGCGCGGCACCGAAAGCGTGAACGAGGGGATCGGCGCGTCGAAATGCTGGCCGTCTTCCGCCACCATCTGATAAGTGCCGTGCATCGTGCCCACCGCCGTTTCCAGGTGCGTGCCGCTGGTGTACTCGAAGCTTTCGCCGGGCTTCAGCAGCGGTTGCTGACCGATGACGCCAAGTCCCTTGACTTCCATCACCTTGTTGTTGGCGTCGGTGATGACCCAGTGCCGGCTGATCAGTTGCGCGGGGACCGTCCCGGTGTTGGTAACCGAGATCGTGTAGGCAAACACATACTGATTCTTCGACGGATCCGACTGGTCCTCGACGTAGGTCGCCCGCGGTTCGACGGTGATCTCGTATTTGCTGGATTCGCCCATCGGCGTGCTCTTCAAGCCTTTTCCCTGAAGCGATTATAACGCCATGCGCGAGGTCCAGATCGCACCGTCGATCCTCTCCGCCGATTTCGCCCGGCTCGGCGAGGAAGTTCGCGCGGTGATCGCGGCCGGCGCCGACCTGATTCACTTCGACGTGATGGACAATCATTACGTTCCGAACCTGACGGTCGGACCGCTGGTCTGCGCCGCGCTGAAGCCCCATGCCGGCGTTCCGATCGACGTGCATCTGATGGTGCGTCCGGTCGACGCGCTGGTCCCCGCGTTCGCCGACGCGGGAGCGGCGATCATCAGCTTTCATCCCGAGGCGAGCGACCATGTCGATCGAACCATAGGCCTGATACACGAGCGCGGGTGCAGGGCCGGCCTGGTGCTCAATCCCGCGACGCCGCTTTCCTGCCTCGACCATGTGCTCGACGAGCTCGATCTGGTGCTGATCATGTCGGTCAATCCGGGATTTGGCGGCCAGTCGTTCATCCCGGAAGCCTTGCACAAGCTATCGCTGGCACGCGAGCGCATCGACGCCGTCGCGGCGCGCGCCGGAAGGGCGATCCGCCTCGAGGTCGACGGCGGCGTCAAGATCGACAACATCGGCGCCGCCGCGCGTGCGGGCGCGGACACCTTTGTGGCCGGATCGGCGATTTTCGGCAGCGGCGATTATTCGAAGACGATCGCCGCAATGCGGGCCGCGGCGAACGCGGCGCGGCGGGCCGAGGCTGTTCGTCCGGGAGTATCGGCATGACGATCGCACCATCCCCGCGAATTCGCGTTCGCGCGATCGCCTTCGATCTCGACGGGACGCTGCTCGACACCATCCACGACCTGGCGACGGCGATCAATCTGATGCTGGCGCGCTTGAACCACCCGGCGCTGCCAAAGGACACGATACGCGCGATGGTCGGCAAGGGCATGGCGAACCTCGTCCGGCGCGCCCTGGCCGCGGCGCAGGGATCGCCGCCGACGCCGAGCGACGAGGCGCGCGCGCTGGCGCTTTACGAAACCGACTACGAACGCGTTCTCGGCCGCGAAACGGTCGTGTTTCCCGGCGTGCGCGAAGGTCTCGAGAGGCTCGCCAGCGCGGGCTTCGGGCTCGCCTGCGTGACCAACAAGACCAGCCGTTTCGTGCGTCCGCATCTGGCCCAGGCGGGATTGGGCGCCTACTTCAGCCTGGTCGTCGGCGGCGATGCGCTCGAGGCGAAAAAGCCGGACCCGCTGCCGCTGCAGCATGCCGCCAGGCATTTTTGCGTCGCGCCGGACCGCCTGCTGATGCTCGGCGATTCGGTCAACGATACTCAGGCGGCGCGCGCCGCCGGATGCCCGGTCTTCTGCGTGCCCTACGGCTACAACGAGGGACGGCCCGTGCAAAGCCTCGATTGCGATGGTATAGTTTCCTCGCTGGACGAACTTCCGGAACGGTTACGATTAGGCTGAACGATGGGCTTCGACGTTCACAACTGCAAAAGCGGCCGATGGTCATCGCCGCGCGGCAACGATTGGCGCTGGCGGCGCCCTTCGTAGTCCGCCCGGCGTCGCGCACCGACCGCGCCGCCCCCGCAATGCAATCGCAGTTGTAGAAAACCGTTGGAGCATCATGACCGAAGCCGAATTCCGCGCGCTCGCGGCGCAGGGGTATAACCGCATTCCACTCGTGCTCGAGTCGTTCGCCGACCTCGACACGCCCCTCTCGCTCTACCTCAAGCTCGCCAACCAGCGCTTTACCTATTTGCTGGAATCGGTCGTCGGCGGCGAGCGCTTCGGGCGGTACTCATTCATCGGCCTTCCGGCCAAGGTCCGGATACGAAGCCGCGGACGCTCGATCGAGGTCGAGGATCGCGGCGGCATCGTCGAGCGCCACGAAGGAGATCCGCTCGCGTTCGTCGGCGAGTTCCTGCGCCGCTATCGCGCCGCGCCGCGACCCGGGCTGCCGCGCTTTTGCGGCGGGCTCGCCGGCTACTTCGGTTACGACACCGTCCGCCACATCGAGCACCGGCTTGCCGATTCCGCCCCCGCGCCTTCGCCCGCGCTGGCCGACGTGCCGGACATCCTGCTGCTGCTGACCGAAGAGCTCGCGGTCGTCGACAATCTGTCGGGCAAGATCCTGCTGATCATCTACGCTGATCCGGCCGAGCCGAATGCCTACTGGGAGGCGCGCGACCGGCTGCAGGCGCTGCGGCGCAAGCTGCGCGACCCGGTGGCCATCCCTTACCAGACCGCCAGCGAGGTCAGCGTCGCCAGAAGCGAATTCGGGGCCGAAGCCTACCAGGCGGCCGTCGCCCGCTCGCGCGAGTACATCGTCGCCGGCGACGTGATGCAGGTCGTCATATCGCAGCGCATGCAGCGGCCGTTTGCAGCACCCCCGCTGTCCCTTTACCGCGCGCTGCGCTCGCTCAACCCGTCGCCGTACATGTTCTACTACGACTTCGGCGATTTCCATGTCGTCGGCGCGTCGCCCGAGATTCTGGTGCGCAAGGAGGGCGCCGCCATCACGCTTCGCCCGATCGCCGGCACGCGGCCGCGCGGCGCGACCCGCGAAGCCGACGAGATGCTGGCGACCGAGCTGCTCGCCGACCCGAAAGAGATCGCCGAGCACGTGATGCTGCTGGACCTGGGGCGCAACGACGTCGGCCGCGTTGCGCAGACCGGCACCGTGCAGGTCACCGACCGCATGGTCATCGAGCGCTATTCGCATGTGATGCACATCGTGTCGAACGTCGAGGGAATATTGAAGCCGGGGCTGACCAGCATCGACGTCTTGCGCGCAGCGTTTCCCGCCGGAACCGTCAGCGGCGCGCCGAAGGTGCGCGCGATGGAAATCATCGATGAGCTGGAGCCGACGCGCCGCGGCATCTATTCGGGCGCGGTCGGCTACATCAGCTTCCAGGACGACATGGATACGGCGATCGCGCTGCGCACGGCGGTGATCAAGGACGGCATGCTCTACGCGCAGGCCGGCGGCGGCATTGTCCACGACTCGTCGCCCGAAGGCGAGTGGCAGGAGACGATGAACAAGTTGCGGGCGCTGTTGCGCGCCGCAGACATGGTGCAGCTTGGACTCGACGCCGAGGCCTGAACCATGCTGCTGATGATCGACAACTACGACAGCTTCACCTACAACCTGGTCCAGTACCTGGGCGAGCTCGGCGCGGACGTGCACGTCCAGCGCAACGACGCGATTACGCTCGAGCAGATCGCGGCGTGGCAGCCGGAAAAAATCGTCATTTCGCCGGGGCCCTGCACGCCGGACCAGGCGGGGATTTCGGTCGCGCTGATCGAGCGCTTTGCCGGCAAGATCCCGATACTCGGCGTCTGCCTGGGCCACCAGGCGATCGGGCAGGCGTTCGGCGGCCGCATCGTTCGTGCGCAGCGGGTCATGCACGGGAAAGTCTCGACGATCTCGCACAACGGCGGCGGCGTCTTCACCGGCCTCGCCAACCCGCTGACCGCGACCCGCTATCATTCGCTGGTCATCGAGCGCGAATCGATGCCTGCCTGCCTGGAGGTGACCGCGACCAGCGAAGACGGCGAGATCATGGGGGTGCGGCATCGCGATCTTGCGGTCGAGGGCGTCCAGTTTCATCCCGAAGCGATATTGACCGAGCACGGTCACGCGCTTCTGGCGAATTTTCTCGCTGCGCATTAGAGCCAAACAGACGGAGCCATCGATGTCCATCGACTTGCAGCAGGCGTTGCAGCGCACGATAGAGCACCGCGAAATATTCCACGACGAGATGCTCGCGCTGATGCGCAAGATCATGAGCGGCGAGGCGTCGCCGGTGATGGTCGCAGCCCTGACGGTGGGCCTGCGCGTGAAAAAGGAGACGATAGGCGAGATCGCCGCCGCGGCGCAGGTGATGCGCGAGTTTTCGACCAAGGTCGAGGTTCCCGACCACGCGAACCTGGTCGACATCGTCGGGACCGGCGGTGATTCCTCGCATACGTTCAACATATCGACGGCGGCGATGTTCGTCGCCGCGGCGGCGGGCGCGCGCGTCGCCAAGCACGGCGGCCGCTCGGTGTCGTCCCGATCGGGCAGCGCCGACGTTCTCGAGGCGCTCGGCGCCAACATCATGCTGAAGCCGCAGCAGGTCGCCACCTGCATCGGCGAGACCGGCATCGGCTTCATGTTCGCGCCCAACCATCACAGCGCGATGAAGCACGCGGCGCCGGTGCGCAAGGAATTGGGCATCCGGACGATATTCAATATCCTGGGTCCGCTGACCAATCCGGCCGGCGCGCCCAACCAGCTGCTCGGCGTGTTCCATCCGGACCTGGTCGGCATCCAGGTCCGCGTGCTGCAGCGTCTCGGGAGCAAGCACGTGCTGGTCGTCTACGGCAAGGACGGCATGGACGAGGTCTCGCTCGGCGCCGCGACGATGGTAGGCGAGCTCAAGGACGGCGAGGTACGCGAATACGAGATCCATCCCGAGGACTTCGGCTTGAAGATGGTTTCCAACCGCGGGCTCAAGGTCGACGATGCACAGGAATCGAGGACGATGCTGCTGGAGGCGCTGGACAACATCGAAGGCACGCCGCGCGAGATCGTCGTGCTCAATGCCGGCGTCGCGCTGTACGCGGCCAACGCCGCCGCGACGATACCCGAGGGGATCGAGCGCGCGCGCGCAGCCGTCGTCTCGGGTGCCGCCCGGCGAAAGCTCGATCAGTTCGTCGCCACGACGCAAAAGCTCGGCGCGGGCGCCCAATGAAGCCGCCGCAGCAGCGCGACCGCGACATCCTGACCCGGATCATCACCACCAAGGCCGAAGAGGTCATCGCGGCTCAGCTCGGGCGGCCTTTTGCCGAGATCGAGTCCGCCGCGCGCGTTGCCGCAGCGCCAAGGGGATTCGAGCGGGCGATCCGCCAGCGCATCGCCGCGGGCGCGCCGGCGGTGGTCGCCGAAATCAAGCGGGCGAGCCCGAGCCGCGGCGTCCTGCGCGACCCGTTCGATCCGTCCGCCATCGCCGCATCGTACGAGCGGGCGGGGGCGACCTGCCTTTCGGTGCTGACCGACCGGCCTTTTTTCCAGGGCGCGCCGGAATACCTGGTCGATGCGCGCAACGCGTGCACGCTGCCGGCGCTGCGCAAGGAATTCATCATCGACGAATATCAGGTCGCGGAGTCGCGCGCGCTGGGCGCCGATGCGATCCTGCTGATCGTCGCCGCGCTGGAAGACGGCCGCCTTGCGACGCTCGAGGCATGCGCGCTCGACTACGGCATGGACGTGCTGGTCGAGGTGCACGACCGGGCCGAGCTGGACCGCGCGCTCAAGCTCCGGACGTCGCTGGTCGGGATCAACAACCGCAACCTGCGCAGCTTCGCCGTATCGCTGCGGACGACGATCGATCTTCTCCCCAGCGTTCCTCCGGACAAGCTGGTCGTCACCGAAAGCGGCATTCTGACGCAGGGCGACGTCGCGTCGCTGCGCCGCCACGGGGTGGGCGCCTTCCTGGTCGGAGAGGCCTTCATGCGGGCACCCGACCCCGGCGCCGCGCTGCAAGCCCTGTTCGGCTGATTCGGCCTCGCAAGCCAGCGGCGGGGTTACGATCGCTGCCGGATGCACGCCGTTTGCTATGATGGCGGGCCTTAAAGCCGCAGGCAACGCCGCGTCGAGCGCGAGGCCTGCCGGGGCCAGGGGGAGCAGTGTCGGCAATCGTCGTCGAGAATGTCAGCAAGCACTGGACGACCGCAGCCGGTGTGGTGCGGGCGGTCGAGGGACTCTCTTTTTCGCTCGATGCAGGCACGCTGAACGTCCTGCTCGGACCGTCGGGTTGCGGCAAGTCGACGACCTTGCGGCTGATCGCCGGACTCGATCTGGCCGACCATGGCCGCGTTTCGATCGACGGACGCGACGTCACCCGGCTGCCGCCGGCACAACGCAGCATTTCGATGGTCTTCCAGAATTACGCGCTATTCCCGCATTTGAGCGTCGCCGAAAACATCGTATTCGGCCTGCGCGTGCGTCGCGTCGGCGCTGCGGAGCGCGAGCGGCGGCTGCAGCGCGTCGTGGGACTCCTCGGGCTCACCACGTTGCTCGACCGGCGGCCGTCGCAGCTCTCGGGCGGCCAGCAGCAGCGGGTGGCCCTTGGTCGCGCGTTCATCGCCGAGACGCCGGTCTGCCTGATGGACGAACCGCTGTCCAATCTCGACGCGCAGCTTCGCCAGGAGATGCGGCAGGAGATACGCAAGCTGCAGCGTGCGCTCGGCATCACGATGGTCTACGTGACGCATGACCAGGTCGAGGCGATGACGATGGCCGATCGGGTCATCCTTCTCAACAGCGGCCGCATCGAGCAGAACGGCACGCCGGCGGACCTCTATGAAAGCCCGGTGAACACCTTTGTCGCACGCTTCATCGGGACGCCGCCGATGAATCTGCTTCGGCTCGAGAATGGCGCGGCAGGTGCGGTGATCGCCGGCACGAACGGACCGCCGGTAGCAATGGCCGATCTGGCCGGCGGGACGCTGGGCGTGCGCCCCGAGCATATCGTCCTGGGACGCGAAGACGGCTTCGTCGCCGCGGTCGACGCGGTCGAATACCTGGGCGCCGATTCGCTGCTCGCATGCCGTGTCGGCGATCAACCGCTGACGGCGCGGGTCAGCGGGCGCACAGGCCTCCAGCCCGGCGACAAGGTGAGGCTAGGCTGGGCCGGCGCGGCCGCGCATTTTTTCGACGGCGCGACGCAGATGCGGCGCGAGGTCGAGACAAATCATCAACCGGCAACGATGGTCGCATAGGATCCGACGCACTCAACAGGAGGAGATTCGATGAAGCACATCACCATTTCGCGCTGGATCGCGGCGCTCGCCACCGCCGCGCTGTCGAGCCTGGCCGTCGCGCAGGTGCCGGTCGACATTTCGTTCTACTACCCGGTTGCCGTGGGCGGGCCGATCACCAAGATCATCGACAAATTCGCCACCGACTTCGAGAAGGAAAATCCCGGGATCAAGGTTCATCCCATTTATTCGGGCACCTACCAGGACTCGATCACCAAGGCGCTCACCGCCGTCAAGAGCAACGACGCGCCGGCGATGTCGGTTCTGCTGTCGACCGACATGTACACGCTGATCGACGAGGATGCGATCGTGCCGTGGGATCCGCTGATCAGGACGGCGGAGGACAAGGCGTGGCTGCAGGGGTTTTATCCGGCGTTCATGGAAAACAGCCAGACCGGCGGCAAGACCTGGGGTATTCCGTTCCAGCGCTCGACGATCGTGCTCTATTACAACAAGGAAATGTTCAAGGAAGCGGGACTCGATCCCAACCATCCGCCCGAGACGTGGAAGGAAATGGCCGAGTACGCGCAGAAGCTGACCAAGCGCGACGCATCGGGGAAGGTCGCGCAGTGGGGCGTCCAGATCCCGGCGTCGGGCTTTCCGTACTGGCTGTTCCAGGGGCTGACGACCGAAAACGGCGTGCAGCTGATGAACGCCGCCGGAACCGAGACGTACTACGACAAGCCCGCGGTCATCGAAGCGGTTCAGTACTGGGTCGATCTCACAGCCAAGTACAAGGCGCACCCGGAAGGCATCGTCGAATGGGGAACTACGCCGAAGGACTTTTTCGAGCGCAAGGTCGCGATGATGTGGACGACGACCGGCAACCTGACCAACGTGCGCAGCAACGCCAAGTTCGACTTCGGCGTCGCGATGCTGCCGGCGAACAAGCGGCGGGGCAGTCCGACCGGCGGCGGCAATTTCTACCTGTTCAAGCAGACGAAGCCGGAGCAGCAGGCCGCGGCGTTCAAATTCGTCAAGTGGATCACGTCGCCCGCGCGTGCGGCGCAGTGGGGCATCGACACCGGCTACGTCGCCGTGCGCCCGGACGCATGGGAAACGCCGGAGATGAAGAAATACGTCGCCGAGTTTCCGCCTGCCGCGGTCGCGCGCGACCAGCTGCAATTCGCGGTGGCGGAGCTGTCGACACACGACAATCAGCGCGTCACCAAGGCGCTGAACGACGGTCTGCAGGCGGCGCTCACCGGCAGCAAGTCCCCGGAGCAGGCGATGAAGGACGCGCAGCGCGAAGCCGACCGGCTGCTGAAGAGCTATCGCAAGTAAGCGGCTCGTGTCGGCGTCGACGATGAAGGCGCCATCGCTCGGCAATCCAAACTCTCCCCGGCGACGGGGAGAGTAACCCGCTCGATGACGCGCACCGCAAACTGGCTCTACGGCTGGTTGCTGCTGCTTCCGGCGGCGGCGATGCTGGCGCTGTTCACGCACTACCCGGCGGTGACGACGCTGTGGCACAGCTTCGAGTCGACGCCGAAGGCGGCGCGGCCGGCGGTCTTTGTCGGTGTCGAGAACTACCGGCAGCTCGGCGACGATCCGATCTTCTGGAAGTCGCTGACCAACAACCTGTGGTACGCGGCGGGCACGATTCCGCTTTCGATCGGGCTCGCCCTGCTGATGGCCGTGTGGGTCAACGGCAAGCTCGCCGGACGCGGCTTCCTGCGGCTCGCTTACTTCACGCCGACCGTGCTGCCGATGATCGCGGTGGCCAACATCTGGCTGTTCTTCTACACGCCCGAGTACGGGCTGCTCGAGCAGTTTCGCGGCGCCTTCGGGCTTTCGGCGCACAACTGGCTGGGCAGCAGGAACTCGGCGCTCGGCTGCCTGATGATCGTCGCGGTCTGGAAAGAGGCCGGCTTTTTCATGATCTTCTACCTCGCGGCGCTGCAGCAGATGTCGCCGAACCTGGCCGAAGCGGCGGCGATCGAGGGCGCGTCGCGCTGGTACTTCTTCCGCCGCGTGACGCTGCCGCTGCTGATGCCGACGACGCTGTTCGTCCTGGTCAACGCGGTCATCAACGCCTTCCGCCTGGTCGATCATGTCGTGGTGATGACGCGAGGCGGGCCGGACAACGCGACCGAATTGCTGCTTTACTATATCTACGAGATCGGCTTTCGCTTCCAGGACTCCGCTTACGCCGCGGCGCTGACGATCGTGCTGCTGGCGTTGCTCGGATCGGCTGCGCTTGCGCAGTTCTGGTTTCTCGAGCGCAAGGTGCATTACCAGTGACAATGGGCTCGGCTGCTTATCGGACGCGAGGGTTTGGCCGCGGCGCCGAAACCGCGGCCGCGTGGATGCTCGGGCTGCTGTGGGTCCTGCCGCTCGCCTACGCGTTCTGGACCGCGTTCCATCCGGGCGAGTTTTCGACGCACTTCGTGCCGACCGCGCCGCTGACCCTGGAGAATTTCGTCAAGGCCTGGCACGCGGCGCCCTTTGCCCGCTACTTCCTGAACACGATCGTGCTGTGCACGATGGTGCTGGGTGCGCAGCTAGTGCTGTGCACGCTCGCCGCCTATGCATTCGCGCGCTTCGAGTTTCCCGGCCGCAATCTGCTGTTCGCCCTGGTGCTGGTGCAGCTTATGGTGATGCCCGACGTGCTGATCGTCGAAAACTATCGGACGATGAACGCGCTCGGCTTGCGCGACACCATCATCGCGATCGGACTGCCCTACATGGCGAGCGCATTCGGCATCTTTCTGCTGCGGCAGACTTTCAAGACCGTGCCGAAGGAGCTCGACGAAGCGGCGCGCGTCGAAGGCTGCAATCCGCTGCAGATTCTGTGGAAAGTCTATGTGCCGCTGGCGCGCCCCGTGTACATCGCCTACGCTCTGGTCAGCGTCAGCTATCACTGGAACAATTTCCTCTGGCCGTTGATCATAACCAACTCGGTGGAGTCGCGCCCGCTGACCGTGGGGCTGCAGGTGTTCTCTTCGACCGATCAGGGCATAGACTGGTCGATCATCACCGCGGCCACGCTGTTGACCACCGCGCCGCTGTTGGCGGGCTTTCTTCTCTTCCAGAGGCAATTCGTGCAATCGTTCATGCGCGCGGGAATCAAATGACGCCGATGCCTTTCGCGCGCTTCAACCAGATCAACGACCGATGAAAATCATCACCTGGAACGTACAGTGGTGCCGCGGCGTCGACGGAAGGGTCGATCCGGCCCGTATCGTAACGCACGCCAGGGCGCTGGCCGATTTCGACGTGCTATGCCTGCAGGAAATCGCGAGCAACTTTCCTGATCCCAGGCTCGCCGGCAGTCGCGGCGAAAATCAGTTCGCCGAGATCGCACAGCAGCTGCCCGATTTCACCGCCGTGCCCGGCGCGATCGTCGACGTTCCCGGTGACTCGGGCCAGCGCCGCCACTTCGGCAACCTGATCCTGTCGCGCTTGCCCGTCGGGCAGGTGTTTCGCCACCTGCTGCCGTTCCCGGTCGACGCAGGCCGGCGCGGCATGCCGCGGATCGCGCTCGAAGCCGTCGTGCGCGCGCCGTTCGGCGGCGTGCGCATCATCACGACCCACCTCGAGTACTACGGAACGCTCAAACGGACGGCGCAGGTCGAGGCGCTGCGCGCGATCTACGCGGAAGGAAGCGGACATGCGCGGTCGGGCCAGATCATCGAGACGGGCGGCGGGCCGTTCCACGATTACCCTCGCCCTGCCGCGACGATCATCACCGGCGATTTCAACCTCGAGCCCGACGACCGGCTGCATGCGCGAATGATAGCGCCGTTCGACGACGGAACGCCGCCGCTGTCCGACGCGTGGGAGGCGGCGCATCCAGGCGTCGCGCATCCGGCGACGTTCAAGATCCATGAAAAAGAAAAACCGGACGAGCCCGAGCAGCACTGCGATTTCATCTTCGTATCGGCCGACCTCGTGCCGCGCCTCAAGTCGATTCGCGTCGACCAAGAGACGCAGGCTTCCGATCATCAACCGGTGCTTGCCGAGCTCGGATAGAGCGCTGTCTTTGAACATCGCCATCACGTCCATCGACAAGCCCGAAAGCAGTCTCGCTCCCGACCGCGACCGCGCGGCGCGAGGACAGGCGGCGTTGCAGCGCCTGGCCGTATCGGAAAGACAGCTGCTGCTGTTCGTCGCCCATGCTTGGGGCGGCGGCATCCGGCAGCACATGAACGAGCTCGCCGGCCTGGTCACCGAAGAGTGCGACGTGCTGCTGCTCGAGCCCGCCGCCGGCGACACGGTCCGGCTGGCGTGGTTGAAGGCCGGCGAGGATCTCGCTGCGTACTTCACGCTTCCGGCCGACATGCAGGCGCTGGTCACGCTGCTGTCCTCGCTCGATCTGGCGCGCATCCATTTTCATCATGTGCACGGCTTGCCGCGCGCAGTCCTCGAGTTGCCCGGTGCCGCCGGGGTGCCGTACGACTGCACGCTGCACGACTACTGTGCGATCTGCCCGCAATACCATCTGGTCACCGTGGACGGACGTTACTGCGGCGAGCCCGACGCCGAGGGCTGCGCCGCCTGCATCGCGGTGCGCCCGGCGCAATGGCCGCTGGATATCGGCGCATGGCGGGCCACGTTCGCTGCGCTGCTGCGCGGCGCCGAGCGCGTCTTCGCGCCCTCGCACGATGTCGAGCGGCGCATGGCGCGCTACTTTCCCGGGTTGGCGATCACGGTCCTGCCCCATGCCGAAGCGCCGCTCGCCACGCCCGCGCGCGTCACACGCGTCGTCACCCTGGGCAGGCTGTCGCCGGAAAAGGGGTTGCGCGTCGTCGTTGCCTGCGCAGAGGACGCCCGCGCGCGCGGCCTGCCGCTGTCGTTTCGCGTTCTGGGCGCCGTCTCGGAACCGGTGACGCAACGCCCGCAACTGCCGCTGTCGGTACAGGGCGAGTACGGCGACGCCGATCTGCCGGCGCTGATCGCCGCAGAGCAACCCGATGTCATCTGGTTTCCGTCGCAGGTGCCGGAGACCTATTCGTACACGCTCTCGGCGGCAATCGTCGCCGAGGCGGCGATCGTCGCCTCGGAGCTCGGCGCCCTTCCCGAGCGGCTCGCCGGCCGGCCGCGTACCTCGCTCGTACCGTGGAACGCGACGCCGGCCGAGTGGAACGCCGCGCTGCTCGGCGCAGATCCGGCGCGCGCGGAGCCAGGTCCGAACGTTTCGCGTCGCACCGGGCGATCGACCGATCCGCAGCGCTATCGCGCGATCTATCTCGCCCCGCTGGCAGGGCGCGTGCGCAGGCGCCGCGACTCCTTCGCGCTGCCCGCGCTCGACATGCGTCACTGGTCGATGCCGGAAGGGCAGACAGCCGCGCAGCCGCTGTCGCTGCCGCAGTTATTCGCCGCAGGGGTAGACGGCGGCAACGCCGAAGCGCGCAGCGAGCTCAAGCGGCGGATCGACGCGCTCGACGCGGCGCAGGCGCAGCTGCAGGATGCCGAATCGGACCTCGCGCCGCGCCTGCTCGAGGCACTGCGCCATCAGCAGGCGCTGCAGCACCAGATCGCGCACGGCGAACAGATGCTCGGGGCGGCGCGAGCGCGCGTAGCCGAACTGGAGACCAGCACGACATGGCGTGCGACCGCGCCGCTGAGGGAAAGCGGCCACCGGGTCAAGATCGCCTGGGCGCATGCGCGCGCGCAGTGGTCGGCGCTGCGCCAGTCGCCGCACTATGTCGGGGTCGCCGCGTCGATTCTGCGCAACGAAGGTCCGGGCGCATTGGCCAAGCGGATCGTGCGGCGTCTTTCGCGTCCGCACCGTTACGTCGCCCCCGCGGGGGTTGTGTTCGCGCAGGAAACGGCGATCGCACCGCTTTCCTTCGCAACCGTCGACAAGCCGCGAGTTTCGATCATCGTGCCGATGTACGGCAAAGCCTTGTTCACCTACACCTGCCTGAAGAGCGTGCACGCCAACACGCCGGCCGGAAGTTACGAAGTCCTCGTCGTCGACGATGCATCGCCCGAACCGGCGCGCGAGACGCTCGCCGCGGTAACCGGGGTGCGTTTCCACCGCAACGCGTCCAACCTGGGATTCATCGCCAGCTGCAATCGCGCGGCCGGCACGGCGCGCGGCGAGATCCTCGTCCTGCTCAACAACGACACCATCGTCACACCGGGCTGGCTCGACGCGCTGGTCGACGTGTTCGACCGGCGTCCGGACGCTGGCCTGGTCGGTGCGAAGCTGGTGTACCCGGACGGCAGGCTGCAGGAAGCCGGCGGCATCGTCTGGCGCGACGGCTCGGCGTGGAACTACGGTCGCGACGACGACCCGGGCCGGCCCGAGTACAACTATCTGCGCCCGGTCGACTATTGTTCGGGGGCCTGCCTCGCGGTGCCGCGCGACCTGTTCGGCGAGCTCGGCGGCTTCGATGTCCGCTACGCGCCGGCGTATTACGAGGATACCGACCTCGCGTTCGCGGTGCGCGCCGCCGGCCGCCGCGTCTATTACCAGCCGGCGGCGACGATCGTCCATTTCGAGGGCGCGACCTCGGGCACCGACGAGTCATCGGGAATCAAGCGCCACCAGACGATCAATCGCACCGCGTTCGCAACCAAGTGGGCGGAGGCGCTGACCCGCCACGGAGCGAACGGCGTCGCACCGGAGCGCGAGCGCGACCGCTGGGCAAGCCGCCGTGCGCTGGTGATCGATGCATGCATGCTGACGCCGGACCAGGACTCGGGGTCGCTGCGCATGCAGCGCATGATGGACATCCTTACCGGCCTGGGCTGCAAGGTTACGTTCGTCGCCGACAATCTCGAATACCGGAAACCTTACGTTCAGGCCCTGCAGCAACAGGGCGTCGAGGTTCAGTTCCATCCGTACACGAGCTCGCTGGCGATGCTGCTCGGCGAGCGCGGCGCCGAATTCGATCTCGTGTTGCTGTCGCGGCACTACATCGCCGCGCGGCACATGGCAACGGTGCGCGCCTTCGCGCCACGCGCACTGATCGCGTTCGATACCGTCGACCTGCATTTTCTGCGCGAACAGCGGCTGGCCGATCTCGATGCCAGCCGGGCGACGCGCGTAGCCGCCGACGCCAAGCGCGCCGAGGAGCTGGCGTTGATCCGTCGTGCCGACGTCACGCTGGTCGTCAGCGACGTCGAGCGGGACTTGCTCGCCGATATCGCGCCGCAGGCGAAGGTGATCGTGCTGTCGAATATCCACGACCGGCACGAGTACGGGACTCCGTTCGGACAAAGGGCCGGCTTGCTGTTCGTCGGCAGCTTCCGGCATCCGCCGAATATCGATGCGGTCCTTTGGTACGCGAGCGAGATCCTGCCGAAAATCCGGACCGGCCTGCCCGGTGTGAAGAGCTACATCGTCGGCGCCGATCCGCCGGCGACAATCCGCCGGCTGGCGGCCGAGGACCTGATCATCGCCGGCTTCGTTCCGGACCTGACGCCGTATCTGGAAGGCTGCCGCGTCTCGATCTCGCCGTTGCGCTACGGCGCCGGCGTCAAGGGGAAAGTCAACCAGGCGATGAGCTTCGGCCTGCCGGTGGTGGCGACGACGCCGTCGATCGAGGGCATGCACTTGACGCCGGGGAGCGACGTCCTGATCGGCGACGATCCGCAGGCGTTCGCCGATGCGGTGGTGCTCGCCTACCGGGATCAGTCGCTGTGGGAAAGACTAGCGGCCGGTGGCCGGGACAATGTCAGCCGCCACTTTTCCCCGGAGGTCGCGGCAGCGGCGATCGCCGAGCTGCTCTCGCTCGCGGACCGAAAGGCGCGCGACCGGCAATCGGCCTGAAGGCCTCGCATCGACCGTCGGCGCAACTGCCGGCACGGCCGCCGGTTCGCGCGCGCACGCGGCAACTTCAGCGACGCTCGAACACCATGTCCCACACGCCGTGGCCGAGCTTCAATCCGCGCTGCTCGAACTTGGTCGCAGGACGATACGCGGGACGCGGCGCGAACGACGCCGTCGTGTTGATCAGCAGCGGTTCGGCGCTCGCGGCGGCGAGAACGTCGGTCGCATAGTCTTCCCAGTCGGTCGCCACGTGCAGATAGCCGCCCTGGCCCAGGCGCTCGGCGAGCGTATGAATGAATTCGGCCTGCAGCAGCCGCCGCTTGTGGTGCCGCTTCTTCGGCCACGGGTCGGGAAAGAACACATGGATCCCCGCGAGGGTGGCCGGAGCGATCATGTGGGCGACGACTTCGGCGGCGTCATGCTGCACGATGCGGACATTGCTGAGGTTCTTTTCGCCGACCAGCTTCAGCAGCCCGCCGACACCGGGCGAGTGCACTTCGACGGCCAGGAAATCGCGCTCGGGCTGCGCCTCGGCGATCGCGGCAGTCGCTTCGCCCATGCCCGACCCGATCTCGAGAATTTTGGGATTGTCGCGCCCGAAAGTCGCGACGAGATCGAGCAGCTCCGGAGCGTACGGAACGCCGAAGCGTGGCAGCAGCGCCTCGCGGGCGCGTTGCTGCGCGGGCGAGAACCGACCCTGGCGCAGCACAAAGCTGCGGATCGGGCGGCGCGGTTGCGCGCGCGGCGCATTCATTGGAGCGCGTCCGCCAGGACGGTCACGGCGCAGACGGCGCGATCCGCGTCCAGGTCGGATCGCTCAGCTTGCGGAGCATCGTCGACGGAGCGCCGCCCGGGTCGACATTGAATTCGATCGCCAGCGTTTCGGCGTCACGCCATGTCGCTCCCGCATCGGACCAGGCCGCGTCCGGAGTCCAGCGCAATTCCTTGCGGAAGCCGTCGCGCGTGACGCGCCAGACGGCGATCTCGTTGCCGCAGTGCTGCGCGCAAACGTCGGCGACGGCGAAGCGCTGACGGTCTGGCGAGAGCCGCGGTTCGGCCGGCAGATCGACCAGGCGCCCGGTCGCGCGCTGCAGCAGCGCAAAGCTCGCGTCGTCGCCGGCGGTCACGTAGATCACGACGCTGTTGATGCTGTCGAGATAATCCCAGAGGCTGTACGAGCGGCCGTTGACGGGATCGTCGCTGTCGGTGAAGGTCGTGCTGCCCGACGGAAACAGCGAGACGGTCAGTGTGCTGGCGGCGCGGCGGGCCAAGCCCGGCAGGCGAGGAAGCTGGAGCGCCTCGATCAATCGGCCGCAATGGGCGGAGTCTTCCGCGCCGGTGCAGGCGGCTTCGATCTCCGCGCGGGTCAGCGGCGCGGCGTGCGCGAGCAGCGGCAGGCAGCAGCAGAGCGCGACCCACGCGCGCCGGGCCGGCGAGAGCCCGGGCGCGGCGGCTGTACGGCTCAAGCGATCAGGCCGGTCGTCGGCGAGCTGGGACTGGCCGCGTAGAACTTGCGCGGCATGCGGCCGGCACGAAACGCTTCGCGACCCGCCTCGACGGCCTTTTTCATCGCACCCGCCATCAGCACCGGGTCCTTCGCCAGCGCGATCGCGGTGTTCATCAGCACGCCGGCACATCCCGACTCCATCGCGATGGCCGCGTCGGAAGCCGTGCCGACGCCGGCGTCGACCAGTACCGGCACTTTCGCCTGCTCGATGATCAGCTTCAGGTTCCAAGGGTTCAATATCCCCATCCCGGAGCCGATCAGCGACGCCAGCGGCATGATCGCGACGCAGCCCACGGCTTCGAGCTCGCGCGCGATGATCGGATCGTCGGACGTGTAGACCATGACGTCGAAGCCGTCGGCGACCAGCGCCTCGGCCGCGTGTATGGTCTGCCGCACATCGGGGAACAGTGAATTCGCGTCGCCCAGCACCTCGAGCTTGACCAGCTTGTGCCCGTCAAGCAGCTCGCGCGCGAGCTTGAGCGTGCGCACCGCGTCGTCGGCGGTGTAGCAGCCGGCGGTGTTCGGCAACAGCGTGAATTCCGACGGCGGCAGGTAGTCGAGCAGCGAGGGCTCGTTCGGATTCTGGCCGATGTTCGTGCGGCGGATCGCGACGGTCACGATCTGGGCACCCGAAGCGTCGATCGCCGCGCGCGTCGCGGCGAAGTCCTTGTACTTGCCGGTGCCGACCAGGAGGCGCGAACGGTAGGCAACCCCGGCAATGACCAAGGGGTCGTCGTGCGCAAGGGCGATGTTTTCAGTGGGGGCGTTCATCTTCGTTGACCTAGCCGCCACCGACGGCGGCGACGACTTCGATTCGATCTCCGGCGCTGATCGGGGTCTCCGCATGCCGGCTGCGAGGGACGATCTGGCCGTTTTTTTCGACCGCGACCCGCTTGCCCTCGAGCGCAAGCTCGCGGACCAGATCGGCCACCCGGGGTGAGGCCGACCGGCAGACGTACGTTGCGCCATTGAGGGATATCGAGACCATCAGCGTCGGGCCATCGTTGCGGCTTATAGATTATCACTCTGACGCCGCCCCGGCGCATCGCACTGCCTCCGCCGGAACGACCGTACCATACTGCCCGGCCTATTCGCGATAGCGGACCATTGCTTCCCTGAGGATAGCAAGCTGGCGCTGAAAATGGCTGCAGGCGTCACAAAACAGGAGGTGCAGCCGGACCAGCCATCGTTGGCCTAGCGTGAGGCGCCGGTCCTGCATCTGCGAGATCAGCCGGCTCGCATCCTTGCACCGGATAAGGAGGCCCATAGCCTTAAGCGCAATCGGCGACGTCAACCCGCACGGGCGGTACCGGCAAACCAGTGCTGCTCGAGGCATTGCCGGAGCGCCATCCTGGCCCGATAGAGAATAACCCACAGGTTGGTCGATGTGATGGCCAGTTCCTTACAGATCTCCTCGCCGTCGAGGTCCATCACTTCGCGCATCATGAACACCCGGGCCGTATTCGGCGGCAGCTTTTCCAGGCAGAACTGCACGACGTCGAAAAACTGCTGGCGCGACAGGTCGTTTTCCGGATTGCCCCAGTCCGCCGGAGGGTTTTCCCAGTGGCCCGACGCGTCGAACAAAGCATCGAAGTCCTCGATCTGGCATTCGTCGTCGAGCTGGGCGAACGCGGGCTCGCGCGCCTTGCGGCGTATCGCGTCGACGATCTTGTGCTTGAGGATGCCGGTCAGCCAGGTCTTGACGCTCGAGCGTCCGGCGAATTCCCCCGCGCCCTGCAGCGCGGCCATCAGCGTGTCCTGCACGACGTCTTCGGCGGCTTCGCTGTTGCGAAGCTGCAGCATCGCCACGCGCAGCAGGTAGGCGCGATGCGTGGGTATCTGGGCGGCGACGTCGTTGTCGGGCATGAAAGTGCGCGGGGAGCGAGCGTCGACGAAAAAGCGAAGACCTGGTCGGGACAGCCGCCGCGCCGCCGTGGGGCTACGCCGCCCAGTCGAGTATCACCTTGCCGCTCTGGCCCGACTTCATCGTCGCGAACGCCTTCTCGAACTGATCGACCGCATAGTGGTGCGTGATGATAGGCGAGAGATCGAGCCCGCTCTGCAGCATCGCGACCATCTTGTACCAGGTCTCGAACATTTCGCGGCCGTAGATGCCTTTGATTTCGAGGCCCTTGAAGATCACCTGGTTCCAGTCGATCGCCATATTCGCCGGCGGAATGCCGAGCAGGGCGATCTTGCCGCCGTGGTTCATGTGCCGGAGCATGTCGGCGAACGCCTTGGGCACGCCCGACATCTCGAGACCCACGTCGAAGCCCTCGGTCATGCGCAGCTCGGCCATGACGTCGCCCAGGTTCTCGCGCTCGACATTAACCGCGCGCGACGCGCCCATGCGCCGCGCCAGCGCAAGCCGGTAGTCGTTGATGTCGGTGATCACGACATGCCGCGCGCCGACGTGGCGGGCGATCGCCGCTGCCATGATGCCGATCGGCCCCGCGCCGGTGATCAGCACGTCCTCGCCGACCAGATTGAACGACAGCGCGGTGTGCGTCGCGTTGCCGAAAGGGTCGAAGATCGCCGCCAGGTCGTCGGAAATGTCGTCGGGAATCTTGAAGGCGTTGAACGCGGGGATCACCAGGTATTCGGCGAATGCGCCCTCGCGGTTGACGCCGACGCCGACCGTGTTGCGGCACAGGTGCCGGCGTCCCGCGCGGCAGTTGCGGCAGAAGCCGCAGGTGATGTGGCCTTCGCCCGATACGCGGTCGCCGATCGCGAAGCCGCGCACTTCCTGGCCCATGTCGACGATCTCGCCCACGTACTCGTGGCCGACGTGCATCGGCACGGGAATCGTGTTGCGCGCCCACTCGTCCCAGTTCCAGATGTGCATGTCGGTGCCGCAGATCGCGGTCTTGCGGATCCGTATCATCACGTCGTTGTGGCCGACTTCGGGCTTTTTCACCTGCGTCAGCTTGAGGCCGGGCGCGGACTCCAGTTTGGCGAGTGCCTTCATCGTTTCTCCTTGATCGCGCCCAGCGATCTGCCGACCTTCGCGAAAGCCGCGACTGCCAGGTCGATCTGGTCGTCGGTGTGCGCCGCGCTCATCTGGGTGCGAATGCGCGCCTTGCCCTTCGGCACGACCGGGTACGAAAATCCAATCACATACACTCCTTCCGCCAGCAGCGCGTCGGCCATCCGCGTCGCGAGCGCCGCGTCGCCGAGCATCACCGGGATGATCGGATGCGCGCCGGGCACCAGGTCGAAGCCGAGGCCGGTCATCGCGGTGCGAAAACGCTCGCCGTTGCGCCGTACCCTCCGGCGCAGCTCGCCCCCTTCGTCGTTGGCGAGGAGTTCCAGCACGCGCAGCGATGCCGCCGCAATCGACGGCGCCAGCGTGTTCGAGAAAAGGTAGGGCCGCGAACGCTGCCGGAGCAGCTCGACGATCTCTTTGCTTCCGGACGTGAAGCCGCCCGATGCGCCGCCGAGCGCCTTGCCCAGCGTGCCGGTGATGATGTCGATCCGCCCTTCGACGCCGCAGAATTCCGGCGTGCCCCGGCCGCCTTCGCCGACAAATCCGACCGCGTGCGAATCGTCGACCAGCACCAGCGCGCGATGGCGGTCGGCCAGATCGCAGATCGGCTTCAGGTCGGCGACGATCCCGTCCATCGAGAATACGCCGTCGGTCGCGATCAGCTTGAAGCGGGCGCCGGCCGCCTCCGCTTCGTTCAGCCTGGCTTCGAGGTCGGTCATGTCGTTGTTGCGGTAGCGAAAGCGCTTCGCCTTGCACAAGCGTATGCCGTCGACGATGCTGGCGTGATTCAATTCGTCGCTGATGACGGCGTCCTCTTCGCCGAGCAGCGTTTCGAACACGCCGCCGTTGGCATCGAAGCAGCTCGAATAGAGGATGCTGTCGCCGGTTCCGAGGAACGCGGAAATCGCCCGCTCGAGATCCTTGTGCACCGCTTGCGTCCCGCAGATGAAGCGCACCGACGCCATGCCGAAGCCCCAGTGCTCGAGGCCCTCGCGCGCCGCCGCGACCAGCCGCGGATCGTCGGCGAGGCCCAGATAGTTGTTCGCGCAGAAATTGAGCACCTCGGCGCCCGAGCTCAATCGGATCTGCGACGACTGCGGGCTTTCGATCACCCGCTCCGTCTTGTAGAACCCGTCGGCACGGATGCCATCGAGGATGTGGCGCAAATGGGATTGATAGGTATCGTGCATTTTGGATCAGCTCGCTGTTCTGCGGCGAAACGCGCTTGCGCGATAATGCTCCGTTACACTTGACATCGGCAAGGATCGCATACCCGGGGGAGCCATGACGGCGGCATCCAGCGTCGACATCACACAGTTTATCGCGCAAGGCAAGCCCAGTCGCTTTCTGCAACGCGCAGATCGCCTCGATCCTGGCCAAGGTCGAACCGGCAGCGAAGCCCGACGTCCAGACGACGTTCAGCGTCGACAAGCGCGGATCCGGAGCGTTCGTCGTATGCTCGCCCGAATGTCCGGGTTGGAAGATGTCGTCCACACCATTGCGTAACCAACCCTGCCCCTGTGGCAGCGGACGGCGGTTCAAGCACTGCTGCGGGAGTGACGAGCGCCGGGGATCCGCATTTGCCCCACACCGCCCCGTGGGGGCGAACCCGCGGCCGGCCAAAGACGGCGCATGGCGGGCCCGCGTCCTTGTCGTCGATGCGAAGGTGCCGGCGCCCGACATGGACTCCGGGTCGATGCGGGCTGCGGCGATCCTGCGGATCCTGGGACAGTTGGGGTGCAGGGTAAGTTTCGCCGCTCTGAACATGGAGTACGCGGCGCCGTACGGCGCTCATCTTCAGCAGGACGGTATCGAAGTCGTGCACCGGCCCGACACCTGGACGATCGCAGATCTCCTGGCAGACCGCGGCTCCGAATTCGACATGGTCATCGCGAGCCACTACCCGATAGCGCAGGCCGTCCTGGCGGACGTTCGGCGCCATGCGCCGAGAGCCCTGTTCGTGTTCGACACCGTTGACCTGCATTACGTCCGCAGGCACCGCGGGGCACTGCTGACGGGCAATCCGCATGCCATGCGCAAGGCGGTCATCTCTCGCGAGCAGGAGCTCGCCGTCGCACGGGCCGCCGACGTGACGGTCGTCGTGAGCGACTACGAGCGGAAAATACTGGAGCAGGAATTGCCGGGATGCCCGATCAAGGTCGTGTCCAATATTCATTCGGTGCACGCATCGACGGTCGATTTCGCATCGCGTCGAGACATGTTTTTCGTTGGCGGATACCTGCACCCGCCAAACGTGGATGCCGTGCACTGGTTCGCGCGCGACATCTGGTCGAAGGTGCACCGCGAGCTGCCGGGCGTGAAGGTCTTCCTGATCGGCAGCAGGATGCCGCCGGCTGTGGCCGCGCTCGCTGGCGACGGCATCGAGGCTCCGGGACATCTGCCCGATCTGAGCCCATACCTCGAGCGCTGCCGAATCTCAATAGCGCCGTTGCGTTACGGTGCCGGCGTCAAGGGCAAGATCAATCTCGCGCAGAGCTGGGGTGTCCCGGTCGTCGCGACGACGGTTGCGGTCGAGGGCATGTACCTCGAAAACATGCGCGATGTCCTCATCGCCGATACGCCTGACGAATTCGCCAGCGCGATCGTTCGTTTGTACACCGACCAAGCTCTGTGGACCGCCGTGGCGGAGGCGGGGCGCGCGAACGTCGCGCGCCACTTTTCACCCGCAGCGGCGACCGGGGCGATCGACGAACTGGTTACTGCGGCGCTGGCCGGCCGACGAATGAGAAAACGACCGACGACGGCTGCATGATTGTCGTCGGTGGCGCGCGCGCACCTTCAAGGAAAGTTCGCGCTGCTCTACGCGGTTGCCGAGGCGACTTTGCGCATTGGCCGTTTTACCGAGGAGCGCAGGAGCGGCACTCGGAGCGTTCTCGATTCGCCGGTATCGCGATCGCCGGCGTCGATGGCGGCCAAACCTTCGACGTGATGGCTGTGGCATGATCAGGCGTCGTCACTTTCACTACCAGAAAAGAGAGCGGCAATGGAAAAACGCAAGCTTGGCCACACCGGTTTCGACGTCGCGCCGCTCGCCTTCGGCGGCAACGTTTTCGGCTGGACCGTCGACGAAGCCACATCGTTCCGGCTACTCGACGCTTTCTGCGGCGCGGGCTTCAACCTGATCGACACCGCGGACTCGTATTCGCGCTGGGCGCCGGGCCACCAGGGCGGCGAGTCGGAGACTATCATCGGGCGCTGGATCGCGCGGCGCGGCCGGCACGATGATGTAGTGATCGCGACCAAGGTCGGCTCCGACATGGGCCTCGGATACAAATGCCTGCGCAAGGACTACATCGTGCAGGCGGTCGAGCAATCGCTTCGTCGGCTTCAGGTCGATTCGATCGACCTCTATCAATCGCATTGGGACGACGACAAGACGCCGCTGGACGAGACGCTCGAGACGTACGCGATCCTGGTCAGGCAAGGCAAGGTCAAGGCGATCGGCGCATCGAACTACACGGCGCAGCGCCTGGCCGATGCGCTCGCCGTGAGCGGGCAACACGCTTATCCGCGCTACCAGACGCTGCAGCCGCTATACAACCTATACGACCGCAGCACCTTCGAAGGACCGCTGCAGGAATTGTGCGCGCGCGAGCAGATCGGAGTCATCACGTACTTCTCGCTCGCCGCGGGATTCCTGACCGGGAAATATCGCACCAAGGCGGATTTCGCCAAGAGCCAGCGCGGCCCGGGCATGGAGAAATACCTGAACCCGCGCGGAACGCGCATCCTCGACGCCCTGGACACGGTCGCGCTCCGTTACGGCGTAACGCAGGCGCAGGTGGCGCTTGCGTGGCTGATCGCTCGTCCCGGCGTGACGGCGCCGATCGCCAGCGCCACGTCGACGGCCCAGCTCGACGAGTTGATCGCCGCGACCCGCCTTGGCCTCGACGCCGACGCCATGCAGGCGCTGGATCGCGCGAGCGCATGACCGTTCCTCGCTGCCCGAGCTCCCGTCGCAACGGGCCGTTACAGCTGCAACGCGATCCGACCATTGCGAAATGGGGTGGCAACGCTGCGGGAGCCTAATGGATACAGGCGCCAAGTTCATCATTCGATGGTCTGCGCCAGATTAACTTCCATCAGGAAAAGGAGCAGTCATGAAAAGCAAACTCTCGACGTTGAAAAGCATTGCCGTCGTCGCCGCCCTGGTCGCCGGTGTTTCCGGAGTCGCCCGCGCCGACAACGATACGAACCCGTTCAACGGCGAGTCGTATCTGTACTTCAAGAACGCCCAGGCGACTGCCGGCAACGGCGCGTCGACGTTCCACCAGACCAACCCCAACGGGCTGTCGAAGCGTGAATTGGAGTCCGGGTCGTCCGAGTCGCCGGTATGGCAACCGGATCGGTTCGCGAACACCGCAGGTGCGGCGAACAAGGCACCTTCGGCGTGGCGGCAGAGCCATCCGCACGGGCTGTCGGAGCGCGAATTGCAAGCGCAGTCGTCCGAGTCGCCGGTGTGGCAACTGCCGACGACATCGGAAGCCAGTTCGTTTGCGTCGACCAGTGATTCTGCCTATACGATGAGCGCGGCGAACAGCCACTAGCGGGATCGTGAAACCTTTTATGACCCCGCCCGCAGGCCGGCCACTGCGACCGACTGACTGGCCGGGAACCCGGGGGACGAACGCTTTGGTTCGGCCCCCGGTTGTTGTTTGCTAGCGTTGGGGCGGTACAAAAGCGAACGTCGTCGTCGCAAATAACCGAGGAATTTCCATGATCTCCCTGGCCACCGCCGCACCTGCAGTCGGCGCCGCCTTTGTCGCGTCGCTGGTTGAAGTCGTCGAGGCGTTCACTATCGTGCTCGCCGCGGGAACGATGCGCGGCTGGCGTCCCGCGATCGCCGGTACCGCGGCGGGGCTGGCGGTGCTCGCGCTGATCGTCGTCGCGCTGGGCCCGCTTCTCGACCAGGTCCCGCTGCATCTGCTTCAGCTTGTCATCGGTGCGTTGCTCTTGCTGTTCGGCGTGGGCTGGCTGCGCAAGGCGGTGTTGCGTGCGGCGGGAATCATTCCGCTCCACGACGAGAACGCCGCGTTCGCCGCCCAGACAGGCAGCTTGAGCGACGCGACCGCATCCGATCGCAGCGGCTTCGACTGGCTGGGCGGCGTCATGGCGTTCAAGGCCGTGCTGCTCGAGGGGCTCGAAGTCGTGTTCATCGTCATCGCCGTCGGCGCAGGGCGCGGGCTGCTCGTTCCCGCGGCGCTCGGGGCGCTGGCTGCCTGTATCGTGATTCTCGCCGTCGGCGTGATCGTGCATCGTCCGCTCGCTCGCGTGCCGGAGAACACGCTGAAGTTCGGCGTCGGCGTCATCCTTTGCGCGTTCGGCGTCTTCTGGACCGGCGAAGGCCTGGGGATCGCGTGGCCGGGCTCCGACCTGATGATTCTCTTCTTCGGCGGCGCCTTCCTGCTCGTCGGGCTTGGCGCGGTCGCGATGGCTCGCCCGCCAGCAGGAGCGATTACGCGATGAATATGCTGCGCGAGGTCATCGGCGGGGTAGTCAAGATGTTCGTCGGCGATGTCTGGCTGGCGGGCGGCGTCCTGGTGGTGGTGCTGCTGACCGGCGTGTTGCTGGAGACCGGCGCCGTGCAGCCGCTGACCGGCGGCGCCCTCCTGTTCCTGGGTTGCGTCGTCGTGCTGCTGGCGAGCGTCGTACTAGCGGTTCGGCGCCATCGCTTTCGCTGACGCGCCGCCGGCCTTTTGACGCGCGATCCAGTACGCAGGATAGGCCACGCTGTCGACGCCCCCGGCTCCCTCGCGCGAGGCGCGATCAAAACATTCCCGCGTGCGGTCCGCGAGCGGCAGCGAGCTGCCACCGGCGGCGGCCTCGTCGGCCATGTAGCGCAAGTCCTTGCGCATCGTATCGACATTGAACGCGGCAGCGCCCGCGGCGCTCCCTTTCATTGAGGCGACGATTTGTGGCGCTCTCATCCGAAGAATCCCCGCGGCGATATTCGAATCCGCGAGCAGATCGATCGTGCGTTCGACATTCATTGCCGAGGGATCGATCAGGAGCAATGCCTCGCCGAGCGCCTGCCAGAAGACGGTCAGCAGCAGATTGGCGGCAAGCTTCATCCGTGCTCCGGCGCCGAGCGGACCGACGTGCTCGACGCGGCGGCAAAGCTGCGCGAGCACCGGCTGCGCTCGCGCAAACGCCGCGGCGTCGCCGCCCGCGAAGCCGACCAGCGTTCCCGAACGCGCCGTGGCCGTCGAGCCGCTGACCGGACACTCGATGAAGACGGCATTCCGCGATGCCATCGCCGGCGCGATCCGCTGGTGCGTCGCCGGCGTCACCGTGCTCATGTCGATGAACAGCCGTCCCCACGCGCTGCCGCTCAGCAGCCCGTCGGCATCGAGATAGACGTGCTCGACCGCAGCGTTGTCGAACAGGAATGAGATCACCACGTCCGAACCGTCGACCAGATCGCCGAGCGTCGGGGCCCATATCGCTCCCGCGGCGAGTGCCTCGTGCGCGTTGTCGACGGTGCGGTTCCAGACCCGGACCTCGTGGCCGACCTCGAGCAGCCGCTGCGTTATCGCGGTGCCCATCCGCCCGGTTCCCGCAATTGCGATTTTCATGCGAATCCTCCTGATGTCGTGCTGCGCAAGGTCCGCGCGAGAGCTATGCCGCCAACGCCGCGTCGGCCCGCGAAGGCGGAGCCATGAATTCGGGCCCGACGGGATCCTTCACCGCCTGGAGCAGAATTTCGTCGATGCGCCTCTTCGCTCGTTCGTCAATGTCCCACCCCATCGTGTCCTCCACCGGGTCGAGCTGGGCCGGGCGACGGGCGCCCCACAGGGCGATCGTGCGACCCTGGTCGAGCACCCATCGCACCGCGAGTGCGAGGACTCCCAGGCGATAACGCTCGCGCGCGTACCGGTCGAGCGATGCCACCGCGGCCAGATACTGGGAGAACCTGGGTTCGCGGAATTTGGGATCGTTGCGGCGCAGGTCGTCACCGGTGAACTGCGTCTCGCGGGTGATCGTTCCCGTGAGCAGGCCGCGGCACAGAGCCCCATAGCACAGGACGGTGATGTCGTGCTGTGCCGCGTAGGAAAGGACTCCGCTTTCGGCCTCGCGTTCGAAGAGATTGTATGGGGGCTGCACCGAATGTATCGGAGCGGCCTTCCGAAACTCGTCCATCTGCGCCGGGGAGTAATTCGACACGCCGATCGCGCGGATCTTCCCTTCCTTCAGCAGACGCGCGAGCGCACCGGCAGTCTCCTGAATCGGAACCAGCGGGTCGGGCCAATGCACCTGATAGACGTCGATGTAGTCGGTGCGCAGGCGCGGCAGCGAGTCCTCGACCTCCCTGCGGATGCGTGCAGGTGACGAGTTTCGCCACACCTTGCCGTCCCGCCATTCGAGTCCCACCTTCGTCGCGATAACGGCGCGCTCGCGCAGGCCCTGCGAGAGCGCCATGCCGACGATCTCCTCCGACCGTCCGAAGCCGTACACCGGTGCCGTATCGATCAGTGTGATTCCGCGCGCGATAGCCGAACGGATGGTGTCGACCGACTCGTCGACGTCGCTGTTTCCGCCCCACATCCAGCCGCCGATCGCCCACGTGCCCAGCGCAATGCGCGACGCGGTAAGGCCGGACGCTCCAATTTCAATGGTTTCGATGGTTCTCATCGTCAATCTCCGACAGGCAAGCTCGACGGCCGTCCGTCCACGTTTCGGATGAGGCAGCGCCTGGCACCGAGTTTCAGCACCGGTGCGAAGAGGGCCAGAACGCCCCCAAAGGACTGCAGACCGCGTATCAGGCGTTTCATTGACCCTCCGGCGACTCGAGTTGGATCACGATCACACTGTCGAGGCGCGGGATTACGCGGGCATTTCATGGCTGCGGCAGCGAATTACATCCGCAATCCAGTTCCGGAGTTGTCTAGGCGCGCCGCCCGCCATGGCGGACCGCGGCAACGGCTAAGGGCCCTCCGCTACTGCGGCGGATCGCGCCGCTGGCGCGAACCCAGCACGCGGGCGAAACACTCCGCGATGTCCCTGCTCCGCAGCGGCTTGCGCAGAACTTCGCTGACCCCGGCCGCCCGCGCATGGTCGAGCAATTGCGCACCGCTGTAGCCGCTCATCAGAACGATCGGGACGTCGGCCCGCAGCAGATGGATCGCGCGGGCGAGCGCCGTGCCGAGCAGCTCGGGCATCGTCTCATCGGTCAGGACGATGTCGAAGCGCCGCGGCGTTTCGCGGAATGCCTGCAGCGCCGCGACGCTGGAGCTGAAGCCGACAGGCTCGTAACCGAGTTGCGCCAGTATCTCCTCGCCGAGCGCAACGAGCGGTTTCTCGTCATCGACGATCATCACCGTCTGGCCGCGGCCGTGCGGCATCTCGGTGGCCGCTTCGGCTGACCGGATGCTTGCTTCGCCGGCAATTGGCAGCCAGATCGTAAACGTCGTGCCGCGACCGACCTCCGTACGGACGTCGATCGCGCCGCCGAGATCCGTCACGAGGCCATGCACCAGCGACAGGCCCAGGCCGGTTCCCTCGCCGACGCCCTTGGTGGTGAAAAATGGGTCGAACATCCGGTCGAGCACCGCCGGCGGGATACCGGTGCCGGTATCGCTGACGCACAGGCGCATGTAGGGACCTGGCGCGAGGCTGCCGTTCGACAGCCTGCGGTTTTGCGCCACATCCGCCCGCTCCAGAACCACTTCGAGCACGCCGCCGTGCTCCATCGCCTGCAAGGCGTTCGTGCAGAGATTCATCGCGACCTGATGTAACTGGGTCGCGTCGCCGATGATCGCCGCGTCGCCGGCCTCGAGGCGCTTTTCCAGGCGCACGCCTTTCGCAAGCGAAGCGGCAAGCAGTTCGAGCGTCTCCTCGATCACGGCCTGGACGTTGACCGGTCCTCGCTCGCCGACGCCGCTGCGGCTGAACGCGAGGATGCGCTCGACCAGAGCCTTGGCGCGCCCGCCGGCATGCATGACGTTGTCGAGGTAGCGGCG
>DATASF010000106.1:0-79117 GCA_036269335.1 Casimicrobiaceae bacterium
GGGAACATCATGAAGCGATTGTTTGCGTTGATCGCCGTCATCGGCGCGCTCTGCGCGGGGGACGCGGTATTCGCTCAGGACAACAAGGCGGCCACGCCGGCGCCGGCAGCAACCGCGCCCGCAGCAGCACCCGCGGCCGCGGATACCAAGGCAGAGCCCGCGAAAGCCGATGCGGCGGCACCCGCTGCAGCGGCAGCTCCGGCAGCGGCGCCTCCGGCGCCGACGTCGCCGCAGCTGATCGGCGTCGACAAGATCAGCAGCGGCGATACCGCGTGGATGCTTACGTCGACCGCGCTGGTGCTGCTGATGACTATTCCGGGGCTCGCGCTCTTCTACGGCGGCATGGTGCGCAAGAAGAACGTGCTGGCGACGCTGATGCAGAGCTTCGCGATCACGTGTCTGGTCACTGTGCTCTGGGTGATCGCCGGCTACAGCCTGGCGTTCATGCCCGGTGGGCCGTTCGTCGGCAGCCTCGACCGGCTGTTCCTCAACGGCATGCTGTTCCAGAAGGACGCCGGGAAGATCAGCGTGTCGCACCTCGGGCTCACGATTCCCGAGTCGGTCTACATGACCTTCCAGATGACCTTCGCGATCATCACCCCCGCACTGATCGCCGGCGCCTTCGCCGACCGCATGAAATTCTCGGCGATGCTCTGGTTCATGGGCCTGTGGTCGCTGCTGATCTACTCGCCGATCGCGCACATGATGTGGGAGCCCTCCGGCTACTGGGCAGGCAAGGGCGTGCTCGATTTCGCCGGCGGCACGGTCGTGCACATCAACGCCGGCATCGCGGGCCTCGTCTGCGCGCTGGTGCTCGGCAAGCGGCTGGGTTACGGCAAGGAGCCGATGGCGCCGCACAACCTGACGCTGACCCTGATCGGCGCTTCGCTGCTGTGGGTCGGCTGGTTCGGCTTCAACGCGGGTTCAGCCGTTGCGGCGGACGGACGAGCCGGCATGGCGATGGTCGTCACGCAGCTCGCGACCGCGGTTGCCGCGCTGGCATGGATGTTCACCGAGTGGATCACCAAGGGCAAGCCGTCGGTGCTGGGCATCGCATCGGGTGCGGTTGCGGGCCTGGTCGCGATCACGCCGGCCTCGGGTTTCGTCGGGGTTACCGGGGCTTTCGTCATCGGGATTGCGGCCGGCGTGCTGTGCTTCTTCGCCGCGACGGCCGTTAAGCGGATGTTCGGCTACGACGACTCGCTCGATGCGTTCGGCGTGCACTGCATCGGGGGTATTGTCGGGGCGCTGTTGACCGGCGTGTTCAACGTCAAGGACATCAGCGGTGCAGACGCGGACTTTCTGGTGCAGCTGGGCGCGGTCGCCACGACGCTGGTCTACAGCGGCGTCGGCAGCTTCATCATCCTCAAGGTCATCGACATGGTCGTCGGCTTGCGCGTCTCCGAGGAAGAGGAGCGCGAGGGCCTGGACATCAGTCTTCACGGCGAGCGCGTGGAGTAGGCCGGCACTTTACGTCCGACCTGGGTTCTCCTCCGTGGTAATTCGGGGCGCCGAAAGCGCCCCTTTTTTTTCCGCCGCGTTCAGCGCCGCGCGCGTTGCTTTTTCGCCCGCGGGTGGGCCTGATCGTAGATTTTGGCCAAATACTGAAAGTCGAGATGCGTGTAGATCTGCGTGCTGGCGATGCTCGCATGTCCCAGCAGCTCCTGGACGGCGCGCAGGTCGCCGGACGACTGCAGCAGGTGCGATGCGAACGAATGCCGCAGCATGTGCGGGTGGACGTGCCGCGCGAGGCCCCGCTTGACCGCCCACGCGGCGAGACGCTGCTGGATCGCCCGCGATGTGAGCCGCCTTCCCGAGCGGCTGATGAACACGGCCGCGGCGTCCGGCGCAGGCAGGCCCGAACGAAGCGCGAGCCAGGCCTTGAGCGCGACGCGCGCCGGCTCGCCGACCGGGACGATACGCTCTTTCGCGCCTTTGCCGAGCACGCGCACTTCGCCTTCGGCCAGGTCGAGCGCGGCGAGCTCGAGGCCGGCGAGCTCGGACACGCGCAGGCCCGATGAATACGCGAGCTCGAGCAGCGCGCGGTCGCGCACCGCGAGCACGTCTTCGTCGGCGATCGCCACCAGGCGCACTGCCTCGTCGGGCGATAGGACCGCCGGCAGATGTCGCGACGACTTGGGCGCCTTGAGCCCGGCGCACGGGTTGTCCTTCAATGAAGGCTCGTGATCGATGGCGAAACGGTAGAAGGCGCGCCAACCCGACAAGACGCGCGCCAGGCTCTTGCCCGACAGGCCGCGTGCGTGCAGCATCGCCAGGAAACGTCTGAGCTCCGCGGGGGACAGCTTCGCGAGGGGTGACTCGCCAGCGAGCTGCTGCAGCATCCGGACATCGCGGCGGTAGGCGCTGCGAGTGTGTGCCGGCCGCGTCGACAGATGCCGCTCGAACGCCACGACCAGCGGTTCGGCCTGCGCAACCCGCGGCGGCGGCGGACTGGCGCGGGACGAAGTGCCCAACGGAATCAGCCTTGCGGCAGAAAGCGCGCCGTCGCGACGCTGGCAAGCTCCGACAGTCGAGTCAGATGCATCGTTCCGAGCCCCGCGTAGAAGCGGCCCGGATCTTCGCTGCCGAGCGCCAGCAGGCCGAACGTATGGTGGGTGCGCAGCGGCAGCAGCGCGAACGAGGCGAGCGAGGTGCCGCCGTCGAACCATTCGCGCGATTCGAACGGCGCCTGCGTGCCGCAGTAAGGCGCGCCGAGGGCGCCGGCGTATTCGCGGATTTCCTGGCTGGTCGCGGCGAGCTCAGGCAGATACGACTGCTCGGGCACCCTGCCCCACAGCCGCAGCGTCACTTGCGTCACCCGGAAGTCCTCGCTCAGGCTCTGGTACAGAACACCCAGCGTCGTTTCCAGGTCCGCCGCGGAAAAAAGCGCGAGCGTCGAGCGGTGCAGCTTTTCGCTGATCGCATCGTTGTCGGTGCCGAACTGGATCAGTTCGCGCAGCTTCGATTCGAGTTGGCCGTTCTTCTCGCGCAAGGTCACGATCTGCCGCTCGGCGATCGGTATCGCATGACCGCCGTGCGGATGCGGCACGTAGATCTCGGCAAGCAGATCGGCGTATTGCTCGAAGAATTCCCCATGCCGCTTCAAATAATCGGCGACCGCCTCGGGATTCATCCCTGCGTCCTTGTTCGTTTCATTCGTCATTCGTCGACCTGCCATTCGCCTTCGAACACCGTTGTCGCCGGCCCGGTCATCAGCACCGGCTCGCCCGGTCCGTCCCAGCGTATCGAGAGCTCGCCGCCGCGCGTCTGTACGCGAACCGTCGAATCGAGAAGGCCGCGCCGGATTCCGGCAACGACGGCGGCACAAGCGCCGGTGCCGCACGCCAGCGTCTCGCCGGCACCGCGCTCCCATACGCGCAGGCGAATGTTAGCGCGATCGACGACCTGCATGTAGCCCGCGTTGACTCCGCGGGGAAAGCGCGGATGCCGCTCGATCAGCGGACCCTGGCTTCCGACCGGCGCGGTCTCGACGTCGGCGACGACCTGCACCGCATGCGGATTGCCCATCGACAGCGCGCTGATCGCGATCGACGCCCCGGCGACGTCGAGCGCCTGCGTCGGCGTCGCGCTGTCGCCGATGAATGGAATCACGTCGGGCTCGAAGCGCGGCACGCCCATGTCGACCTGCACCCGGCCGTCGGCTTCCAGCGAAGGCTCGATGATCCCGCCGCGGGTTTCGACGCGGATCGTCTCCTTGGCCGTCAGTCCCTGGTCGCGAACGAAATGGACGAAGCAGCGCGCACCGTTCCCGCACTGCTCGACCTCGCCGCCGTCGGCGTTGAAGATCCGATAGCGGAAATCGACGTCGGCGCGCGATGGCCGTTCGACCAGCAGCACCTGGTCGCAGCCGACGCCGAAATGACGATCGGCGAGTCGCGCAATCTGCGCGGGGCCGAGGTCGACGCGCTGGCGAATGCCGTCCAGCATCACGAAATCGTTGCCCAGTCCCTGCATCTTGGTGAACTTGAGCCGCGTGTTCACGTCATCGCGCCATCCGGTTGCTGGATTCGACGACCCGCGGCTTGCTCACGAGAGCAACGAGCGCACGTCTTACACGTTGAAGCGAAAGTGCATGACGTCGCCGTCGCGGACGACGTAGTCCCGGCCTTCGAGCCGCATTTTTCCTCCCTCTTTCGCGCCCTGCTCGCCTTTGCAGGCGATAAAGTCATCATAGGCGATGACCTCGGCCCGGATAAAGCCTTTTTCGAAATCGGTGTGGATTACTCCGGCGGCCTGCGGCGCGGTGCTGCCGCGGCGTACCGTCCAGGCGCGGACTTCCTTCGGGCCGGCGGTGAAGTAGGTCTCGAGCCCGAGCAATTTGTAGCCGGCGTGGATCAAACGGTCGAGTCCGGCTTCGGCGAGCCCCATGTCGGCGAGGAAGATCTGCTTGTCGGCGTCGTCGAGATCGGCGATCTGGGCTTCGAGCGCGGCGCTGATCGCGACCACCGGCGCTCCCTCGCGCGCCGCGTACGCCTCGATGCGGTCCAGCAGCGGATTGTTGGTGAATCCGTGCTCCGCCACGTTGGCCACGTACATCGTCGGCTTCATCGTCAGCAGGAACAGCGGCTTCAGCACGGCCAGCTCTTCCGGGTAGAGATCGACCGAGCGAGCCGGCCGCGCATCGTTCAGCGCGGGGACGATTTTTTCCAGCGCCGCCACCAGGCGCTTCGCCTCCTTGTCGCCCCCGGCCCGGGCCGCCTTGGCGTAGCGGTTCATCTGCTTGTCGACAGCCGCGAGGTCGGCCAGCGCGAGCTCGGTGTTGATCGTCTCGATGTCCGAGACTGGATCGATTTTCCCGGCGACGTGCACGACGTTCGGATCCTCGAAGCAGCGCACGACATGCGCGATGGCATCGGTCTCGCGGATGTTGGCCAGAAATTGGTTGCCCAGGCCTTCCCCTTTGGATGCGCCGGCGACCAGCCCGGCGATGTCGACGAATTCCACCACGGCGGGAAGGACGCGCTCGGGACGCGCGATCGCGGCGAGCGCCGCGAGCCGCGGGTCCGGGACCTCGACGATGCCGACGTTGGGCTCGATCGTGCAGAACGGGTAGTTTTCCGCCGCGATGCCGGCGCGGGTAAGCGCGTTGAACAAGGTCGACTTGCCGACGTTCGGCAGGCCGACGATTCCGCATTTGAGGCTCATGGCTTTGCCGGGCCTTCGGGAGCGGGTGGCGGCCGCGGCGCCGTATGCAGCTCGTGCATCGCGCGCTCGGTCTCACCTCGCGCGAGCCAGGGCCAGATCGCCAGCGCCCGCGCGATCGCGTCGTCGATCAGCAGCCGCTCGTCCCCGGCCGGCGGATGCAGCACGTAGTCGGCGACTTCCTGTTCGGACAGCGCGCCGTCTCGCGGATGGCCGATGCCCAGCCGGAGCCGCCAGAATTCGCCGCTGCCCAGCGCGGCGGCGATGTCCTTCAGGCCGTTGTGTCCGGCATTGCCTCCGCCCTGCTTCAGCTTGACCACGCCGGGCTTCAAGTCGAGCTCGTCGTGCGCGACCAGGATCTCGGCGGGCGCGACGCGATAGAAACGGGCAAGCGAGGCCACCGCAAGTCCACTGCGATTCATGAAGGTCTGCGGCATCGCGAGGCGCATGTCGCCTTCGTTGCCGCGCGTCGCGGCCACCTGCGCCTGAAATTTCGATTCGGCGCGAAAGCTCGCCTGCAGCGTCGCGGCAAGACGCTCGATCCACCAGAAACCGGCGTTGTGCCGCGTCTCGCGGTATTCGCGTCCCGGGTTGCCGAGACCGACGATGAGGCGGAACGTGTGCGCCATGGCGTCAGCTCAGAGGGACCGTGGGGTCGGGACGAAACAGCAAAAAGGCCCGCCGAAAGAAGCGCCGGCGGGCCCTTCGCGTACGCCAGGCACTTATTTCTTGTCGTCCTTTTTGCCCGGCGCCTTGTCGGCACCCTTTTCCGCGGGCTTCTCGCCGCTCTTTTCCGCAGGCTTGTCGCCAGGCTTGGCCCCTTCGGCCGCCGCGGCCGCTTCGCCCGCCACCGCTTCGGCCGTCGGCGCGGCGACTTCCTCGACCTCGACGACGATGCGCGGCACGATCGCCGTCGCGACGACGGGGCTCGGACCCGGGCGGGTGACCGCGGTCACGCCGGCAGGCAGCGTGAGATCCGATACGTGTATCGACTGCCCGACCGCCAGGGTAGACAGGTCGACATCGACGAATCCCGGCAGATCCTTGGGCAGGCACGAGACGTCGAGCTCGGTCAGCACGTGGCTGATGATGGCGTCGGTCGTCTTGTTCGCAGGCGCGAGCTCGGCGTTGATGAAGTGCAGCGGCACTTTCATGTGAATCTTGCGATTCTCGTCGACGCGCTGGAAGTCGATATGCAGCACCTCGTGCCGGAACGGATGCATCTGCACGTCGCGCAGCAGCACGCGCTGGGCGGATTCACCCAGTTTCATCGTCAGGATCGACGAATGAAACGCCTCCTTGTTGAGCGCGTGGATCAGGGCGTTGTGATCGAGCTCGATCGGTTCGGGCTTCTCGGCACCGCCGTAGACAATTCCAGGCGCGCGACCGGTGCGGCGCAGCCGGCGGCTTGCGCCTCGTCCTTCGGTGCCGCGGGGAAAGGCGGTGAATTCGAACTGCATGGTGTTGCTCCTTTGTCTGCGTCCTTCCGTGCGCTGGTGCGCAGCGGTCGTCCGCGATGGCGACAATGCCGCCGGCAGGCGGCGGCGGGGAAAGCCTTGAATTGTAACCCGAATCGGCCGGGCGGTGCAAAGCGGCTGACACTGTCCGTCTCGGTGAGACCAGCTTCCGCCGCGGCCTCCTAGCGCGTCCAACGCAACCCACCATACTGAGTGTCGGCCGCAGCCTGCTTCCGCGGTCGCATCCCCGCTAGCGCGGGGCCCCTGCTCCGCGCTCCAGCAGCGCGGCCTCCTAAGGAGTCCAACGCAACTCACCGCACCGAGTGTCGGCCGCAGCCTGCTTCCGCGGTCGCATCCCCGCTAGCGCGGGGCCCCTGCTCCGCGCTCCAGCAGGCTTACTCAGTGAACAGCGAGCTGACCGATTCCTCGTTGGAGATGCGCGTCATCGTCTCGGCCAGGAGCTGCGCGCAGGAAAGCTGCCGGATGCGCTTGCAGGCGCGCGCTTCGTCGGACAGCGCGATCGTGTCGGTCACGACGATCTCGTCGAGCTCCGATTCCGCGATTCGCGCGACGGCGCCGCCCGACAGGACCGGATGCGTGCAGTAGGCGAGCACTTTCTGCGCGCCGTTGGCCTTCAGCGCCGATGCCGCCTTGCACAGGGTGTTGGCCGTGTCGACGATGTCGTCCATGATCACGCAAGCGCGGCCAGCGACATCGCCGATGATGTTCATCACCTCGGCGACGTTGGCCTTCGGACGGCGCTTGTCGATGATCGCGAGGTCGGAGTCGAGCCGTTTCGCGATCGCCCGCGCTCGCACGACGCCGCCGACGTCGGGCGAGACGACCAGCAGGTTGTCGTAGTTCTGCTTCCACAGGTCGCCGAGCAGCACCGGCGTCGCGTAGATGTTGTCGACCGGGATATTGAAAAATCCCTGGATCTGGTCGGCGTGGAGGTCCATGGTCATCACACGATTGACGCCGACCGTCGTCAGCATGTCGGCGACGACCTTAGCGGTGATCGGCACCCGCGCCGACCGGGGCCGCCGGTCCTGCCGCGCATAGCCGAAATAAGGTATCGCGGCGGTGATGCGGCCGGCGGACGCCCGTTTGAGCGCGTCGACCATCACCAGGATCTCCATCAGGTTGTCGTTGGTCGGCTGCGAGGTCGATTGCAATATGAACACGTCGCGGCCGCGCACGTTCTCCAGCAGCTCGACCATCACCTCACCGTCGGAGAACCGGCCGACGATGCATCGGCCGAGGCTGATGTTCATGTGCCGGACGACGGCCTCTGCGAGCTTGGGGTTGGCGCTTCCGGTGAAGATCCGCATCCGCTCGAACGCCATCGTCGCCGCCTATGAAAGACGCGGGCAGGCCGTCCGGACCGACGGCCTGCCCGACGTGTTGGTGGCTGGGGAGGTAGGGATCGAACCTACGAATGCCGGAATCAAAATCCGGTGCCTTACCACTTGGCGACTCCCCAAGGGAAACCGTTTGCGCGCGGGAACATCAACGTGAGACAAACGACCACAGCGGGTGGCGGTTCAGCGCGCGAGCAACAAATCCGGCCGTTTCTCCGGCGTTTCCACCGGCGCTTTCGCCGGTGCCTTCCGTCCGCGGCATCCGCGAAAGCGCTTGTTGCGCGGCGTATTCGGAAGCGAAAGCGCCGAACACGCTCGCTCCCGATCCGGTCATCCGCACTCCCGACGCTGGCGCCGCGCGCGACAGCGCGGCAAGACAGCCTGCGATCTCCGGGAACCTTGCGGCGGCGACCGCTTGCAGGTCGTTACGGCCATATCCCTCGGAAAAGACGGCCATTTTCGCGGAGTGGCTCTGTCGTGTCAATTCAGGCGCAGCGAACACGGCCCTGGTCGAGACCGCGATCGGCGGCGATAGCACAACGAACCAGGTTTGCGGCAAGCTGACGGACTCGAGCACTTCGCCGATGCCGCGTGCGTGCGCCGTTTCGCCGAACACAAAAAACGGAACGTCGGCGCCGAGCTCGAGCGCGAGGCGCATCAGCTCGCGCCGTGACAGCCCGAGCTGCCAGAGCCGATTGAGTCCGAGCAGGACCGTGGCTGCGTCGGAGCTGCCGCCGCCGACCCCGCCGCCCACTGGCAGACGCTTGTCGACCGCAATCGTGACGCCGTGCGCAACCCCGCACGAGCGTTGCAGCAGCCGCGCTGCGCGCAAGGTCAGGTCGTCGTCGGCAGGCACGCCAGCGGCGCCGCGCAGACGCACGACGTCGGCGTCATCGCGCCAGGACAGCGAAACGACGTCGCCGCGCCCGATCAGCACCAGCAGCGACTCGAGCGTGTGGTAGCCGTCCGGGCGCCGTCCGGTCACGTGCAGGAACAGATTGAGTTTCGCCGGCGCGGGAAGCACCAGCGCGCGCCGCTCGCTCATCGCCAGGAATCGACGGCGATGCGCAATTCGACCTCCGCGTAATCGAGCGTCAGCCGCTTGGGGCGCGAGACGCCATCGCTGCCGCGCTCGAACGCCTGGTAGACGACGCTCCAGCCGTCCTGGCGCAGCGCGGCCGGCAGGCCGTCGCTCGCCCGCTCGACCGCCGCCGGCGCACCTTCCCGCGGCAGGCCCTGGATCCAGAAGACCAACCCTTCGACCGGCAGCGGCCAGCCGAGCGCGCGCGTGGTCAGCGCCGCCCAGTCGCCCGCCGTCTCGATTCTTCCATCGGGGGTTTGCAGACGAACGCCGTTTGCATCGCCGGTCAGGCGCGCGATCGTCTGGCCGAGCGGCGAGCTCAAATCGAGCTCGTCGCGCTGGGCCTCGTGCGTCCAGCGGAAATTGGCGCTCAGCGCATCGTTGCCGCGCCGCGCGGACAGGCGTCCAGTCAACTCGAACGCCGCCGCGTGTGCCGCGAGTGTGCTCGGCGTGGCCGGTCGCTCGAGCAGCGCCGGCGCGCAGGCGCAGAGCAGCGCGGCGCCGGCCGCTACGACCGCGCGAGCGCAAATGCCGCGCAGCCTGGGCATCGACTTGGCGACGGGAGGGTCAGTGCGCCAGACGGCGCATCGTTTCGATCAGGACCGGATTGTCGGGCGATGTCTTGAGCTGCGATTGCCACAGCTCGGTGGCGCGCTCGCGCTCGCCTTTCGCCCACAGCACTTCGCCCAGATGCGCGGCGATCTCGGGATCGGCCTGGTCGCCAAAGGCGCGCCGCAGGAACTTTTCCGAATCGTCGAGCTTGCCCATCCGGTAGTTGGCCCAGCCCATGCTATCGAGGATGAACGGATCGTCCGGCGCGATCTGCAGCGCCTTTTCGATCAGCTTCAATCCCTCGGCGGTCCGCGGCGTGCGATCGACCAGCGTGTAGCCGAGCGCGTTGAGCGCTTGCGCATTGTCCGGCTTGAGCTCGATCAGCCGCTTGAGCCTCGCCTCGACTTCGTCGATGCGGTCGAGCTTCTCGGCGACCATCGCGACGTCGTAGAGCAGATCGACCGAATCGGCCTGGCGCTCCAGCGCCGTGGTGAGAATCGCGTACGCGCCCTTGAAGTCGCCGGCGTCGCGCAACACCTGCGCCTCCGCCTGCGCGACCTCGATCCGCCGCTCGGCCGACTCCGGCTGCAATCCGTTCAGATAGCTGCGCGCCGCGGCAATGTCGCCCTTTTTCGCGATCATCGCGCCGATGCGCAGCTTGGCGAGCCACGCACGGTCGCCTTCGGTGACTTCGCGGTAGCGGGTGATCGCCTCGTCGTAATGCTTGGTTTCTTCCGCCAGCTGCGCGAGATAGAACGACACCACACCCTTGTCGCCGTAACCGGCCTTGTCGAGCTCCTCGAGCAGCCGCCTGGCGGTGGCGTAATCCTTCATCTGCAGCGATATCGCGGCGACGGCGAATTCGAATTCGCGGTCTTCCGGCTCCTCGTCCCACATCTGCTGGAAGATCGCCCGCGCCTCGGCGAGGCGCTTTTGCTCGACATAGATCTGCGCCAGCGCGCCAGCGACGGCGCGCGCGTCGGGGGTCGCTGCAAGAAACTCCTTGAGAAACGCGATCGACGCCTCGGGCGATCCCTTGGCGAGGATGTCGGCCTTGATCAGGGCTGCACGGTCCCATCCGGGCTTGAGCTCGAGCGCCCGGTCCGCCGCGTTCGTGGCGGCGGCGGTGATCGCCGGATCGGTCAGCTTGGTGTTGTACCCGGCGAGCGCGATGGCGAACCATGCTTCCGGCACCTTCGGATACGGCCTCGCCAGATCCTGCACCAGCCGGAAAGCCGCCACCTTGTCGGTTTGCGCGGCCAAGGCCTGATTGAGCTGCAGGAATGCCTCGCCGAGCGATTTGTCGTTGGCTGCCGCTTCGATCAGCACGCGCTGCAGCTCGGCTTTGAGATCGGAGCCGGCGCCGGAGACCGCGAGCGACGCCACCATTTGCCGCGCGCGCTCGGCCTTCGGATCGAGCTGCTGCCAGAGTTTCGCCGCTTCCAGCGCCAGCGTGCGCTGCCGGGCAAACAGTGCGATCTCGGTCGCGCGGCGGGCCAGAACCGCATCGCGCGAATCGCGCGCGGCTTCGAAGTACGCGCGGGCAGCCAGCGCCGCATCGCCACGCTGCATCGCGACATCGCCGACCAGGATGCGGTAAAGCACTTCGGGCGTTAGCTCGTCGACTGCCTCGGGGCGCTCGGGCGCGGCGATCGCCCCGTCGGTCTGCTTCGGGTCGGCGGAATCCTGGGCGCGCGCGTCTCCCCCCGCCACGGCGACGGCGGCCAGGCTGACGACCAGCAAGGAACGAAGGATGGGAATCACGATAGGCAAGCCACGCTCGGTCGATTTGATTCAGGTCCCGCAGATCGCCGGACCTCGCTGCATCTTAGGGTATATTTGCCCGAGCAACAAACGCCACTCGACACCTCCAGATGCCCGAACTTCCGGAAGTTGAAACGACGCGTCGGGGGATCGCGCCTCACGTAGAACGGCAGAAAGTGACGGCGGTGAGAATCTACGACCGCCGACTGCGCTGGCCGGTTCCCCGTGATTTGCCCCGGCGACTGGTCGGCCGCGTCGTCGATCGGGTCGACCGGCGCAGCAAATACCTGCTTTTCCGGCTGGGCCCCGACACGCTGATCGTCCATTTCGGAATGACCGGAAGCCTGCGCGTCTACGGCGTCGCGCCGGCGCGACGCACCCACGACCACATCGATCTGGAGTTCGCGAACGGCGTCGTCCTTCGCTACCACGACCCGCGCCGTTTCGGCGCGATGCTGTGGTCTCCCGCGGCCGCGGGAGAGCATCCGCTGCTCGCCGCGCTCGGGCCCGAGCCGTTCTCAGCCGATTTCGACTCGGCGCACCTGTTCGCATCCACCCGCAAGCGCAACACGGCGATCAAGCTCGCATTGATGGACAACAGGCTGGTCGTCGGCGCCGGGAACATATACGCCAACGAGGCGTTGTTTCGCGCCGGCATACGGCCGACGCGCGCCGCCAACCGCGTCTCGCGCGAGCGTCTGGGGCGTCTGGTCGTGGCGGTCAGGGACACGCTCGCGGCGGCAATCGCCAAAGGCGGCAGCACCCTTCGCGACTACGTCGATAGCGACGGCGAGCCCGGTTACTTTCAGCTCGAGTACAACGTGTACGGCCGCGCCGGGCTGCCCTGCCGCGTTTGCGGCGAGCCGATCCGCGCGACCCGGCAGGGGGGGCGAGCGACCTACTACTGCCGCATCTGCCAGACCTGAACGGGACTTAGGTGCTTGTTTTGGCGCGCTTTATGCTAGAGTCCCCGCGACTCGAGCCGGACGCGAACCGACCATGATGCAATCGAAGGATCTGGCCTCTCGATTTGAAGCCTACAGCGACTGGCGGCGGCGGTTGTCGACCGGCGTGTCGCGCCTGCACGAATGGCTGTCCGAACAGGAGCTTGCGGACGGGCAGGCGGACCTGACCGTGCAGCGGCTCCTCGAGCGGTTGCATCAGGACAAGCTGGTCGTCGCCTTCGTCGCCGAGTTCTCCCGCGGCAAATCCGAGCTGATCAACGCGATCTTCTTTGCCGACTTCGGCCAGCGCCTGCTGCCGTCCGCCGCCGGCCGTACGACGATGTGTCCGACCGAGCTTCTGTACGACTCGACCCGCCCGCCGTCGATCCGCCTGCTGCCGATCGAAACGCGGGCACGCGACGGATCGGTCACCGAATTCAAGAACTACGCCGACGAATGGGTAACGATCACCCTCGACATGTCGTCGGCTGACCGGATGGCCGAGGCACTCTCGCAGGTGTCGCAGACCAAGCGCGTGTCGGTCCCGCTGGCGCGCAAGTACGGACTCTACGACGACGGCGACCCGCTTGCGCCGCTGTCGGCCGCCGACGCGGCAGTCGACGTCCCCTGCTGGCGCCACGCCATCATCAACTTTCCGCATCCGCTGCTGCAGCAGGGTCTGGTGATACTCGATACGCCGGGCCTGAACGCCATCGGCACCGAACCCGAGCTCACGCTCAACCTGCTGCCGAACGCGCACGCGATCCTGTTCATCCTCGCCGCCGACGCCGGCGTGACCAAGACCGACATCGACGTGTGGACCAAGCACATCGTCGGAGACACCCCGGCGAGCCGCGAGGGCCGGCTGGTCATCCTGAACAAGATCGACGGACTGTGGGACGAGCTGCGCACCGCGCACGAAATCGAGGGCGAGATCTCGCGCCAGGTGCGCACCAGCGCCCAGCTGCTGATGATCCCGCCGGCGCAGGTCTTTCCGGTGTCGGCGCAAAAAGCGCTGCTGGCCAAGGTCAACGGCGACGACGCGCTGCTGGCGAAGAGCCGCCTGCCGCAGCTCGAGTCGGCACTGTCGAGAGAGCTGATTCCGGCCAAGCGCCGCATCGTCGGCTCGGCGACGCAGACCGAGATCCGCGAGCTGGTCGCCGGCACGCGCACGATACTCGACAGCCGCATCGCGGGCATCCGCGAGCAGCTGACCGAGCTGCAGAACCTGCGCGGGAAGAACCAGGACGTCGTCGAGCACATGATGGAGCGCATCCAGCAGGAAAAGAACCTGTTCGAGCGCGGCATGCAGCGCTATACGGCGCTGCGCACGGTTTTCACGCAGCAGACCAACAGCCTGTACGAAAGCATCGGCCTCGAGACGCTGCGGGCGACGGCCGCCGATACGCGGGAGCGGATCGAGAAGAGCCCGTTCACCAAGGGCGTGCGGTCCGCGATGGGCGACTTCTTCGGCAAGATCTACGGCAGCCTCGATGCGAGCGCGCGGCAGACCGCCGAGACGCACGAGATGATGCAGGCGATGTATCAGCGCTTCGCCAAGGAGCACGGCATCGAGCCATTCACGCCGCCTCCGTTCTCGATGCTCAAGTACCAGAAGGAAGTCGAGCGGCTGGAGCGCGCTTACAACGTGCATTTCAACACGCTGTGGAACATGGTCAGCAAGGCAAAGTTCACGCTGATGAAACGGTTCTTCGAGACGATCGCGATCCGGGTCAAGCACGTGTTCGACATAGCGAACCGCGACCTGGAAAGCTGGCTGAAGGCCGTGATGGCGCCGCTGGAGACGCAGGTGCGCGAGCACCACCTGCAGCTGCGGCGCAGGCTGGAAAGCGTCAAGCGCATCCACCGGGCAAGCGACGAGCTCGAGGAGCGCATCGCGGAGCTCGAGCAGGCGGAGCTCGCCGCGAAGGGGCAGATCGGCGCGCTGGCGCGGGAGCTCGCCGCGATCGACGCGATCTGCGAGCAGTCCGAGCCGCTGCCGCTGGCCGCCAACGGCTAGCAGTTTCCCGCGCGACGAATCAGGCCGGCACGTTGCCGGCCTTGGCCGCCATCAAGCCGCGGTACTTCAGGAGCAGCTGATCCTTGCTCTCCACGAAGTCGGGATTCACCGGTATGCAATCGACCGGGCAGACTTCGACGCACTGCGGCGTGTCGAAATGCCCGACGCATTCGGTGCACTTTCCCGGATCGATCACGTAGATTTCCAGGCCCTGCGATATCGCGCCGTTCGGGCACTCGGGCTCGCAGACGTCGCAGTTGATGCATTCGTCGGTAATGATCAGTGCCATCAGGATCTCTCACGCGACTGCGCCGCGCGCTCGTCTTCCGCCTTGGCCTTGAGCCGCGCGACGACGGCCGGCGGCACGAACTTGCCGACGTCGCCGCCGAAGCGGGCGATTTCACGAACGATCGTCGATGACATGAACAGGTATTGCTCTGCCGGGGTCAGGAACAGCGTTTCGACCTCCGGATGAAGGTTGCGGTTCATGCCGGCCATCTGAAACTCGTACTCGAAGTCGGACACCGCGCGCAAGCCGCGCAGGATCGTCGTGGCCCCGACCGAGTGCACGAAATCCATCAGCAAGCCGGAAAAGCCCGCGACCTCGACGTTCGGATACGGCGCCAGGACCTCGCGCGCCATCGCGATGCGCTCGTCCGCGCTGAACATCGGCCGTTTGCTTTCGCTGTCCGCGATCGCGACGATCACCCGGTCGAACAGCTTGGCCGCGCGCCGCACGATATCCTCGTGCCCCTTGGTGAACGGGTCGAAGGTTCCGGGATAGACGATTTTCAGCATGCCCCGATCTCTCCGCTCGGCGGAGCGCTCCCGCTGGAGGCACCGCCAGGCAGGCGGTGCAGCAGATGATAATGCACCTGCCCGGCCTTGTCGCAGCGAACCATCGCGAACCCGGCCGGCGCGGCGACGGGCGATGAGGCCTCGACATACAGCGCGCCGTCGGGGGCCACGCGCGCTGCGGCCGCCGGCAGCAGCGCGTCCCATTGCGGATCGGCGAACGGCGGATCGAGAAAGACGACGTCGAACAGTCGCGTCTCGCGCGCCATGAACGCCCGGGCGTCGGCGCAGTGACTCTCCAGCGCGGCAGTGCCGAGCATCTGCGCGGCCGCGTCCAGCGCGCGCACCAGCTCCGGCTTGCGATCGACGGCGACCGCGAGCGTCGCGCCGCGCGACAGCGCCTCGAACGACAGCGCGCCGCTGCCCGCAAAGGGATCCAGCGTGCGCGCGCCGTCGAGATCCTGGCCCAGCCAATTGAACAGGGTTTCGCGAACCCGGTCGGGCGTCGGACGTATGTCGGCGACGGCGGGAAAGCGAATGCGCCGGCCGCGCCAGCGCCCGCCGATGATGCGAATCTGGTGGGCTTGCGGCAAGCGTGCGCCATCGATCGAAAGGTAGAATTGTACTTTGCCTGCAGCGCCAATCCGATGCTCGATCTGTTCAAGCGCAAGCCCGACGAGGGCGAACGCAGCTGGTCCGAACGCCTGAAGAGCGGCCTCGGTCTTTCGCGCGAACGCATTTCCCGTCCGCTGACCGCGCTGTTCGGCCGCGAAGCGCTGTCGGAGGAGGCGGTCGACGAGCTGCGCAGCGCGTTGCTCGGCGCCGACGTCGGTATTCCGGCCACCGAGCATCTGCTCGACGAGCTCGTCGCCCGCTGGAAGCGCGCCGACGCCCATCTCGACGCGCGCGCGGTGCTCAAGTCCGCGCTGGTCGAGCTGATCGCGCCGCTCGAGCAGCCGCTGGTCATCGGCACGGCGCGGCCTTTTGTCATCATGCTCGCCGGGGTCAACGGGGCGGGCAAAACGACATCGATAGGCAAGCTCGCCAAATATCTGCAGGGCGAGGGCCACTCGGTGCTGCTCGCGGCAGGCGATACCTTCCGCGCGGCGGCGCGCGAGCAACTCGAATCCTGGGGTGCGCGCAACAACGTCCCGGTCGTGGCCCAGCATGGAGGCGATCCGGCGGCGGTGATGTTCGACGCGATCTCGGCAGCGCGCGCGCGGCGTGTCGACGTCGTGCTAGCCGACACCGCCGGGCGCCTGCCGACGCAGCTGCCGCTGATGGACGAGCTCAGGAAAATCCGCCGCGTGATCGCCAAGGCGCAGGAAGGCGCGCCGCACGAAACGCTGCTGGTCCTCGACGCCAATACCGGACAAAACGCGCTGGCCCAGGTCGCCGCGTTCGATGCGGCGCTGGGACTGACCGGTCTCGTGGTCACCAAGCTCGACGGGACGGCCAAAGGCGGGGTCGTGGCCGCGATCGCCAAGACACGTCCGGTACCGCTGAAGCTGATCGGCGTAGGCGAAGGTATAAACGACCTTCGCCCGTTCCGCGCCGCGGAGTTCGCCGACGCGCTGATCGGCTGAAACCGCAAGGGCTGGCGCGGGTCCTGGCTCGTTGGGTTGCAAGTGCTCACCTACGCCGCCGACCCTGGCCGGCGGGACCTTTTCGAAGCACTCTCCGACCGGCCCGAGGGGCCGCCAGCCGCCGTTTTCGACTCGGACTGCCTCGAGGCTAAGCCCTGAGGCGGCCCCGCGGTCTCGAGTCGGGGAGGCCTGGCCATGTGGCGGAACTTCGGGGCGACTTAGCACTCTGACAAGCCGAGTGCTAAAATATCGCCAAGTCGAGAAGGAGCTTTGGATGCCCACGAATACGCTGGCTTTCCCGACCCCGGCTTCGCTGGGGAGCTTGGATCACTATATCCAGGCGGTAAACCGTTTTCCGCTGCTTACCGCCGAGCAGGAGACCGAGCTCGGCCGCAAGCTGCAGCGGGACAACGACCTGGAGGCCGCCCGCTCGCTCGTCCTGTCCCACCTGCGGCTGGTCGTCGCCGTCAGCCGCAATTACCTGGGATATGGACTGCCGCAGGCCGACCTGATCCAGGAAGGCAACATCGGGCTGATGAAGGCGGTGCGCCGCTTCGATCCGGAGCGCGGCGTTCGCCTGGTGTCGTTTGCGCTGCACTGGATCCGCGCCGAGATTCACGAGCACATCCTGCGCAACTGGCGGCTGGTCAAGATCGCGACCACCAAGGCGCAGAGGAAGCTGTTCTTCAACCTGCGCAGCATGAAGCCGAAGCTCGCCCCGCTGACCCGCACCGAGGCGAACGGCATCGCCAAGGCGCTGGGCGTCAAGCCCGAGGAAGTGCTGGAAATGGAGACGCGGCTGTCCGGGCAGGACGTCGCCATCGATCCGCCGGCCGGCGACGACGGCGAGACGATGACGCCGAGCGCGTATCTGACCGACAGCGAGGCCGAGCCCGTCCAGATACTGGAGCGTGAAGAGACCGCGCGCAACCGCAGCACCGGGCTCAAGAGCGCGCTCTCGAGGCTGGATAGCCGCAGCCGCAATATCATCGAAGCCCGCTGGCTGCGCGAGGACGATCCCGCGACGTTGCAGGATCTGGCCGACCAGTACGGCGTCTCGGCCGAGCGGATCCGTCAGATTGAAAGCAAAGCGCTGAAGACAATGCGCGGCGAGATGGCGTCGCTCTAGACGTACACGACCCAGCAGTCATTCCAACGCCGGCCCGCGCCGGCGTTTTTGTTTGCACCGGCGTCGTGCGCTAGAGCTCGACCTGCGTGCCCAGCTCGACGACCCGGTTGGTCGGGACGTTGAAAAACTCGATCGCCTTGGTCGCGTTCTTGGCCATCGACACGAACAGGCGCTCGCGCCATAGCGCCATGCCCGGCGCGGCCGTGGCGATCAGCGTTTCGCGCGAGACGAAGAACGACGTCTCCATCATGTCGAACGGCTGACCGCGGCGCCCGCATTCCTCCAGCAGCTCCGGCACGTCGGGGTCTTCCTTGAATCCGAAAAACGCCTCGAATTGCTGGAAGTTGCAACCGAGATCGCGGATCTGCACACGATCGGACACCGGCACCGTCGGAATGTCCTGGGTCGTCATCGTCAGCAGCACGACGCGCTCGTGCAGCACCTTGTTATGCTTTAGGTTGTGCAGCAGCGCATGCGGCGCGCGATTCGGCGTGCTGGTGAGAAAAATGGCGGTGCCCGGCACGCGCATCGGCGGGTTGGCCGCGATGCTTTCGATGAACAGATCGATCGGCATCGTCTCTGCATTCAAGCGCTCGAGCAGGATCGCGCGACCGCGCTTCCAGGTCGTCAGCATCGTGAATACGACACCTCCGACCACGATCGGAAACCAGCCGCCTTCCGGGATCTTGAGCAGGTTCGACGACAGGAACGTCACGTCGATGGCCACCAGCGGCACGACGACCGCGAGGGCGGCCAGCGGGTTCCAGCGCCACAGCCGGGTCAGAACGACAAAAATCAGCAGCGAGTCGATCGCCATCGCGAGCGTCACCGCGATGCCGTAGGCGGCTGCCAGATTGCTCGAGGTCTTGAAGCCGGTGACCAGCAGCAGCACCGCGAAGAACAGCATCCAGTTGATGAACGGGACGTAGACCTGGCCGATCTGCCGCTCGGACGTGTGCATGATCGTCAGGCGCGGACAATAGCCCATCTGGATCGCCTGCCTTGTCAGCGAGAACGCGCCCGAGATGACCGCCTGCGACGCGATCACCGTCGCGGCGGTCGCGAGGATCACCATCGGCAGCAGCGCCCATGCCGGCGCCAGCAGGTAGAACGGATTCTTGATCGCCTCCGGCTCGGCGATGATCAGCGCGCCCTGGCCGAAATAATTCAGCACCAGCGCGGGCGCGACCAGATACAGCCAGGCGCGCCGGATCGGCGACACGCCGAAATGGCCCATGTCGGCATACAGCGCTTCGGTGCCGGTGACCGCGAGCACAACCGCGCCGAGCGCGAGAAACGCCGCCAGCGGGTTGCCGGTCAGGAACGAGAAAGCGTAGGACGGCAGCAATGCCATCAGCACCCGCGGGTCCTGCCAGATCGCGGCCGCGCCCAGCACCGCGATGGTTGCGAACCAGACGCACATCAGCGGGCCGAACAGCCCGCCGACCTTCGCGGTTCCGTGCCGCTGGATCGAGAACAGCGCGAGCAGGATCGCCAGGGTCACCGGGATGACGTAACTCTTGAGCCCCGGCGCCAGGACTTCGAGACCCTCGACGGCGGACAGCACCGAGATCGCCGGCGTGATCATGCCGTCGCCGTAGAACATCGCCGCGCCGAAAATCCCCAAGCCCACCAGCCACCAGCGCGCCTGGCGGTCGTTGAGGCCGCGCGACACCAGCGCGGTCAGCGCCATGATGCCGCCTTCGCCGTTGTTGTCGGCGCGCATGATCAGCGTCACGTACTTGAGCGTGACGATGATCATCAGCGCCCAGAAGATCACCGACAGGACGCCGAGGACGTTGTCGGCGGTCAGCGGTAGGCCGTGCGGCCCGGTGAAGCATTCGCGCAGCGTATAGAGCGGGCTGGTTCCGATATCGCCGAAGACGATGCCGATCGCGCCGACGACCAGCGGGGCCGTCGGCCTCTTCGCCAGGTCGGCCGGAACCGCCGCCGCGCCGGCCTCGTGCCCGCTCAGCATGCTCCTTCGTCGGAACGACGCGAAAACCGGATGTTGAGTTGCTTGAGCTTGCGGTACAGATGCGTGCGCTCCAGGCCTGCGCGTTCGGCGACCCGGCTCATGTTGCTCTGTTCCTTGCCGAGCAGCTGCTCGAAGTAGATCCGCTCGAAGGCTTCGCGCGCCTCGCGCAGCGGCAGCTCGAAAAAGCGCGCGGTGACCTCGGGAGCCAGCGCCGCCGACGGCGGCAGCGCCGATTCGCCCAGAAGGCGCCGCACATGCTCGCCGGTGATCTCGGTGTCGATGGTCAGGGCCAGATTGGCGATGACGTTGTGCAGGTGGTCGAGATTGCCCGGCCAGTATGCCGCTGCCAGCGCCGACACGGCGCTCGCCTGCAGCGTTCCCATCGTACGCTGGCTCGCGGTGATCTCGCGCCAGAATCGCGCGATCAGCGCCGGCATGTCGTCGCGCCGCGCACGCAGCGGCGGCAGCATCACCGCGCCGGCGGACAGCGTCGAAAGCAGCGCAGGGTCGAAGCGACCCTCCGCCGCGAGGTTGCCGAGCTGCTCGCTGCTGGTGCAGACGAGTATCGTGTCCTGTTTTTCCAGCTTGGGCAGAACGAACGCGAGGCCTTTCTGCTCCGCTTTGGAGTACGCGCCGATTTCGACGCAGTAGAGCAGGCCGTCTCGCGCTTCCTCGAGCACCTGCGACGGGTTGGCGGCGAGCCGCGCGCCGTTGGCGAGAATGACGAACGGCGCATCCGGCACATGCAGCGCCCGCGCCGCGGTGTCGTGTCCGGCGCCGGGTTCGCCGACGATCAGCACCGGCCGGTTGGCACGCAGCAGCTGCTCGATCGCTCGCTCGACCTCGATCACCGGCGTGCTGGTGCCGAGCGCCGCCAGCGATATCCGCCGCGGTCCCTGCCCGGCGGCCGTCTTCAGCGCGCGCGTCACCGTCGACAGAAGCTTCTGCAGCCCGACCGGTTTCTCCAGGAAATCGAAGGCGCCGACCTTCGTGGCCTCGACCGCGGTTTCTATCGTGCCGTGGCCCGACATCATCACGACCGGCATCGTCAGCTGGCCGTTCGCCGCCCACTCCCGCAGCAGCGTCACGCCGTCGGTGTCCGGCATCCAGATGTCCAGCAGCACCAGCGCCGGTTGCGTGCGCAGCCGGTAATTTCGCGCCTCGCCGGCGTTTTCGGCCACGCTGACTTGATATCCCTCGTCCTGCAGAATCTCGGACAACAGCTCGCGGATGCCGACTTCGTCGTCGACGATCAGAATTTCTTTCTGCTGCGGCATCACGTCTCGGTTCCTTTGAACGGCAAGTACAAGGTCACCACGGCCCCGTGCGGAGACCGGTTTTCGATGGTTACCCGCCCATGGTGCTCCTCGGCGATCTTCTTGACGATCGCGAGGCCGAGGCCGGTTCCTTTCGCCTTGGTGGTCACATACGGCTCGAAGGCGCGGCGCACGACATCATCCGGAAATCCGCCACCGCGGTCCCCGATCGACAACGCGACCTCGTCGCCGCGCACCTCGAGGCCGATATCGTACGCGGGGTCGGGCGAGTCCGCCTGGGCATCGATGGCATTCTGCAGCAGATTGTGGATCACCTGGCGCAGCCGCGTCGGCTCGCCGTGTATGACCGGATCGACTTCGGCGAGCTTCAGCGACACATGGGGCCGCAGATTTTCGTACAGACCCAGCACGTCGAGCAACAGCGCATTGATGTCGACCGGCTGCATCCTTCCCGGTCGCGATTGCCGGGCGTAGATCGCAAAATCGTCGACCATGTGCTTCATCGCCCCCACCTGCGCAACGATCGTCCGCGTCGCCCGGGCCAGCGCCTCCTCGTCGGCGGCCGCCAGCTTGCCGCCGAGCTTGACCGCGAGCCGCTCGGCCGAAAGCTGGATCGGCGTCAGCGGATTCTTGATCTCGTGCGCGAGGCGGCGCGCGACCTCCGCCCAGGCGGCATCGCGCTGCGCCTCGGCCAGCTCGGTCACATCGTCGAAGACGACAACGAAGCCCGCGACGGGTTCGCCGGGCAATCTCGAACCGCGCATCAGCAGCACGCGCGTGTGATTCGACACGGTGACCTCCGCCTGCCGCTGCCACTGGCCATCGCGTCCGCCGCGGAATCCTTCGGCCACCAGTTCGGCAAACCCGGCGAGCGGCGGAAGACGGCGCGCCCAGTCGGAAAGCGGCGATTCGATCAGGTCGGCCAGCGGTTGCTGCAGGATCACCGCAGCGCTCGGGTTCGCGGTGCGCAGGCGGAACGCGCCGTCGAACGCCAGCACGCCGGCCGACAGATTGGACAGAATGCTTTCGAGATAGGCGTTGGTCGTCTCGATGGCGTTGCGACTCTCTTCGGCGTTCTGGCTCGCTTCGGCCAGTTGCGCCGTCATCGTATTGAACGACTCGGTGAGAACGCCGAGCTCGTCGCGGCTCTGCACCGGATGACGCCGGCTGAAATCGCCCTGCGCGACCGCGCGCGTGCCTTCGGCCAGAAGACCCAGCGGCCCGCTGACCTGCTCGGACAGCACCACGGCGAGGCCGAGTGCGGAAAAGAGCGCGAGCAGCAAGGTCAGGGTCAGCGTAAGCGCATAAAGGCGCTTCAGCGCGACGCGCGAAAACGTGATCTCCTGGTAGTCGCGGTAACCCGCCTGCACTTTTTCGGCATCGAGCTGCAGCTGCCGCGGCACCGGCTCGACGACCTGCAGCAGCCGCAGTGGCTCGCCGGGATCGGACGTGTTGACCGGAACGACGACGCGCAGCAGCATGCCCTGGTCGGTGCTCTGATCGATCGCCGAGTACGGTTGCTGCAACCTGGCGCGGCGCAGCGCCTGCGCCGGCGGCGGCTCCGGCGTCAGCGTCGAGCCCGAGATTCCTGCGACGCCCAGCACGCCGCCGCCCGAAGTGAACAGAGCCGCCTCGTATATTCCCGCCTGCTCGCTTGCGCGATTGAGCCGCTGCGGCATGCTGGCCGCGTCGCCCTCCTGCAAGGTCAGCGCGAGCTGCGAAGCCTTGTTGGTCGTTTCCTTGAGCAGATAATCGAGTGCGCCTTGGCCGAGATTCAATCCTCCCTTGAGCGCCTCGTCGACGCGCACGTCGAACCACGATTCGATGCTCTTGCCGAGGAACTGGACCGACACGCCGTAAAGAAGCGCGCCGGGCAGCACCGCGACCAGCGCGAAGAGGAGCACCAGCCTGATCGCGAGTCGCGAACCGAACACCCCTGCCTTGAGGTTCCTGCGCAGCCGCCACAGCTGATAGCCGACCAGGCCCATCAGCAGCGCGACCATCGTTCCGTTGAGTACCAGCAGCAGGTTGTAATTGCTGGCGAAGAGCTGGGTGTTGGCGCTGGCTGTCGCGAGCAGGAACAGGAAGACGGTGCCGAGGACCGCGCAGCCGAGCAGCACGTAGCGCAGCGCGCGAGGGGCGAGAATCCTGGTCACGGCGTGAAGCTCCAGCGAAACCATTCCGACTGCAGCGACCAGTCGCGCGAGGCGAGCGCGTTGATCTGGAACGGCTTGGGCAACTGGGCGACGTCGAGGCGAAGGCGCACGGCGGCTTCGTACCTCTCGCCGGGCGACAGTGCGTCCCTGCGGACGACCGGGCGCGAGACCACGCGCGCGAGCAGGCGCTCGACCTCGTCGAGCGAATCGAACTGCTGGCCGAGCAATCCGCTGGTCACTCGGTACTGGCGGGTCAGCGGGTTGTAGGTCAGGCGGTACTGCACCGCCATCTGCACCAGCTTCTGATCGAGCCAGTACCAGCGCGGCCGCACCAGCTCGAACTCCAGAAGGAAATAGAGGGAGACGCCCTTTTGCAGCGCCTCCTCGAGCGTCGGATTGAACGCCAGGTCGAACTGCGCGTTCAGAACGTAGCTTTCGTCCTCCGGCAGCAGCTCGGCCGATTTGACTCCGATCGTATCGGCGTGCGCGGTCGTTGCCGCCGGCGAGGACAGCAAAGCCATCAGGCACAACAGGCCGGCGAGAATGCGGCGCATGGACGGGAGCGGCGAGCCGCGCGATCCTTCCGGAAGGACTCAGCTCTTTTGCAGGAGGGCGTAGAAAAACCCGTCGTGATTGTGCGCTGCGCCCGGGGCGGCTGGCAAGAGTTGACCGTCGATGGCGTCGTATTCCGCCGGCAAGGTGAGTCGAATGCGCAACGCATCGCGGTGGCGCTCGAGGAACGCGACGATCTGATCGCCGTTCTCGGCGGCGAAGATCGAGCAGGTCGAATAAAGCAGCATGCCCCCGCGCTTAAGACACGGCCACAGTGCATCGAGCAGGCGAGTCTGCTGCGCGACGAAGCCCGCGATGTCGGTCTCGCGACGCAGCCATTTGCCGTCCGGATGCCGCCGCACGATGCCCGACGCGGTGCAGGGCACATCGGCCAGGATGCGATCGAAGGCATCGCCGTCCCACCAGCGATCGGGTTCGCCCGCATCGGCCACGGTGAGACGCGCAGCGAGGCCGAGGCGCGCGAGGTTGTCGCGCACGCGCTCGATCCGCGCGGCGTCGATGTCGAGCGCAACCAGATCGAGCGTTGCCAGCTCGGCCAGATGCGTCGTCTTGCCACCCGGCGCGGCGCAGGCGTCGAGCACGCGCATGCCGTCCTGCGCCCCAAGCAGCGGGGCGGCAAGCTGGGCGCCTGCGTCCTGCACCGAAAACCATCCGGCCGCGTACCCGGACAGCGCGGTCACGACGGCAGTCTCGTCGAGCAGGACGCCGGCCTCGCCGATCGCGCGCGCGCCGATGCCTTGCGCGTGCAACGCGGCGAGATAGTCTTCGCGCGAAAGCTGCCGGCGATTGACACGCAAGCTCAGCGTCGGCCGCGCGTTGCCCGCATCTAGCACCGCAGCGGCACGCTGCGGATACTCGGCGAAGACACGCTCGATCCACCAGCGAGGATAGGAAAAGCGCGCTTCGGGATCCTTCGCGATCTCTCCGAGCAGCGCGTCGCGGCGCCGCAGAAACGTGCGCAGGATCGCGTTGGTCAGGCCCTGGGCCGAGGTGCGCTTCAACTGCCCCGTAGCGCGCACGGCGGCGTCGACGACCGCATGCGCCGGAGCGCCGGTGTGGATCAACTGGTAGAGCGCGACCCAGAGCAGCGCTTCGACGCTGCCGTCGGTCAACGGACGCTCGGCGAGCGCATGCACGATCGCGCGGAGCTCGCCGAGAAATCGCAGCGTGCCGTAGGCGAGCTCGTGCACCAGCGCGCGATCGCCCGCGGGCAAGGGCACGCCGGTCAATACCGCAGGCAGTGGATTGCCGGCAAGGACGCGACGGACGATTTTCGCGGCGGATCGCTGCGCGCGCTCCATCGCGGGATGCGCGACCGGTGTCAGGACGCTAGCGCGGCTGAAATCCGCGCTGGTATTGCGAAGCGAGCGCCAGGAGGCGGCGGATCCGCTCCTCGATCGGCGGGTGCGTGCTGAACAGTCCGGCCAGTCCTCCGTCATGCAGCGGGTTGACGATCATCATCTGCGCGGTCGCCGGATGCTCCTCGGCGGGAGGCAGCGGCAAGCCCTTGGTGTAGCGCTCCATCTTCGCCAGAGCATCGGCGAGTGCTCCCGGGTCGCCGGAAATCTCGGCTCCGCCGCGATCGGCCTCGTATTCGCGTCCGCGCGAAATCGCCAACTGGATCAGCACCGCGGCGATCGGGGCGAGGATCATCACCAGCAATGCCATCAGCGGATTGCGTTCGCCGTCGTCGCGTTGTCCGAAGAACATGCCGAAATGCGCGAGCGCCGATATCGCGCCGGCGATCGACGCGGTGATCGTGGAGGTCAGCATGTCGCGGTTCCGGACGTGAGAAAGCTCGTGCGCGAGCACGCCGCGGAGCTCGCGGGCGCTCAGCAACTCGACGATGCCGCGGGTCGCGGCGACGGCGGCGTGCTCGGGGTTGCGGCCGGTGGCGAACGCGTTCGGCTGCGCCTCGTCGATCAGGTAGACCCTGGGCATCGGCAGGCCGGCGCGCGCGGCGAGATCCCGCACCGCGCCGTAGAGCTGCGGCGCGCTCGCCGCGTCGACCTCGCGGGCGTTGTAAAGCCGTAGCACCATCGCGTCCGAAAACCAATAGGCCCAAAGATTGGTCCCCAGGCCGAACAGCAGCGCGATCATCATCCCCTGCGCGCCGCCGATCGCGGCGCCGGCAACGCCGAACAGCGCCATGATCGCCGCCATCAACAAACCCGTCTTGAACCAGTTGCCGAGCATAGTCGTCTCCGCCCCGGAATCAGCGAGGCCTTTCAAGTCCGTTATATGGTCGCGATGCGCGGGTAATTCAATCGGATTCCGCGTCGAAACTGGCACCGGCCGCGACCGGATGCCCGGCAAGAAACGAAGCGGCGGGGAGCCGCCGGCCGCCCGCGCGCTGCAGCTCTCGCACCAGCAGCGCGCCGCGACCGCAGGCGACGAGCAGACCGTTGCCGTCGGCGCTGACGATCCCACCGGCCGGTCCGAAGCTCCCCGAAGTCGGCTCGGCAACCCAGATCTTGATCGTCTCACCGTGCAGCGTCGCAAACGCGCCGGGGGCCGGGTTGAAGGCGCGAACGACGCGGTCGATCGCGACCGCGTCGTCGCTCCACCGTATCGAGGCTTCGGCACGCTCGATCTTGCCCGCGTAGGTCGCGGCCGAGGCATCCTGTGGCTGCGAAGCCAAAGCGCCGTCTTTCGCCAGCGCGACGAGCGTCCGAACGATCGCCCCGGCGCCGGCGGCTGCCAGTCGCTCCGTCAACGTGCCTGCGGTGTCGCGCGGCGCGATCGCGACGACCGTCCGAGAGATCACCGGACCGGTGTCGAGCCCGGCATCCATCTGCATGATGCTGACGCCGGTCTCCTTGTCGCCCGCGAGCAGTGCGCGCTGGATCGGCGCCGCGCCGCGCCACCGCGGCAGCAGCGAGGCATGAATGTTGATCGCACCATGACGCGGCCAGTCGAGCATGGCCGGCGGAAGGATCAGGCCGTAGGCCGCTACGACCAGGACATCGACCCTGGCGCCGGTCGGCAGCGGCGCGCCCTTGAGCGTCGGCGGCTGCAGGAGCGGGAGGCCGCGCTCGACGGCGAGCGCCTTGACCGGGGAAGACGCGACCCTGAGCCCCCGCCCCTGGGGCCGGTCCGGCTGGGTGAAAACCAGGGCGACTTCGTGGCCGGCGTCGACGATCGCCGCCAGCGCCGTCGCGGCGAACGGAGGAGTTCCAGCGAAACCTACGCGCAGCGCATCGGGCACGCCGGATTATGGCCCGCGCCGCCCCTAGCCCGCGAGCCGCTGCTTCTTCCTGAGCTTGGCGGCCAGCCGCGCGCGCTTCAGCGGCGACAGGTAATCGACAAAGACCTTGCCGACCAGATGATCCATTTCATGCTGAATACATACGGCCAGCATGCCGTCGGTGGAAAGCTCGAAGGGGTCGCCGCGCTCGTCCAGGGCGCGCACGGTGATCCTGGCGGCCCGCTTGACGTTGTCGTAGTACCCGGGCACCGACAGGCAGCCCTCCTCGCACTCGGCCTCGCCTTCGGCGGCGACGATCGTCGGATTGATGAAAACCCTGAGGTCGTCACGCGCTTCGCTGACGTCGATGACGATGATCCGCTTGTGCACGTCGACCTGGGTCGCGGCCAAGCCGACGCCCGGGGCGGCATACATGGTTTCGGCCATGTCGGCGACCAGTTTGCGGATTTCGGGGGTCACCGCGGCGATCGGGGCGGCGTGCTTCCGCAGCCGGGGATCGGGATACTCCAGGATGTCCAGAACCATAATTACTTGCAAAATGAATACTCGGGATGCAGAATCCGACCTAAACCCTTATTTTGCGTCGGTTTAGGACGTTTGCAAGTCCCGCACAACACCCGTACCGGAGAGGCCACATGAGCCTAAACTCGCGGCTGAATTCTACCATAGCGACCCTGCTGTTTTCCGCGGTCCTGCTCTCACTGATGCTCGCGCCGCGCCCCGCCCGCGCCGACGATCTGCAGCTGCAGGACAACCGGCCGGACCGGTACACCGTGCAAAAAGGCGACACTCTTTGGGGGATCTCCGGGAAGTTCCTGAAGCAGCCGTGGCGCTGGCCCGAGATCTGGCGGATGAACCGCGAGCAGATCAAGAACCCGCACTGGATCTACCCCGGCGACGTGATCGTGCTCGACCAGGTCGACGGCAACTGGCGGCTGTCGCTCGACCGTCCAGGCGGACAGCGCCAGTCCGGGCCGCGCCCGACGGCCCGCCTCGCCCCGTCCATCCGGGCTGAAAACCTCGAAGGCGAGGCGATTCCGACGATACCGGCCGCCGACCTGGCTCCGTTCCTCAGCAAGCCGATCATCATGACCAGCCGCGATGGCGCTCCGGGCGCCGGCAGGATCATCGCGGCGCACGACAACCGCGTCGTGCGCGGTGAGGGCGATTACGTCTACGCGGTGGACATCGACGAAAAGGCGGGAACGCAGTGGTTCATTTACCGGCCGGGCAAGGTGCTGCGCTCGTACGACAGCAACGAGACGCTCGGCTACGAGTTGCGCTATCTCGGCACGGCGCGGGTCGACCGCTTCGGCGAAGTCGCGCGCATGGAAATCACCTCGGCGCGCGAAGAGATTCTGATGGATGACATGCTGCTGCCGGCCCCGCGTGAAGAGCTTACCAATTTCGTCCCGCACGCGCCGGACAAGGCGGTCGACGGACGCATCATCGCGCTGGACGGCGACGCGCACGAAGTGGGCCGCAACTCGCTGGTCACTGTCGATCGCGGCCTTCGCGACGGCCTGGACGTGGGCACCGTCCTGGCCATCTACCATCCGACGCCGGTAATCGTCGACCCGCGGCCATCGACCGAGCCCAGCGTCCTGTCGCGCTTCATGAGCGACCCGACGCGCGACATGCCGAAGCCGACGCGGTATTTGAACATCCCGCCCGAGCGCTCGGGACTGCTGTTCATCTTCCGGGTATTCGACAAGGTCGCCTACGGGATCGTGCTCAATGCGTCGGAGCCGGTGGTGACCGGCGACCTCGCGCGCAAGCCGTAGCCTCCCGACCGGCACCCCGCCCGCAGTCCGTCCGATGGAGATCGACGCGCGCGTCGAGGCCTGGGCGTCCCTGCAACTGATTCCGGGTCTTCCCGCTCGCGCGCTGGTCGCGCTGCTCAAGGCGTTCGGCGGCCCCGTGGAAGTGCTGGCCGCGTCGCGGGCGAGCCTCGGCAAATGGGTGAGCTCCGAGCTCGCTTCGGCGATCGCGCAAGGCGCCGCTCCGGATGAGCTTCACCGCTCGCTGGCCTGGATCGCCGAGCCGGGCCACGTGCTGCTGGCGTGGGACGATCCGGCGTACCCGAGCGCGTTGCTTACGATAGGCGACCCGCCGCCAGTCCTCCATTATGCGGGCAAGCTCGAGTTGCTGAACCGGCCGGCGCTGGCGATCGTCGGGAGCCGCAATGCGACGCCGCAGGGCCGCGAGAACGCGCAAGCGTTCGCCGCCGCGTTGTCGGCGGCTGGGCTGACCATCGTCAGCGGACTGGCGCAAGGCATCGACGCAGCGGCGCACCGCGGCGGGCTTGGCGGCGCCGGCAACAGCGTTGCGGTTGTAGGCACCGGAATCGACCGCATCTATCCGGCAGCCAACAGGGCGCTGGCGCACCGCCTGGCCGACGAAGGCGGGCTGCTGTCGCAGTTCACGCTGGGCACCCCGCCGCTGCCGGGAAATTTTCCCCGTCGCAATCGCGTGATCAGCGGGCTGGTGCGGGGCGTCCTGGTCGTCGAGGCGACGCCGAACAGCGGGTCGTTGATCACGGCGCGCTTCGCCGCGGAGCAGGGACGCGAAGTGTTCGCGATTCCCGGTTCAATCCATTCGCCGTTTTCCAAAGGATGCCATCGCCTGATCAAGGAAGGCGCCAAGCTCGTCGAGACCGCGCAGGACGTGCTGGAAGAGTTGGGGCTGGCGCCGGCGGGAACCTCGATTCGGCCGCTGACGGGCACCGCCCTGGCGGACGGCGGCGACGCTGCGCGCGTCCTCGCGGCCCTCGGCCACGATCCGGTCCACGTCGATACGCTCGCCGAGCGCACCGGACTCGCCGCCAGCGAGATCGCGGTTGCGCTGGTCGAACTCGAGCTCGCAGGCCAGGTTGCGCCACTGCCCGGAGGAGCGTTCCAGCGCGTTATGTGATACATAGGCGTCCCACGCCTGTTTCGCGAGCCGCTTCAATGGCAACTGAGTGCCGGCCAAAGCGGCTTTGCTATTATCTGCCCTCTTTTTTTGCCCGATGACTGTCAACTGCTGATGGCGAAGAGCCTGATCATTGCCGAAAAGCCTTCCGTCGCCGCTGACGTAGCGCGCGCATTAGGGGGCTTTACGCGCCACGACGACTATTTCGAGAGTGAGCGCTACCTCTTGTCGTCGGCGATCGGCCATCTGCTCGAGATCGGCATGCCCGAGGACGAGGAGGTCAAGCGAGGCAAGTGGACCTTCGCGCACCTGCCCGCCATCCCTTCGCAATTCGCGCTGAAGCCGATCGAAAAGTCGGAAGCGCGGTTACGGCTGCTGCTCAAGCTCCTCAAGCGCAAGGACGTAAGCGAGCTGGTCAACGCCTGCGATGCCGGGCGCGAGGGTGAGCTCATCTTTCGCAACATCGCGCAGTACGCCAGGAACACCAAGCCGATCCGGCGCCTGTGGCTGCAGTCGATGACCCAGGGCGCCATCCGCGACGCGTTCGGAAAGCTCCGCAGCGACGAGGCGATGCGGCCTCTCGCCGACGCCGCCGTATGCCGGTCGGAGTCGGACTGGCTGGTCGGCATCAACGGCACGCGCGCGATGACCGCGTTCAACTCGCGGTCGGGCGGGTTTCAGCTAACCACGGTCGGCAGGGTGCAGACGCCGACCCTGGCGATCCTGGTCGAGCGCGAGGAGAAAATCCGCGCGTTCGTGCCGCGCGGCTACTGGGAAGTGCTGGGCACTTTCCGCGCGGCCGGCGGGCAGTACGGCGGCCGCTGGTTCGACGAAAAATTCAAAAAGACCGACGACGATCCCGACCGGCGGGCCGAGCGTCTTTGGGACGAAGCAAAAGCGCGCGCAATCGCCGAGCGCTGCGAAGGCAAGCCGGGGACGGTCACCGAAGAGACCAAGCCGTCGACTCAGGCCGCGCCGCTGCTCTACGACCTGACCAGCCTGCAGCGCGAAGCCAACGGCCGCTTCGGTCTGTCCGCGCGCACGACGCTGTCGCTCGCCCAGGCCCTGTACGAAAAGCACAAGGCGCTGACGTATCCGCGGACTGATTCGCGCGCGCTGCCCGAGGACTACCTGTCCACGGTCAAGGCGACGATGGAAGCGCTGCGCGAATCGAATGCCTACGCGGTGTTCGCCGGCCAGATCCTGAAGTCGAAGTGGGTGAAGCCCAACAAGCGGGTCTTCGACGACAGCAAGATCTCCGATCACTTCGCGATCATCCCGACCCTGCAGCGCCCGAAGAGCCTCTCCGAGCTCGAGACCAAGCTCTACGACCTCGTCGTCAAGCGATTCCTGGCGGTGTTCTACCCGCCCGCCGAATACCTGCTGACGACGCGGATCACCCGCGTCGCCGGCGAGCCGTTCAAGACCGAGGGCAAAGTGCTGGTTTCGCCGGGCTGGCTCGCCGTCTACGGCAAGGAAGCCCAGGGCGACGACGAAGCGACGCTCGCGGCGGTTCGCCAGGATGAACGAGTGGCGACCGAGGAAATCAAGGTCGTCGCGAGCCAGACCCGGCCGCCGCCGCGGTTCTCCGAAGCGACGCTGCTGTCGGCAATGGAAGGCGCCGGCAAATTGATCGAGGACGACGAGCTGCGCGAGGCGATGCGCGAAAAGGGCCTCGGCACGCCGGCGACCCGTGCACAGATCATCGAAGGCCTGATCCAGGAAAAGTATGTGCTCCGCGAAGGCCGCGAGCTGCACCCGACGGCGAAGGCCTTTTCGCTGATGACCTTGCTGCACGGCCTCGGCGTGCCCGAGCTTTTTTCGCCCGAGCTGACCGCGGAGTGGGAGTTCAAGCTCGCGCAGATGGAGCACGGCAAGCTCAAGCGCGAGCAGTTCATGCGCGAGATCGTCAAGATCACCAAGCACATCGTCGCGCAGGCCAAGAACTTCGAAAGCGACACCATCCCCGGAGATTTCGCGACGCTCGCCGCGGGTTGTCCGAAGTGCGGCGGCGAAGTGCACGAGAACTACAAGAAATTCCAGTGCCAGTCGTGCGACTTCGGCATGTGGAAGATCGTCGCCGGCAGGCAGCTCGAGATTCCCGAAGCGGAAAGTCTGTTGACCGAGCGCAAGGTCGGTCCGCTGGACGGCTTCCGCAGCAAGCTCGGCCGGCCGTTTTCGGCGATGCTCAAGCTCAACGACGCCAACGAAGTCCAGTTCGATTTCGGCGACGGGACCGGCGACGGCGCCGACGGAGAAGCGCCTGATTTCAGCGCTCTGGAAGCGCTCGGACCTTGCCCCAAGTGCGGCTCGCGCGTGTTCGCGCTGCCCGCGGCGTACGTCTGCGAAAAAGCCGTCGGCGCCGCCAAGACATGTGACTTTCGCTCCGGCCGCGTGATCCTGCAGCGGCCGATCGAGAGCGAGCAGATGAAAAAGCTGCTCGCAACCGGCAAGACCGATCTCCTGCAGTTCGTCTCCTCGCGCACGCGGCGGCCTTTCGCCGCGTACCTGGTGCGGCAGCCGGACGGCAAGATCGGATTCGAATTCCAGGCTCGCAAGGACGGCGCGGGCAAGCCGCTGCGCGGCGGCCGCGGCGCCGCGGCCCTACGGGTGCTCGGCAAGCACCCGAGGGACAAGCAGCCGGTGGAGCTGCACGCGGGCCGCTACGGACCCTACGTCAAGCATGGCGGTATCAACGCTACGCTGCCGGACCGTGACCAGGTCGATGCATTGACGCTCGACCAGGCGGTTGCCCTGCTGGCGGAGAAATCGGGCAAGGGTGGCACCGCGCGACGCGCCAAGACCGCCGAGAGCTCGCGGCCCGCGGCAGTCAGCACCAAGCGGGCGACAAGCGCCAAGCCTCCGCCGAAGGCGCCGCGGACGGCGAAGGCATCGCCGAGAACGGCGACGCGCAAGCGCGCGACCTGAACGCCTTGGCGGAATTTCGCATCACCCTGGTCGGTTCGCGCTACTTCGGCGCAGCCACGCTCGCGCGCCTGCTCGAAGAAGGCATCGACGTCGCGCGCGTCGTCGTCCCGGCGGCCGACGACAGGCTCGCACTGGCAGCCGCCAGCGCGGGGCTCGAGGTCAAGGTCCTCGACGATCCGAAGCTGGTGCCGGCCGACGCGATCGCCGACCGAACCGACCTGATCGTCGCCGCGCACAGCCACGCGCGCGTCAGCAACGAGGCGCTTGCCCGTTCGCGCCTGGGCGGCATCGGATTCCACCCGTCGCTGCTGCCGCGGCATCGCGGCATCGCCGCCGTCGAATGGACGATACGCGAAGCCGACAGCATCGCCGGTGGATCGATCTATCACCTGGCCGACCGTATGGACGCGGGCGCGATCGCCGCGCAGGACTGGTGTTTCGTCAAAAAGGGCGAGACGGCGCGCGAGCTTTGGGAGCGCGCGCTGGCTCCGATGGGTCTGGCGCTGATCGCGCGGGTGGTGCGCCACGCCAAGGAGCACGGCACGATTCCAGCGAAGCCGCAGGACGAGCAATTCGCCACCAAAGCGCCGATGATTCGCGACTAGCCTCGCTTGTGCGCGGTTCGCGCCGGACGCCCAAGGTACGCGGCTCCGGCTTCTTTTAGTGGCACACCGTCCCTGGTGCGGCGAAAACCTCGCGGGTGATGCTCTTGCTCTGCGCAACGGCGCCGACCGTATAGCTGAACGTTCCGCTGTTGCCATCGGAAAAGTTCAGCGTCGCGGTTCCGACGACGCTGCCGTTGGCGCCTCCGGGACTTCCAATCGGCGGGAATGGAAACTCGTTGAACGGCGGTCCGCTGGTGAGCCGGATCAGATCGCCGCTGTACGAGGCCGCTGCGGTCTTGGTCAACGTCGACACCAGCCACATCGGGGTGCGGTCGTGGTCGAACGTGTACCAGGTCGCGAATATCGTGTCGCTCTCGTGCGTGAGGTTGATGCCCCAGCCCGCCTCCGAGCCCGCGGGAGCCGCCCACCAGAGGTCCTGGTAGTTCGTGGCCAGCGCGAGGTTGGCCTGCGCGCCGGCGCATGCGGGAAGGGGACCGAACGTTTCGCGGGTGATCGACTTAGTCTGCGTGATTCCGTGCACCGTGTAGGTGAAGATACCGTTGTTCGCATCGTTGAAGCGCAAGGTCCCGGTGCCGGCCGACGAGCCGGTGGCCCCACCGGGCGCGCCCAGCGGCGGGAACGGTACGCTGTCGAACGGCGGGCCCGTGCCCTCAAAGAGTGATCCCGAATAGACGCGTGGCGCAGTCAGATTCGCGCTCATCACCAGCCACCACGCCTTCCCGGTCAGATCGTAGGTGAACCACGAGGCGAAGATCTGATCGCCCTGGTGCGCGAAATTGATTCCCCAGCCGGCTTCCGAGCCGCCGGGCGAATTCCACCACAGCCCGCCGTAATTGAGTGTTCCGGGGGGGCCACTTTGCGCCGCCAGCACCGCCGCATGCGCATCGACGATCCCGGCGCCGCACCTCGCCGTCGTGCACGTCGAGCCGGCCGGAAACGGCTTGGCGCTCGACGCGAGCAGTGCGCTCACCTGGGTTGCGCTGAGGTTCGGCGCCACGGCCAGCATCAGCGCGACGGTGCCCGCTACCATCGGCGCGGCGAAGCTGGTGCCGTTGGCGACGTAGACCGCATCTTCGGTTGGCCCGTGGGTGCCGAGGTTGCTCAGAAGCTCGATGCCGTCGAAACCCGAGAACGTGTCGCCTCCGGGCGCACTGATCGTTATCGTCGGACCGAAATTCGTGTACGACGCTCTGCCGCCGATCGAGTTGGTCGCGGCGACGGAAATCACGCCGGGGCAGTTCGACGGCGTGTGATACGAGGGGTCGGTGCCATCGTTTCCCGCGGCCGCCACGATCGCGCGGGTGACGCCGTGAGCGAATGCGGACGCGATGACCTGTTGATACGCCGGCGTGCACTCGCCGTAACCGCCCAGACTCAGATTGACGACCTGCGCCGGCGTGGAATTGATGGGCACGCCGGGCACGGGCAGCCCGGCGGCCCACGCGATGCCATCCAGGATGTCGGAATCGTCGCCGTAGCATTTGCCTAGCACGCGCACCGGGAGAATCCTGGCCGACCAGTCGATGCCGGCGGTCCAGGCGCCGTCATTGGAATTGGCCGCGATGATGCCGGCGGTCGACGTCCCGTGCCAGCTGCTGTCCTGGATGCGGCAACCGTAGAATCTCACCGATACCGTGAGGTCTTCAATAACGATCCAGTCGCCGGGATCGGTCGGGTCCGCATCCCGGCCGTCGCCATCGTTGGCAACCAAGGGGTTGGAGACGAAGTCGTATCCGGGAAGAAGGCGTCCGGCCAGCGCCGGATGAGGCCGGTAGCCGGTGTCGACCACCGCGACGACGGTATTGGCGCTGCCGGTCGTGATATCCCACGCGCTGAAGGCGCTGATGCCCGCCGCATCGTCGCGCAGGTAGGTCTGTTGATTCAGATACTGGTCGTTCGGCACGAGCTCCGCGCGCATCCGCCGGTCCGGCTGCACATATTCGACGTCTGCCTGGCTGGCCAGGCGTTGCGCGATGGCGTGCGCCTCGGACAGCGGCACCGGGTGGTCGAGCGCGACGACGTGCGCGCCGAGCGCCATCGGCCGCACATACGCCAGAGGAACGCGGCGGTCGGCGGCCAGCCGGGAGACCCGACCCCGATCACGCTCCGATTCGGATACGATTTCCGCCGCCGGCTGCGCGCGGAACTTGACGATCAATTTCTCGATCATCGGTTCCGGGACGCCCGGGCTGGATTGCGACCACACGCTGGCGGACGCCAGCAGGAGTACGAGCACGCACAGACAGCGCAGTGTCGCGCGCGCCGGCGCCGGCCCGTGCTCAGACGTCGAGATTGCGGACTCCCAGCGCGTTATTCTCGATGAAGGCGCGGCGCGGCTCGACGTCTTCGCCCATCAAGGTCGTGAAGATCTCGTCGGATGCGATGCCGTCCTCGATCTGTACCTTGAGCAGCCGCCGCACCGCCGGGTCCATCGTCGTTTCCCACAACTGCGCGGGATTCATTTCGCCGAGGCCCTTGTACCGCTGTATCGAGACCGCGCCGCGAGCTTCGCTCAACAGCCAGTCCAGCGCTTCCTTGAACGAGCTGACGGCCGAACTGCGCTCGCCGCGCCGGACGCTCGCGCCGGGCCGGACCAGCCCGCGCAGGACCTCGGCCGCCGCCCTGATCTGCGCATAGTCGCCGCTCGCCAGGAAGTCGGGATCGAGCGCCGTGGCGTGCGGCGTGCCGTGGCGGGTGTGCACGATGACGAGGCGGCGCGATTCCGCCGGCGCGTCGTAGCGAGCCTGCACGGTGATGTCGGGGTCGCCGATGGCCCGCTCGAGCGCTGCCGCGCTCGCCGTCGCCGCGTCCGCGGTAGACAAGTCGATCGCAAGGCCGGTAAGCAGAGCATGCAGCGCCGCCGGGTCGGCCAGCCGCGCGACCCGGTCGATCACCGCTTCGGCGAGCAGATACTGTCGCGCGATGTGATCGAGCGCCTCGATCGACAGCGGCGCGAGCTCCGCGCCGGGTACCAGCTCGGCGCCCTTCAGCGCGACCTTCAGCAGATGCTGCTTCAGGTCGTGATCGTCCTTCAGATAAGTCTCTTCTTTGCCCTGCTTTGCCTTGTACAGCGGCGGCTGCGCGATGTAGATGTGGCCGCGCTCGACCAGGTCGAGCATCTGCCGGTAGAAGAAGGTCAGAAGCAGCGTGCGGATGTGCGAACCGTCGACATCCGCGTCGGTCATGATGATGATGCGGTGATAGCGCAGCTTGTCGGCGTTGTATTCGTCCTTGCCGAAGCCGGTGCCGAGCGCGGTGATCAGCGTGACGATTTCCTGCGAGCTGATCAGCTTGTCGAAACGGGCCCGCTCGACGTTGAGGATCTTCCCGCGCAGCGGAAGGATCGCCTGGAACTTGCGATCGCGGCCCTGCTTCGCCGAACCGCCGGCCGAATCGCCCTCGACCAGGTAAAGCTCGCACAGCGCGGGGTCGCGTTCCTGGCAATCGGCGAGCTTGCCGGGCAGACCCATGCCGTCGAGAACGCCCTTGCGGCGCGTCAGCTCGCGTGCCTTGCGCGCCGCCTCGCGCGCCCGCGCCGCGTCGATGATCTTGCCGCAGATGATCTTGGCGTCGGTCGGATTCTCCAGCAGGAACTCGTGCAGCTTGCTGCCGACGATCTCCTGCACCAGCGGCTGCACTTCCGAGGAGACGAGCTTGTCCTTGGTCTGCGACGAGAACTTCGGCTCGGGGACCTTGACCGAGAGCACGCAAGTAAGCCCTTCGCGCATGTCGTCCCCGGTCGTCTCGACCTTCGCTTTCTTCGCCAGCTCTTCCTTTTCAATGTAGCCGTTCAGCGTGCGGGTCATCGCCTGCCGCAGGCCGGTCAGGTGCGTGCCGCCGTCGCGCTGCGGGATGTTGTTGGTGAAGCATTGCACCGACTCCGCGTACGAGTCGTTCCACTGCATCGCGACCTCGACGATGACGCCGTCCTTTTCGCCGACCGCATGGAAAACCTTCGGGTGCAGCACCGTCTTGCTGCGGTTCATGTACTCGACGAAGCCCTTGATGCCGCCGGTGAAGGCGAAGTTCTCGCTCTTGCCGTCGCGCTGGTCGACGAGCTCTATCTTGACGCCGTGATTGAGGAACGAAAGCTCGCGCAGGCGGCGGGCGAGGATGTCGTAGTGGAACTCGATGTGATCGAACGTCGTGGCCGCGGCCATGAAATGCACTTCGGTCCCGCGCCGCTCGGTCGGACCGGTGACGGCGAGCGGCGCGACCGGAACACCGTCGTGGAACTCGATCTGATGCGTCTTGCCGTCGCGCCAGATGCGCAGCTTCAGCCACACCGACAAGGCGTTGACCACCGAGACGCCGACGCCGTGCAGGCCGCCGGAGACCTTGTACGAGTTCTGATCGAATTTTCCGCCGGCGTGCAGCTCGGTCATCACGATCTCGGCGGCCGAGCGCTTGAGCTCGTCGTCTTCCTTGATGTCCGTCGGAATGCCGCGGCCGTTGTCGACCACCGAGACCGAATTGTCGGCATGGATCACGACCTTGATGTCGTCGCAGTAGCCGGCCAGCGCCTCGTCGATCGCGTTGTCGAGCACTTCGAAGACCATGTGATGCAGCCCGGTGCCGTCGGACGTGTCGCCGATGTACATCCCCGGACGCTTGCGCACCGCGTCGAGGCCCTTGAGGACCTGGATGCTGGTCGAATCGTAGTCGCTGCCGTTGTCGGTGGGCTTGGGATTGGCTTGGGTCATTCGCGGTTTCTCGTTTCCGACCACCTTCGAAAACGCCGACGCCGACTGATGTCGGCGCCGCGGGTGGCCATGGTGACTGTTGCGGCGGTCAGATGCGCATCGGCATCACGACATATTTGTAATCGTTTCTCTCCGGCATCGTGACCAGCGCGCTGGAATTGGCATCGCCGAATGCCAGCACGACCTTGTCGGTGCCCAGGTTGTGCAAAACGTCGAGCAGATAAGTGATGTTGAAGCCGATGTCCAGCGCCTCGCCCTGGTAGCCGACCTCGAGCTCTTCCTCGGCCTCCTCCTGCTCGCTGTTCGTGCAGATGATTTTCAGCTGGCCGTTGCCGAGGACCAGCCTGACGCCGCGGAACTTCTCGTTCGACAGGATCGCGGCGCGCTGCAGCGCCTGCAGCAGCTCGGAGCGCGTCAGCTCGATCTGCTTGGCGTGTCCGACCGGGATCACGCGGTTGTAGTCGGGAAACTTTCCGTCGACCACTTTGCTGACAAGCTCGATGCTGCCGAAACGGAAGCGCACCTGGTTGGCGAGCAGGTCGATCTTCACTTCGGCGTCGTTATCCTCGAGCAGCTTGCCCAGCTCCAGGACGGTCTTGCGCGGCAGGATCACTTCCTGCCGAGTGTAGTCGCCGTCGATCGAAATGCTCGCGTACGACAGACGATGGCCGTCGGTCGCGACCGCCTGCAGCGAGCCCTTGTCGACCACCAGCAGCATGCCGTTCAGGTAATAGCGGATGTCCTGCTGCGCCATCGCGAATTCGGCCAGCTTGAGCAAGCCGCGGAACTGGCGCTGCGGCAGCGTGATCGCCTGCTGCTGCTCCTGCGCGATGCTGATGCGCGGATAGTCGGCCGCGGGCAGCGTCTGCAGGTTGAAGCGCGAGCGCGCTGCACGAACCGTCATCTTGCTGGCCGAAGTCTCGATGTTGACGGTGGCGTCGTCGGGCAGTGCGCGCAGCAGATCCTGCAGCTTTCGCGCCGCGACGGTGACCGCCTGGTCCTGCTTGCCGGCGAGCTCGCTGTGCGCGGTGATCTGCATTTCCAGGTCGGTGGCGGTGACGAACAGCCGGCCATCCTTCTGTTCGAGCAGAACGTTGGCGAGTATCGGCAGCGTATGCCGGCGTTCGACTATTCCGGATACGGCCTGCAAGGGTTTGAGCAGCGCGTCTCTGGGTGTCTGTTTTAATTGCATTGTTTTAAACCCAATAACAGCTAATAGGAGTTCGTCGACTTCCGGTACAACAGCGAAAAAAACATCCGATTCCGAGGCTTTGGCGCGCCCGCGCCACGGTATAAGTTGTGTTCGGCGTGTGGATGGTTTGGGGGCAAATTTCGGTGCGCCGGCCGGGGTCGGTTAATCAACAAATTATAAACCCGTTCAGTCCCGATTCATACAGTCCGGAAGTGTCGGTTGCGTGTCTAGTTCCGCAGGACCTGAAGCAGAAAATTGACGTCGTGGGTCATCTCGGGGACGGACTCGCGCAGCTTGGCGATCTGCCGGCAGGCGTGCAAAACCGTCGTGTGATCCCGGCCGCCGAAATTGCTGCCGATCTCGGGAAGCGACAGCTGCGTCAGCTCCTTGGCGAGCGCCATCGCAACCTGACGCGGCCGGGCGATCGCGCGCGACCGCTTCTTCGAGTGCATGTCCGAAATCCGGATCTTGTAGTAGTCGGCGACCGTCTTCTGGATGTTCTCGATCGAGATCTGCCGGTTCTGGACGGCGAGCAGGTCGCGGAGCGCATCCTTGGCCACCGCCAGCGAGATTTCCTGGCGATGGAAGCTCGAATAGGCGAGCACGCGCTTGAGCGCGCCTTCGAGCTCCCGGACGTTCGATCGTATGTGCTTGGCAATGAAGAAAGCGACCTGCTCGTCGAGCTTCATGCCGGTCTGCGCAGCCTTCGACAGCAGGATCGCGACGCGCATCTCGAGCTCCGGCGGCTCCAGCGCCACCGTCAGGCCCCAGCCGAAGCGCGAGATCAGCCGCTCCTCGATCCCCGAGATTTCCTTCGGATAGGTGTCGCAGGTGATCACGACTTGCTTGCGCGCCTCGATCAGCGTGTTGAACAGGTAAAAGAACTCCTCCTGCGTGCGGCTCTTGCCGTTGAAGAACTGGATGTCGTCGATCAGCAGCAGATCCAGCGTCCGGTAATAGCGCTTGAAATCGTCGAAGGCCTTGTGCTGATAGGCGCGCACGACGTCGGAGACATAGGTCTCGGCATGGATGTAGCGGATTTTCGCCGCAGGATCGTTGGCCAGGATCTGGTTTCCGATCGCCTGGATCAGGTGCGTCTTGCCGAGCCCGACGCCGCCGTAGACGAACAACGGGTTGTACGAGGTCGGATTGTCGGCGACCTGCATGCCCGCGGCGCGCGCCAATTGGTTGGCCTTGCCGGCGACGAACGTGGCGAAAGTGAACGCCGGGTTGACGCTGGCCTGCTCGCCGCGCCGCGTCGATGCCGCGCCCGGATCGGGCGAGATCGCGGTGACCGCCGGCGCGGGCAGGCGGTCGGCCCCGTCGGCAACGACCAGTCCCAGTCGCAACGGGCGGCCGACCGCGACCGCGGCGAGCTCCTCGATGCGGCCTGCAAAGCGCTCCTTGACCCACTGCAGTACAAAACGGTTCGGGGCGATAAGGCGCAGCTCGTCTCCCGCGATTTCCAGCCGCAGCGGCCGAATCCAGGTATTGAATTGCTGCTGCGTCAGCTCATGCTGGAACGATTCCAGGCAGGCCTGCCAGAATACGGGCGTGGACATAGTGGACAATGCGTGCGGGACGGCAGTACCAACAAATAGCGGGCGCCGAACGGAGCCCGTGACAAGCGCTATTGTACTCGCTTGCGGCAAAGTTATCCACAGCGGTGCGCGCAGATTGCCTTGACAGAGCGCTCTGCAAAACGTTCTAATGTAAGGCTTTTTTCGAACGGAAACAGATCATGAAGCGCACCTACCAGCCGTCGGTCATCCGGCGCAAGCGGACGCACGGTTTTCGCGCCCGCATGAAAAGCATCGGCGGCCGCAAGGTCCTGCGCGCCCGGCGCGCCAAGGGCCGCGCCCGGCTCGCCGTCTAGAGCCTTCGCGAATCCGCAATAGGCTCGAATCGACGGCACCGATTGCGTGGGGCGGCGGCGTTCGCCAGGCTGTTTCGCCAAGGCCGCCGCATCGAAGCTGAACATCTGCAACTGCTGGCGGCGCCGGCCGGCGGCGCGATCGGCCAGGTGGGATACGTGATCGGCAAGCAACAACTGAAGCTCGCGGTCGACCGCAACCGGCTCAAGCGCATGCTGCGCGAAGCGGTCCGGTTGCGCCGCCCGTCGCTCGATCGCTTCGACATCGTCCTGCGGCTTCGACGTGGCTGTCCGCCGGCACGCATCGCGGCGGTCGGCGCCGAAGCAGCGAGGCTGCTGGACGCGCTGACCACGGCAAGGGCGCAATGAAAACGACGCTGCTCGGCCTGCTGCGCGCATACCAATACGCGCTGCGCCCGGTGCTCGGCGCGAATTGCCGCTTTTATCCCAGTTGCTCGGACTATGCGCGCGAGGCGATCGAGCGCCACGGCGCGGCTCGCGGTGTCTGGCTGGCGACGCGACGGCTGGCGCGCTGTCACCCGTATCATTCCGGCGGGTACGATCCGGTTCCCTAGCGCCATCACGATTCGAATTCGGCAGTCATGGACACCCAACGCCTGATCCTTTTTGTCATCTTTTCGTTCTCCGCGCTGTTCCTCTGGGAGGCGTGGCAGCGCGAGCACCGGCCGCCACCGCCGCCGGTGACGCAGACCGCGCCCCGCCCGTCCGCGGACTCGCCGGTGCCGACGGCTACGCCGGTGCCCGGCGCCGCCGTCACCGCGAACCCGAACGCTGCGCCAGGGGCGACCGCTGCGGCGCCGGGCGGCGAAAAGATCGCGATCCGGACCGACCTGTACAGCGCCGACATCGATACCGCCGGCGCGGTGATCACGCAGGTGGCGCTGAACGAACATCGGGACACCGAGGACACGTCCCGGCCGTACCTGCTGCTGCAGAAAAGTGCCGACCGCACGTTCGTCGCGCAATCGGGCCTGCTCGGCGAGGGTCTGCCGAATCACCGCACGCTCTGGCAGGCGTTGCCCGGCCCGCGCGAGCTGGCACCGGGCGCGGACACGCTGGACCTCAAACTGCAGGCCAACGCCGCCAACGGCGACAAGGTTGTGCAGACGCTGACCTTCCACCGCGGCAGCTATGTGATCGACGTCGACTATGCGATCACCAACGCGGGCGCGGCGCCGATCGCACCGCACGCCTATTTCCAGTTCACCCGCGACACCAAGTCGCAGACCCAGCAGAACTCGATGGCGCCGTCGTCGTACATCGGGCCGGTCGTTTACAACGAGGCCGACAAATTCAAGAAAGTCGAATTCGGCGAGCTGGACAAGGCCGCCGCCGATCCGAACCGCAAGCCGCCATTCACCAAGAACGCCGACAACGGGTGGGTCGGCATGGTCGAGCATTATTTCGTCGCAGCGTGGCTGCCGTCCGACGAGGCGAAGACGCCGCGCGAGTTCTATGCGCGCAAGCTCGACAACGGCCTGTACGCGGCGGGAGTGATCGTTCCGGCGCCGCCGATCGCGCCGGGTGCGACCGGCGACATCAGGGTCAAGCTCTATGTCGGGCCGCAGATCCAGGACACGCTGAAGTCGCTGGCCAAGGGCCTCGATCTTGTCGTCGATTACGGCATATTCACCGTCATCGCGGCCCCGCTGTTCGTGCTGCTCAAGTGGCTGCACTCGCTGGTGCACAACTGGGGCTGGGCGATCGTCCTGCTGACGATCATCATCAAGAGCGTCTTCTATCCGCTGAACCACGCCAGCGCGCGCTCGATGGCAAAGATGAAAGTGATCGCACCTAAGCTCAAGGCGCTGCAGGAGCAGTATTCGAAGGACAAGCAGCAGCTGCAGATCAAGATGATGGAGATGTACAAGACCGAGAAGATCAATCCGCTCGGCGGATGTCTTCCCATCCTGGTGCAGATCCCCGTGTTCATCGCGCTCTACTGGGTTCTTCTGTCCGCCGTCGAGCTGCGCCACGCGCCGTGGATCGGGTGGATTCACGATCTGTCGGCACCCGACCCGTGGTATGTGCTGCCGGTCATCTACGCGATCACCGCTTATCTGCAGGTTAAGCTGTCGCCGACGCCGATCCAGGATCCGGTGCAGGCGAAAGTGATGCAGATCATGCCGATCGCGTTTTCGGTGATGTTCATCTTCTTCCCGGCGGGCCTGGTGCTCTACTGGCTGATCAACAATTCGCTGCAGATCTTCCAGCAGTGGCACATGAACCGCGTCATAGGACGCGAGACCGCCGCCGCTGCGGCGAAGCGGCGCTAGCACCATCCGAAGCCCCGCGCGGGGGCAGCGCATGCCGACGCCGATGGCTCCCGAGCTCATCGCCGCGATCGCGACACCCGCCGGTCGCGGCGGCATCGGCATCGTGCGCCTTTCCGGAGCGGACCTTTCGCGCGTCATCGACGGCGTCGTCGGCCGCGCGCTCGCGCCGCGTGTCGCGACCAGTGCCAACTTCGTCGGCGCGCACGGCGAAACGCTCGACCAGGGACTGGCGCTTTATTTTCCGGCGCCGGCTTCCTACACCGGGGAGACGGTGCTCGAGTTGCACGGCCACGGCGGCCCCGCGGTGCTCGCGCAAATACTGCGCCGCTGCCTCGATCTCGGTGCGCGTCTCGCCGAGCCGGGCGAATTCACCAAGCGGGCCTTCCTCAACGGCAAGATCGACCTCGCACAGGCCGAGGGCGTCGCCGACCTGATCGACGCGGCGACGGCCACCGCGGCACGGGCGGCTGCGCGCAGCTTGAGCGGAGTGTTCTCGGCCGAGGTACGTGCGCTGGTGGACGGGCTGACCGAGCTTCGGATGTTCACCGAAGCAACGCTGGATTTTCCCGAAGAGGACATCGAGTTCATGCAGCGGGGCGACGCTGCGGGCAAGCTCGCGAGCCTGCGCCAGCGCCTGGATTCGATCGCCGTGCGCTCGCGCCAGGGCAGCCTCCTGCGCGAGGGACTCGACGTCGTCCTGATCGGTCAGCCCAACGTCGGCAAATCGAGCCTCTTAAACCAGCTTGCCGGCGACGACATCGCGATCGTGACCCCACATGCCGGCACGACGCGTGACGCGATCCGGAGCAGCGTGGAGATTCGCGGCATTCCGCTGCACATCATCGACACGGCGGGCTTGCGCGACAGCGCCGACCCGATCGAACGCATCGGCATCGAGCGAACGTGGACGGCGATAGACCGCGCCGACCTCGCGCTGATCGTCACCGACGCGCGCTCGCCCGATGACGGCGCCGATGCCGCGATCGTCGCGCGATTGCCGCGGTCGCTGCGCCGGATCGTCGTCCGCAACAAGATCGACCTTGCCGGGATCGAGGCGAAGCGGTCCGAGTCGGACGGCGCACGAGCGGTGTGGCTTTCGGCGAGGACCGGTGCCGGCGTCGAGTTGCTGCGCGAAGCCATGCTCGCTGCGGCCGGCGCGCACGAGGACATGGAGGGCACGTTTCTCGCGCGTGAGCGGCACCTGCAGGCGATGCGCGCGGCCGGGACGCACCTCGAAGCGGCGGCGCGCCACTTGCATACTTCGCCTCCGCCGCTGGAGCTCTTTGCCGAGGATCTCCGCGCCGCGCAGCAGGCGCTCGCGGCGATCACCGGCGAATTCAGCGCAGACGATCTGCTCGGTGTGATCTTCAGCCGTTTTTGCATCGGCAAATAGGCACCTGCGCGTTCCGGTAAGCATCGGCGCGCAGGCACTGGCCCGGCGACCGCGCGCCGTTGGCACGGCCGGGCCCGGCGGCCCAGTGGCCTGACCGATTTTCCGGCGCGGGACGCGCTTACGCCGGGCGCGGCCAGCGTGCTAGAGTTATCTTTCCCTTTTGTCCTGCGCGCCGATTTCGACCGTGGCGCCCGCTCCCAGGCCGCATGAACGCTCCCGATCCTGCATCATCGCTCGCACCGTCGATTCGACCGCCTCCGGAGGCACGCCATCCCAGGCTCGTCGCCTGGGTACGGGAGATCGCGTCCCGCACCCGCCCCGACAACGTCGTATGGTGCGACGGCTCGCAACAGGAGTACGACCGGCTTTGCGCGGCGATGGTCGAATCGGGAATGTTGCGGCGGCTCAATCCCGCCAAGCGCCCGAACAGCTTTGTCGCCTGGTCCGATCCGTCCGACGTCGCCCGCGTCGAAGACCGCACGTTCATCTGCAGCGAGCGCGAGGCGGATGCCGGTCCGACGAACAACTGGGTCGCGCCGGCCGAAATGCGCACCAAGATGGATGCGCTGTTCGAAGGCTCGATGCGCGGCCGCACGATGTACGTCGTGCCGTTTTCGATGGGCCCGCTCGGTAGCCCGATCGCGCACATCGGCGTCCAGTTGACCGACAGCCCCTACGTCGCGGCCAGCATGCGCATCATGACGCGCATGGGTTTCGCGGCGCTTGAGATCCTCGGCACCGACGGCAGCTTCGTGCCGTGCGTGCATTCGGTCGGAGCGCCGCTCGCCCCCGGTGACAGCGATGTGCGATGGCCGTGCAATCCGGGCCAGAAATACATCGTCCATTTTCCCGAGACGCGCGAAATCTGGAGCTACGGTTCGGGCTACGGCGGCAACGCGCTGCTGGGAAAGAAGTGCTTTGCACTGCGCATTGCATCGGTGATGGGCCGCGACGAAGGATGGCTCGCCGAGCACATGCTGATCCTCGGCGTCACCTCGCCCGAGGGGAAGAAGACCTATGTCGCCGCGGCATTCCCGAGCGCCTGCGGCAAGACCAATTTCGCGATGATGATTCCGCCGCACGGTCTCGACGGGTGGAAAGTGACGACGATCGGCGACGACATCGCGTGGATCAAGCCGCACGCCGACGGCAGCTTTCACGCGATCAATCCGGAGGCCGGCTATTTCGGCGTCGCGCCCGGAACCTCGTACGAATCGAATCCGAACGCGATGGAGACATTGCGCGAGAACGTCATCTTCACCAACGTCGCGCTGACCGACGACGGCGATGTCTGGTGGGAAGGCATGACGCGGGATCCGCCCGCGCATTTGACCGATTGGCGTGGTGAGTCGTGGGTTCCCGGCTGCGGCCGCAAGGCCGCGCATCCGAACGCGCGGTTCACCGTCGCCGCGACGCAGTGTCCGTCGCTCGACCCCGAGTGGGACAATCCCGCCGGCGTGCCGATATCGGCGTTCATCTTCGGCGCGCGCCGCAGCGACACCGTGCCGCTGGTCGTCGAGGCGACCAGCTGGGACGACGGCGTGTACAAAGCGGCGACGATGGGATCGGAGACGACCGCCGCCGCGGCGGGCAAGGTGGGCGAAGTGCGTCGCGATCCGTTTGCGATGCTGCCGTTCTGCGGTTATCACATCGGCGATTATTTCGCGCACTGGCTGGCGATGGGACGCGCGGTGGCGAGGCCGCCGCGCGTGTTCAACGTCAACTGGTTTCGCACCGACGAGCAGGGCAAGTACGCGTGGCCGGGCTTCGGGCAGAACATGCGCGTACTGAAGTGGATTATCGAGCGCTGCCGGGGCCGCGCGCACGCTGTCGAGACCGAGCTCGGATTGCAGCCCGAATACCATGATCTCGACTGGCGCGGGCTGGAGTTCGGTCCGGAGCGATTTGCGCAAGTGATGCGCTTCGACCGCGCGCGGTGGAGCCGCGAGCTTGATGCGCACGACGAGTTGTTCGCGAAGCTGGGCGCCAAGCAGCCGCAGGCCTTGTCGGCCCAGCGGCGGGCACTCGGCGCGAGGTTCGATCGCTAAGCTGGTCGGCCAGGATCAACTGAAGACTTGGGGCGCGCTGGCGCCCCTTTTCTTTGGTCACGGCCCTTGCGTGGCGCGCGATCAGAGGCTAGTCTCAAGAGAAGACTGTAAACGCTTTCTGATATCGATTGCAGAAAGCCATTACTGTAAGCGATTTCAATGATCCGAGAGACCGATCGCGCACCTGACGCGCCCTCGCCGAGCGCACCCAAGGCCGCCCGGCGAAAAGTACGATCGGCGGCGGATGGGTCGCCCAGCCTCGCGGACGTCGCGCGCACAGCCAACGTTTCGACAGCCAGCGCCTCCCGGGCGCTGGCCCGGCCCGAACTGGTGAGCGAAGCAGTGCGGGTCCGCGTCTCGGCCGCGGCGTCGCGCCTTGGCTACGTCCCCAACGCCGCCGCGCGCTCACTAGCGACGCGGCGCTCCGCCCTGGTCGGTGCGGTGCTCGGCGATTCGGCCGACCCGGTGACCTTGCAGATGCTGGAGGCGGCGGAACGGAGCCTCTCGGCGCATGGCATCGGGATAGTGGTGCGTTTTGCGTGCGAAACCACGCCGGCGGCCGAATGCGCGAAGTCGCTCGCCGAGCGCGGCGTCGACGCCTTGCTATTCATCGGAGCGGGCGCCTTGCCCGACCCGGACGGCTGGAAGCCGGGCCGGGCGACGCCGTATGTCGAATGCGGGCAAGCGCCCGGATCGGACGTCGAGGGGCTCAGCGAACCCCTCGAGCGAAGGAGTATCGCACTGGCCTGCGCCTATCTGCAGCAGCTCGGGCATCGCCGGATCGGTGTGGTCGGGCCGCGCCGGGGCGAGGGCGCCGCCCAGCGTACGTCTACGTCTGAGAAGCTGACCCTAACCGAGGAGCGAGTCGACGAGCTTCGCGACACCGAAGCCCTGCGGGCTGCGGTTCGGCGGCTGATCGAAAATGCCGCCACGGGCATCGTGACGTCTTCAGACATCGCGGCAGCCGCGGCCCTGCGCGAATGCCGGGCGCTCGGGCTGGCCGTACCTGGGCAAATCTCGGTGATAGGCTGCGGCGATACCGCGCTGGCGCGCTGCCTCGATCCTCCACTGACATCGATTCGCGTTGCGGCGAGCGCCAGCGGCCAAGCGGCAGCTGAACACTTGGCCGCGGTGCTCGCGGGGGGCAGCTTTGCGTGGCCGGATTTGCCGCTGAAGCTGGTGATCCGCGAATCGGCGGCGGAAGCGCCGAGCTGACCCCCGTTGCGTTCCACGTGAAACCGCGCGGGCGCCGGCTCCACGTGAAACAGCTAAAAGGGCCCCTTTTGTGGCACTTGCGTTTGGCGTATGATTAGCGTCGCGGTGTCCCCAACCTGTTTTCCTTATAAAACATGCGGTTCCAGCAACATTTCGACGTCATCGTCGTAGGTGGCGGCCACGCCGGTACCGAAGCGGCCCTGGCGTCGGCTCGGATCGGCCGGCGCACGCTCCTGCTGACGCACAGCATCGAGACCTTGGGCCAGATGTCGTGCAACCCCTCGATCGGAGGCATAGGCAAGGGTCACCTGGTCAAGGAGGTCGACGCACTTGGCGGGGCGATGGCGCTCGCCACCGACGAAGCCGGTATCCAGTTCCGCATCCTGAACGCGAGCAAAGGCCCGGCGGTGCGCGCAACGCGAGCGCAAGCCGACCGCGTTCTGTATCGCCAGGCGATACGGGCGCGCCTGGAAAATCAGCCCAATCTGACGCTCTTCCAGCAGGCGGTCGACGACCTGGTGCTGGAAGGCGACCGGGTCGCCGGCGTCGTGACCCAACTCGGCATTCGGTTCGATGCGACCACGGTCGTGCTCACGACGGGCACCTTCCTTTCCGGACGGATCCATGTCGGGCTGGAGAACTACGCGGCCGGACGCGCCGGTGATCCGCCGGCCGCCACGCTGGGCGCGCGACTTCGCGAGCTCAAGCTGCCGGCCGGCCGGCTGAAGACCGGCACGCCCCCGCGCATCGACGGGCGCACGATCGATTACACGCGCCTGAGCGTGCAGCCGGGCGATGACCCGGCGCCGGTGTTTTCCTTTGTCGGACGCCGGGACATGCATCCGCGGCAATTGCCTTGCTGGATCACGCATACCAATGCCGCCACCCACGAGATCATCCGCGGCGGGCTCGACCGCTCTCCGATGTTCACCGGCGTCATCGAAGGCGTCGGCCCGCGGTATTGCCCATCGATCGAGGACAAGATCACCCGGTTTGCCGGGCGGGGCAGCCACCAGGTGTTCCTCGAGCCCGAGGGGCTGACGACGCACGAGGTCTATCCGAACGGCATTTCGACCAGCCTGCCTTTCGACGTGCAGCTGGCGCTGGTCCGCTCGATGGAGGGACTAGCGAACGCCCACATCCTGCGCCCGGGCTACGCGATCGAGTACGACTATTTCGACCCCAGGGCGCTGAAGGCAACGCTAGAGACCAAGGCGATCGCCGGGCTGTTTTTCGCCGGCCAGATCAACGGCACGACCGGATACGAGGAAGCGGCGGCGCAGGGGCTGCTGGCGGGCATCAACGCGGCGCTTCTCGCCGGCGGCCGGGACGGCTGGTGCCCGCGGCGCGACCAGGCCTATCTGGGTGTGCTGGTCGACGACCTGATCACCCGCGGGGTCAGCGAGCCCTATCGGATGTTCACCAGCCGCGCCGAATATCGGCTGCAATTGCGCGAAGACAATTCGGATCTGCGCCTGACAGAGGCCGGACGCGACATCGGTGTGATCGACGATGCCCGCTGGGAAGCGTTTTGCCGCAAGCGCGACGCCGTCGCCGCGGAGATCGAGCGGCTCAAGTCGACCTGGGTCAATCCGCGGATCGTCGACCGCGCCAGTGCGATACGGGTGCTGGGGCAGGGGCTGGACCGCGAATACGCGTTGGTCGATCTGCTGGGCCGGCCCGGCGTCGGGTACGCGAGCCTGATGAGCCTGCCCGGTGCCGGCTCGCCGGTGGCCGACCCGGAGGTCGCCGCGCAAGTCGAGGTCGCGACCAAGTACGCCGGCTACATCGAGCGGCAGAACGAGGAGATCGCGCGCCACGCCGGGCAGGAGAACTTGCGCCTGCCGGCCGACGTCGACTACCGCCAGGTGCGCGGGCTGTCGGTCGAGGTGCAGCAAAGGCTCAACCAGCATCGTCCGGAAACGATAGGACAGGCCGCCCGCCTTCCGGGGATGACGCCTGCGGCGATGTCGCTGCTGCTCGTCCATTTGAAGCGCGGCTTCGATGCGCCGGTCGCGCGCAAGCTTTCCGCATGACGCCTGGCGCGAGGCTGGCTGAGGGCGTCGAGACGCTGGGACTGACCGCGCTTGTCGGGGCCGACGCCCAGGCGAGACTGCTCGCGTTTCTGGCGCTGCTCGACAAATGGAATCGCACCCATAACCTGACCGCGATCCGCGAACCCGAACGGATGATCACGCATCATCTGCTGGATTCGCTGGCGGTGTTGCCGCATCTGCCTTCGCGAGCGGGCCTGCGCGTGATCGACATCGGCAGCGGCGGGGGCCTGCCGGGCATACCACTGGCGATCGTGCGCACGGATTGGCAACTCACCTTGCTCGACAGCAATTTCAAAAAGGCTACGTTCCTCCGGCAGGCCGCGATCGAATTGCCGCTGCCGAACGTCGAGATCGTCGCGGCTCGGGTCCAGGAGTACGTGCCAGCCACCACGTTCGACATCGCGATTTCGCGCGCCTTCTCCGATCTCGCCGTGTTTGCCGGCGCCAGCGGCAATCTGCTCGCGCCGGATGGCCGCCTGGTCGCGATGAAAGGGGTCTATCCGCACGAGGAGATCGCGCAATTGCCGGCCGGGATCGGCGTTACCAGTACCCCGTCGCTGAAGATTCCGGGCGTTGAAGGCGGTCGTCATCTGGTGATCATGGGGCGCGCCGCGTGACCAAGATCATCGCCGTGGCCAACCAGAAAGGCGGCGTCGGAAAGACGACGACCAGCGTCAATCTCGCCGCGAGCCTGGTCGCGATGAAGCGCCGGGTGCTCTTGGTCGACCTCGATCCCCAAGGCAACGCGACCATGGGCGCCGGCATTGATAAGCGAGCGCTCACACACACTGTATACCAAGTCCTGCTTGGTGAGAAGAAAATTGCCGACGTGCGCGTCGCCTCGCCTTCCGGCGGGTTCGACCTGGTGCCGGCCAACCGTGAGCTTGCCGGCGCCGAGGTCGAGCTGGTCGACCTGCCGGAGCGCGAAATGCGCCTCAAGGACGCGCTTTCCGAAGCGCTGTCGCAAATGCGCGCCGCGATCTCCGAGGTCGTCGGCGAATACGACTTCATCCTGCTCGACTGCCCGCCGTCCTTGTCGCTGTTGACGCTGAACGGGTTGTGCGCGGCGGACAGCGTGCTGATCCCGATGCAATGCGAGTACTACGCGCTGGAAGGACTGTCCGACCTGGTCCAGACGATACGCAAGGTTCGCGCCCATCTGAATCCCCGCCTCGAGATCGAAGGGCTGCTGCGCACGATGTTCGACCCGCGCAATACGCTCGCGCTTAACGTGTCGGCCGACCTGCAAAAGCATTTCGGCGACAAGCTCTACCGCACGGTGATACCGCGCAATATCCGGCTTGCGGAAGCGCCGAGCTTCGGCGTGCCCGCGCTGAATCTCGACCGGACGTCGAAGGGCGCGCTCGCGTATCTCGCCCTGGCCGGCGAAATGCTTCGCCGCGACGAAGCCGCGTCGCCGCTACCGGGAGTCGTCAATGGCTAAGCTCAAAGGGCTCGGACGCGGGCTCGACGCGCTATTGTCGAGCGCGGGCGAGACGCCGGGGCGCGAATCGCTGCAGACGATCGCGCTCGATCGGATTCGCCCGGGCAAATACCAGCCTCGCTCGCGCATGGACGAAGCCTCGCTCGACGAGCTGGCGGCGTCGATCAAGGCGCAAGGCGTCATGCAGCCGATACTGGTGCGCCCGGTCGACGCCAACCGCTTCGAGATCATCGCCGGTGAACGCCGCTGGCTCGCGGCGCGCCGTGCAGGCCTGGCCGAAGTGCCCGCGCTCGTGCGCGAAGTGCCCGACCAAGCCGCACTGGCGCTCGCGCTGATCGAGAACATCCAGCGCGAGGATTTGAATCCTCTCGAGGAGGCACAGGGCATCAAGCGGCTGATCGACGAATTCGGACTGACGCACGAGGCAGCTGGAGAGGCCGTCGGTCGCTCGCGCAGCGCGGTGACGAATCTGCTGCGCCTGACGCAGCTCGCCAAGCCGGTGCAGGATTATCTGCTGTCGGGCGAGCTCGACATGGGGCACGCGCGCGCCTTGCTGGGATTGCCGGCCGCGCAGCAGGCCGCCGCGGCGGCGAAGGTGGTCGCACTCGGCATGTCGGTGCGCGACACCGAGCGCATGATGCAGGCCGCGCAGCATCCGGCGCCGAAAAAAAAGCGCCGGCTGCGCGGAAAAAGCGCCGACGCAGACCTGGCGCGGCTGGAAAACGAGCTGTCCGATGCGCTAGGCGCCAGCGTGCGCATCGAAGCGACGCGCAACGGCGGCGGCCGCATCGTCGTCGCCTATTCGAGCCTCGACCAGCTCGACGGCATACTGGCCAAGCTCCGCTGATCTCGCGCCGGCCGCTGCGGCTGCGTTCGCTCGTCGCAACGCAAATCAAACGGCGCCCGCGGGCGCCGTTTTCCCGCGAACGCCGCTGCTCAACCGAGCTGTTTCAGCATCGTCTCCGCATCCGAGACTTCGAACTTGCCCGGTCCCTCGACGTTTAGCGATTTGACGACGCCGTCGTCGACCAGCGCCGAAAAGCGCTGGCAACGCACGCCCATGCCGCGCGCGGTCAGGTCGAGCTCGAGGCCGAGCGCCTTGGTATACGCGGCGCTGCCGTCACCCATCATGCGCACCTTGCCCCCCGTCTTCTGGTCCTTCGCCCACGCGCCCATCACGAACGCATCGTTGACCGACATGCAGATGATCTCGTCGACGCCCTTGGCCTTGAGCTCGCCGAAATGCGCGACGTAGCCCGGCACGTGCTTGGCCGAGCAGGTGGGCGTGAATGCGCCGGGCAGGCCGAACAGCACGATCTTCTTGCCCTTGGTCAGCGCATCGGTCTGAAACTGGTTGGGTCCGATCGGACACGCCTCGGTCGCGACCTCGACGTATTCGCTCAGCGTGCCGGCAGGCAGCCGGTCGCCGACTTTGATCGTCATGATATTTTTCCTTCCGCGTGATGTATGGCGACGGCTATCGCTTGGCGCGTGCAGCGTCAGCACGCGATGAGCGACAGGTCGTAAATTGTACCGGAAATCGTTGCGACGTCGAACGACGCCGAGCACTTGTCGGCGCGTGCGCGAAAGCGTAACTTCGGCAGTCCGACCGCGACCCCCGATGGAGGAACGTCATGGCGCAGCCAGGCAAGTCGCCTGCGCGTCGCGTGAACTTGCTGATCGCGACGCGAAAAGGTCTTTGGCAATTGCATGGCGACGCGACACGCCGGACATGGCGTTTGGCAGGCCCTCAATTCCTGGGCCACATCGTCCACCATTGCGTCGCCGATCCCCGCGACACCAAGACGATGCTCGCCGCGGCGCGCACCGGACACCTCGGTCCGACGATTTTTCGATCGAGCGATCGGGGCCGCAGCTGGCACGAGGCCAAGCAGCCGCCGGCGTTCAGCGAAGGCAGCGCGCGCACCGTCGACCACACGTTCTGGCTGACGCCCGGACATGCCAGCGAGCCGGGCGTCTGGTACGGCGGCACGTCGCCGCAAGGGCTGTTCCGTTCCGAGGATGGCGGCGCGACCTGGCGCGGCGTTGCCGGCTTCAACGAGCATCCACAGCGCAAGGCCTGGTGCGGTGGCGACCAGGACGGCACGCCGGACGGACCGAAGCTTCATTCGATACTGATCGATCCGCGCGATGCGCGACACATGTACATCGCCATGTCGAGCGGAGGCGTATTCGAATCCACGGACGCTGGCGCCGACTGGCGCCCGCTGAATAGCGGCGTCAAGGCCGACTTTCTGCCGCAGCCGGATCCCGAATACGGGCACGATCCGCATTGCGTACGCCTGCACCCGCTGCTGCCGGACCGCCTCTATCAGCAGAATCATTGCGGCATCTACCGCCTCGATCGACCCGCCGAGCGCTGGGAAGACATCGGCGCGGCGATGCCCAAGAGCGTCGGCCCGATCGGCTTGCCGATGGTCGTGCATCCGCGCGAGCCCGATACGATCTGGGTCTTCCCGATGGATGGCACCAGCGTATGGCCGCGCGTCTCCCCGGGGGGCAAGCCCGCGGTGTATCGATCGGTCAACGGCGGGAAGACCTGGCAGCGGCAGGCGATCGGACTCCCCAAACTGCATGGATGGCTGACGGTCAAGCGCCAGGCGATGACCGCTGATGCGGGGGCACCGGTCGGCGTCTACTTCGGCACGACCAGCGGCGAGGTGTGGGGCAGTCGCGACGAAGGACGCACATGGAAATGCCTGGCAGCGCACTTGCCTGAAATCTATTCGGTCGAGACGATGTAGCACGCCGGCCGAGCCACGACGCCATTCGCCCGACGACGATGCAAGTACTGGTACCCGGACCGTTGCGCTCGTACACCAACGAAGCGGCGAAGGTCACCGCCGAGGGCGCTACGCTCGCCGAGGTCGTCGGCGACCTGGAACTGCGCTATCCGGGCATTCGCTTTCGGATCATCGACGAGCAAGGGAGCATCCGCCAGCACATCAAGTTCTTCGTCAACGGCGTGCAGGCGCGAGACCTGTCGCCGCGCCTCGCTCGCAACGACGAGGTGATGATCGTCTGTGCGCTAACGGGCGGCTGAAGCGCCGCCGTACCGCATCTCGCGCGTCGGCATTCGTTGACGCAATACCGCGCAAAACCCTATAATCCAAAGGTTTGCTTCGCTCCATGGTCCCGCCGGATTCGGCACGCTCCCCATCGGGTTTTCCTGTCGGCCGCATCGCGGGCTGGCAGTTCTTGGCGACGGCGGCGATCTCCGCGATCGCCGGATGGTGGGTGGGACTGCACGGGGCATTGTCGGCACTGCTGGGCGGGCTGGTAAACGTCACCGCAGGCGTCGTCTACGCGGTGGTCGTCGGGCTGGGCAGGGGACCGACGGCAGGGGATACGGTGCGGACGATGATCCGCGCCGAAGCAGCCAAGATTACGTTGATCGTGCTCCAGCTCTGGCTGGTGCTGACGACCTACCGGGACGTCGTTGCCGCGGCTCTGATCGCCGCGTTCGTCGCGACGGTGCTGGTGTCGACAACAGCGATCGTTATGCGCGACTGATGGAACCGCAGGGATGGCGATGGCCGCAGAAACCGAACACGCCGGCGAACAGCTTGCCGGCCAGCACGACGCTGCGTCGTATATCCAGCATCACCTGACCTTCTTCACGAAACCGGTCGGCGACTCCGCCGGCGGGTTCTGGGCGATCAACTACGACACGCTGATTACTTCGCTGATACTGGGCATCCTCGTGCTCGGTTCCATCTGGCTGGTAACCCGCAAGGCAACTCCCGGCGTGCCCTCGAAGACGCAGGCCTTTGTCGAGCTGACCGTCGGCTTCGTCAACGACCAGGTCAGAAGCATGTTCCACCACGATTACAGGATCGTCGCGCCGATCGCGCTGACGGTCGGGCTGTGGGTGCTGTTCATGAACGCGATGGACTTCCTTCCGGTCGACATCATGGCGTGGATCTACGAGCACGTCTTCGGCCAGCACACCTGGCGCGGCGTGCCGACCGCCGACGTCAACACGACGTTCGCGCTGTCGCTGTCGGTGTTCGGCCTGATGATCTTCTACAGCATCAAGAGCAAGGGTCTCGGCGGCTGGCTGCACGAGCTCGTCGCGTCGCCGTTCGGTCTGAAGCCGATATGGCTCTTCCCGCTGCTGGTCCTTTTCAACCTGCTGTTCAACCTGATCGAATACGTGTCCAAACCGCTGTCGCACTCGCTGCGGCTGTTCGGGAACATGTACGCGGGCGAAATCATCTTCCTGCTCCTGGGCCTGCTGGCGGCAAGCGCGGCGAGCTACGGCTGGTTCGGCACGGGCGTCACCTTTTTCTTTTCCGCGCTCTTCAACCTGGCCTGGTCGATTTTCCACATCCTGATCGTCGGTCTGCAGGCCTACATTTTCATGATGCTGACGGTCGCCTACCTGGCGATCGCGCACGAACGTCACTAGTCATCCGGTTTCGCTAACAACCATCCACCGTCGGTTCAGAAAGGAAAGTTCATGGACAAGCTCCAACTGGTCGCGCAGATTCAGGCATATACGGGTATCGGCATCGGGCTGATGATCGGCCTCGGAGCGCTCGGCGCCTGCGTCGGCGTCGGCATCATGTGCTCGCGCTTTCTCGAAGGCGCAGCCCGCCAGCCGGAAATGATCCCGGCGCTGCAGGCCAAGGTATTCCTGCTGCTCGGCCTGATCGACGCCTCGTTCATCATCGGCTTGGGCATAGCGATGCTGTTCGCCTTCGGCAACCCGCTGATTCCCGCCGGGCTCAAGTAGGCGGCGCCGCAGCCGCTTCAAGAGAGACATCATGAACATCAATCTGACGCTGTTGATGCAGGCGGTCGCGTTTGGCGTCTTCATCTGGTTTTGCGCGAAGTTCATCTGGCCTCCGCTGATGCGTGCGATCGAGACGCGCCAGACGCAGATCGCCGACGGGCTCGCCGCGGGCGAGGAGGGCCGGCATGCGCTGGCCAACGCCGAAAAAAAGATTGCCGAAATGATGACCGAGGCCAAGGCCCGGGCGCAGGAGATTGTCGCCCAGGGAGAGAAGCTTAAGACCGAGACGATCGAGCAGTCGAAATCGCTGGCCAAGACCGAAGGCGACCGGCTGCTGGCCGCGGCCAAGGCCGACATCGAGCAGGAGGTCTATCGCGCCCGCGAAGCGTTGCGCGGCCAGGTGGCGCAGCTTGCCGTCGCCGGCGCCGAGCAGATACTCAAGCGCGAAGTCGACGCCAGCGCGCATGCCGATCTGCTGGCGGCGATCGAAAAGCAGCTGTAGGCGGAATCGTCCATGGCCGAACCGATCACCGTTGCGCGACCCTACGCGGAGGCGGCGTACGCGCTGGCGCGCGAGGGCAACGCTTTGCCGGTGTGGGCCGAGATGCTGCGGATGGCGACGGCCGTCGGCTCCGATCCCCATGTGCGCGCCGCGCTCGACAATCCGAAACTGGACGCGGCCGAGAAAGAGGCGCTGTTCCTGTCGATCTGCGGCGACAAGCTCGACCCGGGCGGTCGGAACTTCATCCGCGTATTGATCGAAGCGGATCGTATCGGCCTGCTGCCGGAAATCCGGGCGCTGTTCGATGCGCTGAAGGACGAGGCCGACGGCGTGGCGCGGGCGCAGATCATCAGCGCATTCCCGATCGACGACGCCCAGCTGGCGGCGCTGCGCAAGGGACTGGAGCGCCGCTTCGGCAAGAAGATCGAGGCGACGGTCAGCGTCGACCGTGCGCTGATCGGCGGGGCGAAGATCATCGTCGGCGACACCGTGATCGACGCTTCGGTGCAAAGCGAATTGCAGACAATGGCGAACGCGTTGCGGGTCTAATTTCGAAACTGACGCGACGCCGCCCGCGATGCGGAATGCGGCCGAGCGCGAGGAAAAAAACATGCAGTTGAATCCATCGGAAATCAGCGAGCTGATCAAGGGCAAGATCAAGAACCTGGACACCGGCGCCGAAGTCCGCACGCAGGGGACGGTGATTTCGCTGTCCGACGGCATCAGCCGCATCCACGGCCTGAGCAATGCGATGCAGGGCGAGATGCTCGAGTTCCCCGGCAACACGTTCGGGCTGGCGCTGAACCTCGAGCGCGACTCGGTCGGCGCGGTGATCCTGGGCGACTACGAACATATATCCGAGGGCGACACGGTCAAGTGCACCGGCAGGATTCTCGAAGTTCCGATCGGACGTGAGTTGATCGGCCGCGTCGTCGACGCGCTCGGGCAGCCGATCGACGGCAAGGGCCCGGTCAACGCCAAGCTGAGCGACGTCATCGAGAAGGTTGCGCCCGGCGTGATGTGGCGCAAGAGCGTATCGCAGCCGGTGCAGACCGGGTTGAAGTCGATCGACGCCATGGTGCCTATCGGCCGCGGCCAGCGCGAGTTGATCATCGGCGACCGCCAGACCGGCAAGACCGCGGTCGCGATCGACACGATCATCAACCAGAAAGGCAAGGACCTGATCTGCATCTACGTCGCGATCGGCCAGAAAGCCTCGTCGATCATGAACGTGGTGAAAAAGCTCGAGGAGCACGGCGCGCTGGAGTACACGATAGTCGTCGCGGCGTCGGCGTCGGACTCGGCGGCGATGCAGTACATCGCGCCATATTCGGGCTGCACGATGGGCGAATATTTCCGCGACCGCGGCGAGGATGCGCTGATCATCTACGACGACCTGACCAAGCAGGCCTGGGCTTACCGGCAAATTTCGCTGCTGCTGCGCCGGCCGCCGGGCCGCGAGGCGTATCCGGGCGACGTGTTCTACCTGCACTCGCGCCTGCTCGAGCGCGGCGCGCGGGTCAACGAGGAATACGTCGAAAAATTCACCAAGGGCGCGGTCAAGGGCAAGACCGGATCGCTGACCGCGCTGCCGGTGATCGAGACGCAGGCCGGCGACGTGACCGCGTTCGTGCCGACCAACGTGATTTCGATCACCGACGGCCAGATCTTCCTCGAGACCGATCTCTTCAACGCCGGCATCCGTCCGGCGATCAACGCCGGCATTTCGGTGTCGCGGGTCGGTGGCGCCGCGCAAACGAAGGTGATCAAGAAGCTCGGCGGCGGCGTCCGGCTCGCGCTGGCGCAGTACCGCGAACTCGCGGCGTTCGCGCAATTCGCATCCGACCTGGATGAAGCGACGCGCAAGCAGCTCGACCGCGGGCGGCTGGTCACCGAGCTGATGAAGCAGCCGCAATACTCGCCGCTGTCGGTCGCCGAGGAGGCACTGACCTTGTTCGCGGTCACCAAGGGCTATTTCGACGACGTGCCGGTCGAAAAGGCACTGGCGTTCGAATCGAGCCTGCGCGCGTTCATGAAAAGCAAGTATGCGGCGCTGATGGACAAGCTCGAGTCGACCAAGGAAATGGACGGCGAGGCCGAAAAGGCCTTCGCCGCGGCGATCGAGGACTTCAAGAAGAACGGCAGCTACTAGGAACCGAGGCGATGGCCGGCTCGAAAGAAATCCGCAACAAGATCAAGAGCGTGCAGAACACGCGCAAGATCACCAAGGCGATGGAGATGGTTGCGGCCTCCAAGATGAAAAAAGCGCAGGAGCGCATGCGCGCGTCGCGGCCCTATGTCGCGCGCATGCTCGCGATCGCGCGCCATCTGGCCCATGCCAATCCCGAGTACCGCCATGCGTTTCTGATCAAGCGTCCGGAGGTCCGCAACGTTGGTCTGATCGTCGTGACGTCCGACAAGGGCCTGTGCGGCGGTCTCAACACCAATGCGCTGCGCCTGGCGCTGACGAGCATCAAGGCGTGGCAGGCGAAGGGCATCGGCGTGAAGGTCACCGCGATAGGCAACAAGGGCCTGGGCTTCATGCACCGGATCAAGGCCGACGTCGTGTCTCAGGTCGTCAACGTCGGCGACCGTCCGCAGCTCGAGAAGCTGATCGGCCCGGTCAAGGTCCAGCTCGACGCGTATATCGACGGCAAGATCGACGAGCTGCACCTCGTCGCGACGCGCTTCGACAATACGATGAAGCAGACGCCGGTGACCAGCCTGGTCTTGCCGACCGCGGATCTGGGCGACGATACGGAGAAGCGCGCATTTCCCTGGGATTACATCTACGAGCCGGACGCAAAGACCGTGCTCGACGGGCTGCTGACGCGTTACATCGAGTCGGTGATCTACCAGGCGGTGAACGAGAACATCGCCTCCGAGCAGAGCGCTCGCATGGTCGCGATGAAGGCCGCGTCGGACAACGCGCTGACCATCATCGACGAGCTGCAGCTCATCTACAACAAGACCCGACAGGCGGCGATCACCAAGGAACTGTCGGAGATCGTCGCGGGCGCGGCGGCAGTTTGACGCGCCAGCGGGAAGATCGGGCGAGACTAACGTGAGCGAAGCGAACGTTATGGCGAGACCAAATCTTCAAGGCGCGGCGGCAGTTTGAAATTGAATCGATCGAAGGAAGCATCATGACTGAAGGCAACATTGTTCAATGTATCGGCGCGGTGATCGACGTGGAGTTTCCACGCGACAAGCTGCCGAAGATCTACGATGCGCTGACGCTCGAGGGAACCGAGCTGACGCTCGAAGTGCAGCAGCAGATGGGCGACGGCGTCGTCCGCACGATCTGCCTGGGCTCGTCGGACGGCCTGCGCCGCGGCATGAAAATCCGCAACACCGGCGGCCCGATCATGGTCCCGGTGGGCCCGAAGACGCTCGGGCGGATCATGGACGTGCTCGGCCGGCCGATCGACGAAGCCGGCCCGGTCGGCGCGGAAAAGACGATGTCGATCCATCGCGATGCGCCGACGTTCGAGGAATTGTCGCCGTCGACCGAGCTGCTTGAGACCGGCATCAAGGTCATCGACCTGGTCTGCCCGTTCGCCAAAGGCGGCAAGGTGGGTCTCTTTGGCGGTGCAGGCGTCGGCAAGACGGTCAACATGCTGGAGCTGATCCGCAACATCGCGACCGAGCATTCGGGCTACTCGGTGTTCGCCGGCGTCGGCGAGCGCACGCGCGAGGGCAACGACTTCTACCACGAGATGAAGGACTCGAACGTTCTCGACAAGGTGGCGATGGTCTACGGCCAGATGAACGAGCCGCCGGGCAACCGCCTGCGCGTCGCGCTGACCGGCCTGACGATGGCCGAATACTTTCGCGACGAAGGCCGCGACGTGCTGTTCTTCGTCGACAACATCTACCGCTACACGCTGGCCGGAACCGAAGTGTCGGCGCTGCTGGGGCGCATGCCGTCGGCGGTCGGGTACCAGCCGACCTTGGCCGCAGAGATGGGCGCGCTGCAGGAGCGCATCACGTCGACCAAGACAGGATCGATCACCTCGATCCAGGCCGTCTACGTTCCCGCCGACGACCTGACCGATCCTTCGCCGGCGACGACGTTCGGGCACCTGGACTCGACGGTCGTGCTGTCGCGCGACATCGCCGCGCTCGGGATCTATCCGGCCGTCGATCCGCTCGACTCGACTTCGCGCCAGCTCGACCCGCACGTCGTCGGCGAGGAGCACTACACGACCGCGCGCCGCGTGCAGCAGACCCTGCAGCGCTACAAGGAACTGCGCGACATCATCGCGATCCTGGGCATGGACGAGCTCTCGCCCGAAGACAAGCTGGCGGTGGCGCGCGCGCGCAAGATCCAGCGCTTCCTGTCGCAGCCGTTCTTCGTCGCGGAGGTGTTCACAGGCTCACCGGGCAAGTTCGTTTCGCTCAAGGACACGATCCGCGGCTTCAAGGCGATCGTCGACGGCGAATACGACCATCTGCCCGAGCAGGCGTTTTACATGATCGGCGGCATCGAAGAGGCCGTCGAAAAAGCGAAGACACTGCAATAACAGGACGGCCATGGCCAATACGATCCACGTCGATGTCGTCAGCGCCGAAGAATCGATCTATTCGGGCGACGCGGAGTTCGTCGTGCTCCCCGGCGTGATGGGCGAGCTCGGTGTCTATCCGAAGCACACGCCGCTGATCACGCAGATCAAGCCGGGCGAGGTGCGGATCAAGGTGCCGGGGCAGGCGGAAGAGCAGATCGTTTTTGTCCAGGGCGGCTATCTCGAGATCCAGCCCGATGTCGTGACCGTGTTGTCGGACACGGCGATCCGCGCCAAGGATCTCGACGAGGCCAAGGCGCTGCGAGCCAAGCAGGCGGCCGAAGAGGCGATGCAGAACAAGGCGTCGAAGGAAGACGTCGCGCGCGCCGAAGCCGAGCTCGCGGGCGCGATGGCGCAGCTCGCGGCGATACGCAAGCTGCGCAAGGGCCGTGGCTAGCGCACGCACCGCAGGCTAATCACGCAAGGCCCTCGAGCTTGGCGCAATGGCGACGACCGGCGCGATCCTAGTGCTGAACGCGGGGTCGTCGAGCCTGAAATTTACCTTGTATGCCAGCAACGCCGCGGGTCCCCGGCGGCTGCTGCGCGGCCAGATCGAGGGTCTTACCACGACGCCGGCATTCGCTGCGCGCGACGCGCAGGACCGGCTGGTGCAGCAGCGCGACTGGCCCGACCGCGACGCGCTCGGCTACGCCGGCGCGGTCACCCATGTGCTCGACTTTGTCCAGCAGGAGCAAGGGCAGCGCACGCTCGCCGCCGTCGGCCACCGCGTCGTGCACGGCGGCGAGGAGTTCGGAGCTCCGGTGCGGATCGACGCCGCGATCCTGGCAAAGCTCCAGCGACTGGTGCCGCTCGCGCCGCTGCACCAGCCGCACAATCTGGCGCCGATGCGCGTCATCGCCGAGCGCGCACCGGCGCTGCCGCAAATCGCCTGCTTCGACACTTCGTTTCACCGCGCGCAGGAGCCGGTCGCGTGTGCATTCGGCTTGCCGCCCGAAGTCACCGGGCGCGGCGTTCGCCGCTACGGTTTTCACGGCCTGTCGTACGAATATATCGCCGACGTGTTCCGGCGCTTCGATCCCGCGGCGGCGCGCGGGCGGGTCGTCGTGGCGCATCTAGGCAACGGCGCCAGCATGTGCGCGATCAAGGCCGGTAAGAGCGTCGCCACCACGATGGGATTCACCACGCTCGACGGCCTGCTGATGGGGACCCGAGCCGGTTCGCTCGATCCCGGCGTCGTGCTGTACCTTCTGAACGAGCTCGAGATGGATGCGCGCGCGATCGAGCGGCTCCTTTACCACGAGTCGGGATTGCTCGGCGTGTCCGGCGTCTCGAGCGACATGCGCACGCTGCTCTCGCGCGACGACCCCGAATCGGCGTTCGCGATCGCGCTGTTCTGCTACCGGGTCAGGCGCGAGCTGGGCTCGCTTGCCGCAGCGCTCGGCGGGCTCGACGCAATCGTGTTCACCGGCGGCATCGGCGAGCACGCGGCGCCGATCCGGGAGCGGATCTGTCTGGACGCGCAGTGGCTCGGCGTCACGCTCGACGAGCAGTCGAACGCGGCCGGCGGGCCCAGGATCAGCGGCGAAGGCAGCCGCGTTTCGGCGTGGGTGATTCCGACGGACGAGGAGTCGATGATCGCGCGGCACACGCTCGCCGCGCTCGAAGCCGGTTAGTCCGTTGCCGTCTACGCCGCCTTTCGCGCGGCGGCAGCGGCCAGCTGCTGCTCGACCAGGGTCACCCAGTAGCTCGCGCCGATCTCCAGCGCCTGGTCGTTGAAATCGTATTGCGGGCTATGGATATTGTGCGTGTCGGGCCCGCTGCCCGCGCCCAGCCAGACATAGCAGCCGGGCTTCGCCTGCAGCATGAACGCGAAATCCTCGCTGCCCATTTCCGGCGTCGGATCGGTCTCGACATGCTCGGCGCCGACGACCGCCGTCGCCGCCGCCAGCGCGTGCCGCGTCTCGTTCTCGGCGTTGACCGTCGCCGGGTAGCGCCGCTCGTAGCGCACGGTCGCGCTCATCTCGAAGGTTGCCGCCACGCCGGCGACGATCGTGCGCATCCGCTGCTCGATCAGGTCCTGCACGGCCGGATCGAACGTGCGGACGGTGCCGCGCAGCACCACTTCCTGCGGAATCACATTCCAGGTGTCGCCGCCGTGCACCTGCGTCACGCTGACGACGCCCGCGGCGAGCGGATGGATGTTCCTCGAGACGATCGTCTGCAGCGCGTTGATCGCCTGGGCGGCAAACAGCATCGGGTCCTTGCCCATGTACGCCATGGCGGCGTGCGCGCCCTTGCCGGTCGCGACGATCTCGAAGATGTCGTATGCGCCCATCAGCGGGCCGGGCCGCATCGCAAACGAGCCGAGAGGCTTGCGCGGCCAGTTGTGCATGCCGTACACGGCGCGCATCGGAAACCGGTCGAACAGTCCCTCCTCGACCATCACCCGGCCTCCGCCTTCGTTTTCCTCGGCCGGCTGGAAGATGAAGTAGACGGTGCCGTCGAAGCGCCGTCTCCGGGCCAGCGCCTTGGCGGCCCCGAGCAGCATCGCCGTGTGGCCGTCGTGGCCGCAGGCGTGCATCCTGCCTTCATGGCGTGACGCGTAGGCGACGCCCGAGCGTTCGGCGATGTGCAGCGCGTCCATGTCGGCCCGCAGCCCGATCGCATCATTGCCGCCGCCGCAGCGGAGGACGCCGACGACGCCGGTCTTGGCGAGGCCGGTATGCACGTCCAGCCCGATCGCTTCGAGCTTGCCTGCGACGAAGGCGCTCGTCGCCGTTTCCTCGAACGCGGTTTCCGGATGCGCGTGGATGTGGTGCCTCCAATCGCGCATCTCGGCGTTGAGCGAAGCAACTTCAGGCACGATGTTCATCGGTTTCCCGGCGGCGGTCTCAAGGACGCACGATCTTAGCGCAATCGGTGCCGGCCGTCCGCTGCGCTAGAATGACGAGCGCCGCGAAGCCCGAATGAACACCACCCCATCCGCGACCTACGATCTTGCCGTCATCGGCGGGGGCATCAACGGCGCCGGCATAGCGCGCGATGCCGCAGGCCGAGGCCTGTCGGTGTTGCTGGCCGAGAAGGACGACCTCGCAGCGCATACCTCGTCGTGGAGCACCAAGCTGGTCCACGGCGGCTTGCGCTATCTCGAGCACTACGAGTTTCGCCTGGTCGCTGAATCGCTTTCGGAGCGCGAGGTGCTGCTGCGGATCGCGCCACACATCATCGAGCCGCTGCAATTCGTGCTGCCGCACGAGCCGCATCTGCGGCCGGCATGGATGATCCGCGCCGGCCTGTTACTGTACGATCACATCGGCGGCCGTAAGACGCTGCCGTCATCGTTCGGTGTCGATCTGCGCGCCAGCAAATGGGGCGCAGGTCTCAAAGACAAGTTCCGCAAGGGCTTCGTCTACTCGGACGCGCGCGTCGACGACGCGAGACTGGTCGTCCTGAATGCGATCGCGGCGCGCGAGCTGGGCGCCGATGTCCGCGTGCGGACGCGTCTCGCCGCGGCCCGTCGCGAGGACGGCCTGTGGCGCGCGACACTGGTCGACGGCGCAGGACGGCGCGAGGATGTGCTCGCGCGGGCGATGGTCAACGCCGCCGGGCCCTGGGTCAAGGACCTGCTCGATCAAATAATCCCGGGCTCGATTCGTGCCGACGTCAGACACGTCAAGGGCAGCCACATCGTGGTCCCACGCGTGCATCCCGAGCCGCACGCCTACATCCTGCAGAATTCCGACAAGCGCATCGTCTTCATCATCCCGTTCCAGCAGGAGTTCTCGCTTATCGGGACGACCGACGTTCCCGTCGTCGAGTACGACGCACCGCATATTTCGGCCGACGAGATCGACTACCTGTGCTCGATCGCCAACGCCTATCTGGCGCGTGGAATCGCCGCTTCGGACATCGTCTGGACCTACAGCGGCGTGCGGCCGCTCTACGACGACGGCTCGGACGATCCGTCGGCGATCACGCGGGATTACGTGCTCAAGCTCGACGCCCCGGACGGACGCGCGCCGCTGTTGTCGGTCTTCGGCGGCAAGATCACGACCTACCGCAAGCTGGCCGAGCACGCGCTCGGCCACCTGCGCACCTTTTTCCCGCAAATGCAGGCCGCGTGGACCGATCGTCAGCCGCTGCCCGGCGGCGATCTGCCGAGCGGCGGGCTCGCGGCGTACGAGCGCGCGCTCGCCGCGCGCTATGCGGGCCTGCCTTCGAGCCTGCTTGCGGCGCTCGCTCGCCGCCATGGCACGCGCGCGGTGCACATCCTCGGCGATGCTCGCGGCCCGGCCGATCTGGGCGCGCACTTGGGGCACACGCTCTACGCCGCCGAAGTCGATTATCTGGTTGCGCAGGAATGGGCGATCGAAGCCGACGACGTGCTCTGGCGCCGAACCAAATGCGGACTTCATTTGCGCGCCGAGGAGCGCGCCGCCGTCGCCGCGTATCTCCATAAACGCGGCGGGCGGGTTTGAGCGCGGCGATGCGGCCGCTGGCCGCGATGCCGGTCGCGCCGCGCGCCGCCATGCGCGGCGTGCTGGCCGACATCGACGATACGTTGTCGACCGCCGGCAAGATCACCGCCGAAGCCTACGCGGCGATGGAAAAGCTGCATGCGGCGGGACTGCTGCTGATACCGATCACCGGACGTCCGGCGGGCTGGTGCGATCACATCGCGCGCATGTGGCCGGTCGACGCGGTCGTCGGCGAGAACGGCGCGCTGTACATGTTTTACGATCGGGGCGCACGCAGGCTGCGCAGACGCTACGTCGCGACCGAGGCCGAGCGCGCGGCCAATCGGCGGCGACTGGCCGAAGTCGCCGAGACCATCCTGCGCGAGGTGCCCGGCGCCGCCCTCGCGTCCGACCAGCCGTACCGCGAAAGCGATCTCGCGATCGACTTCTGCGAGGACGTGCCGCGCCTGTCGGACGAGGCCATCGACCGGATCATGGCGCTGATGCGCGCGGCGGGCATGACCGCCAAGATGAGCTCGATCCACGTCAACGGCTGGTTCGGCGCCTACGACAAGCTCGCGATGACCCGAACCTTGCTCAGCGACGAGTTCGGCATCGACGTCGACGCCGAGCGCGACCGGTTCGTTTTTGTCGGCGATTCGCCGAACGACGCGCCGATGTTCGAGCACTTCCCCTACGCGGTCGGCGTGTCCAATGTGCGCGCGTTCGCCGGTCGCATCGCCACGCCCCCGGCCTACGTCACCGAAGGCGAATCCGGCGCCGGATTCGCCGAGCTGGCAGCGCATCTGCTCGCGGCGCGCTGAAGGGCAAGCTGCGCGGGGCCCGGCCTATTTGGCCAGCGCGACGAGCCCGGCCATGTCGATCTGCTTGATCGCGCCCTGCAGCGTCGCGGCATCGACGCCGTTGCCGCGCACCGCGACATTGAAACGTTCGGCCAGGATGATGCTGATCTCGCCGTTCTTCGCGCGGCGATCGTAGCGCTCGTGGACGATCTGGCCGTTGACCTTGCTGGTCCGTTCGTAACCGGTCTCGGTTTCCTTTTCCATGCTGGGATCGAAGCGGGATGCGAGGCCGGCCAACCCCGCAAGCGAGCCCATGTCGGAAATGTCGACGTTCAGCGACGCGCCGGACCCGTCGGTATAGCGCGCCGTCGCGCTCGAGCCCTTGATGCCCATCGCCTCGCCGCTCTGTCCGGTGGCATCGACGCGTTTCATGCCGGCCAAGGTCTCGGGCAGCATTTCTCTGAGCTTGCGGAAGTCGACGGGCTCGACGTCTTTCCCGCCTGAAACGATCGCGCCGACGGCGTTCAACGCGGCGGTCATGTCGGCGGCCGCCTTGGGATCCGGTGCGCCGCGATGGTTTGCCTTTTGCGCGTCTTCGCCGATCTTCTGCAGTTGCGACAAGGCCTCGCTGACGCGAGCCTTGTCGGCGTCGGACTTGCCGCCGAATATGCCGGCGATCACGCCGCCGGCGTCCGTCGTCACGCCGCTGTCGGCGGTACCAAGCGGGCTCATCGCGCCGATCCCGGCCAGGCCCAGGCCGGTGACAGCGCAGGTGCTCAACACCCCTATGGCCACCGAGACGACGATCGCGCACAGGATCAGAACGATCGTGTAGCCGAGCGATTTCTCTTGCGGACAGCGCATCAGCACCGGCAAGCCCAGATAGAGCAGGTACAAGCCGTAGCATCCGGCCAGCAGCGCGAGCACGCCCAGCGCCGGAACGAGCTGCAGGACGCCGGCGACCCACGCCGGCGTGTAGCTGTACGCCGTCAGCTTGAGCGCGCGCAGCGGGTCGCGCTGTCCGTCGAAGGTCGGCGCCAGCACGTCGACCAGCCAGGCGATCACGAACACGCTGACGAACGACAGGAGATAGCCGAGGATAGCCTCGCCCAGCCCGGCGACGATGCCAATCCGCATGTGGCCGAGCAGCGGAACGTTGTACCCGATGACCGTGTGGCCGATCAACGCGGCGACGACGCCGATCGCAGCCAGCGGCGCGACGTAGCGACCATAAATCGCGCCGGCAGCCGAAGGCTCGGCGGCGATCACCGGCCAGGTCGCCGACGGCATCAGCAGGATCGCTTTGACTCGCGCAAACACGCCGGTGGCGGTCGCGCCGGCATCGCCCATCAGGGGTTCCGGCTGCGGCGCGGGGTCCGCGGTTACCTCGGATTCGCTCGTCGGCTTTGCGACGTTGCGCACCACCGGCACCACCGGGGCGCCGCAATGCGGGCAGAATTTCATCCCTTCGGCGACGAGCTGGCCGCACTGCGCACAAAACATCGATCTCTCCGGCGCTTCAGGTGGACGCGATTGTGCGCCGGCTCGCGGGGCCCTTCAATGCGCGCAAGCCCGACGTTACTGACGGCAGGCGGCACAACACGGCGATGGCGTCGTACTGCACAAGAGCGAATCGGCAAGCGAGCAAAAACTTACAGGTGTGAGCGGTCACTTTCAATTTGCCGCAATGGCGCAAACGCTAGCGTCGCCATCCGGCGACAAAGCCCGCCCAATGCGGGCTGCCAAAGGGGTCCGATGTATCGCACACGCCCAATCTCGGTACGATATTTGCATCGCAAGTCGAGCGTATGATGGCAACCCCGACGCCCGGGATCCGCGGCGCCTTGGATAGCGCGCGGAAGAACGCGCAGGCGATCGAAACGGAGGGAAGTGATGACGCGTTTCGGCTTCAACATTCGCACGCGCAGCGGTCAGCGCGTGGACAACATCTGCATCATGGCGGCGAATCGCGAAGACGCGGAACGCCGGCTGCGGCAGATGTACCATCACTGCCAGGTCATCAGCTGCAACAGCGAGGCGGTCCGCCGCGGCGATCCGATGGACATCGAAGGTGTCATCAGCATCATCAGCAATACCGACGCAGCGATGGGCGTGCCGACGATCGCGCGCTCGATGCTACGCAAATCCGGCAGCCACTAACTCGTCCAGCAGTGCCTTGTAGTCGCGCGCACCGGCGCTTGCCGGCGCGTAGCGGAACACGTCGAGCTGTCGTGCCGGACTTTCCGCCAGGCTCACGTTTTCGGCAATCCTTGTCGCGCAAATCTCCTCGGGGCGGAAGGCCATCGCCATCAGGTCGGCGACTTCCGAGCTCATGTTGCGCCGCGCATCGAATCGCGTCAGCAGGTAGCGCCGCGGGAGCCGCGACTTGAACACCGGCTCCAGCGCATTGAGCGCGCGTTCGACCTGCTGAGCGCCCTGCAGCGCCAGGTAGTCGGCGGAAACGGGGACGATCACAAGATCGCAGGCGAAAATCGCGTTCAGCGACAGTACGCCCAACAACGGACAGCAGTCGATGACGACAGGCCCCGGGACGACGCCCGGTGCGCGCAGCGCCGTCCGCAGCCGCGTTACCACGTTGACCCCTTTACCCAGGATCGTGTCGAGCTTGGACAGGTCGAGGTGGCCCGGACAGACCATGACGCCGCTGGCGGCGATCTCGGTGACGTCGGCAAGCTGGCGTTGCCGCGTGAAAAACGAATAGACGGTATCGTCGGCCAGCCGCGGCCGCACCCCGAATATGCCGGAAAGGTGCGCCTGCGGATCGAGATCTATGGCGAGCGGCCGCTGCTTCATCTGCGCCAGGCCGGCCAAAAGATTCAGCGCAGTCGTCGTCTTCCCGACGCCGCCCTTCTGGTTGAATACGGCAATGACGGTCATTTGCGGACGCGTGTCGCGATCCAACAGTCTCCGAGACGATCGTCGGCGCGTCGCGCAGAGATCAGCGGTATGCACGCATTTTCGCATGTATCGCACAGGGCGTGCGACACGCATTGCTCCGTCGCGGCGCGGGATGCCGGCGCGCCGTGCAAAATGCGATAATTCCTGCCTGATGCAATCGTCGCTGCAAATCGCCATTCTTGCCGCAGGACAGGGAAAGCGGATGCGTTCGGCGCTGCCCAAGGTGCTGCAGCCCCTCGGCGGCCGGCCGTTGCTCGCGCACGTGCTGTCGACGGCGCGCAAGCTCGAGCCGCGAGCCATTTGCGTCGTCGATTCCGGCGGCGAGGTGCGCGAGCGATTCGCCGACGCCGACTTGACGTGGGCGCGCCAGGATCCGCCGCGCGGCACCGGCGATGCATTGAAGTGCGCGCTGTCGGAATTGGCGCCGGACGGCGTGACGCTGGTGATGTTCGGCGCCGATCCGCTGGCACGGGCCGAGACCTTGCGTCAGGTCGCCGAGCGCGCGCAGCAAGGCATTCTTTCGCTGCTGACCGTCGAGCTCGACGCTCCCTCCGGATACGGACGGATCGTGCGCGGCGCCGACGGCAAGGTCGCGGCGATCGTCGAACACAAGGACGCAACAACGGAGCAGCGCGCGATCCGGGAGATCAACACCGGCATTATGGCGGCGCCGACCGCCGCGTTCGCGCGCTGGCTGCCTAGAATCGGCAATCGCAATGCCGGCGGCGAATATTATCTGACCGATGTGATCGCGCTGGCCGTGGCCGACGGCATCCCGGTCGAAACGACGCATCCGGCGAGCGCGGACGAGACTCTGGGCATCAACAGCAAGCGCGACCTGGCGCAACTGGAGCGGATCTACCAGCGCGGGCAGGCCGATGCGCTCCTCGATGCCGGCGTGACGCTGGCCGACCCGGCGCGCATCGATGTGCGCGGAACGCTGGCCTGCGGCCGCGACGTGACGATCGACGTCGGCTGCATTTTCGAGGGCGACGTGGTGCTTGGCGATGCGGTCAGCGTCGGCGCACACAGCATCCTCAGGGACGCGAAAGTCGGCGCGGCGACGGCGATCGCGCCGTATTCCCACATCGATGGGGCCGACATCGGAGCGCGCTGCCGCATCGGACCGTACGCGCGCATCCGGCCCGATACGACATTGGCGGACGAGGTCCACATCGGCAACTTCGTCGAGGTGAAGGCCAGCGTCGTCGGCGAGCGCAGCAAGGCGAATCACCTGGCCTATGTCGGCGACACGAGCGTCGGCCGCGACGTCAACATCGGTGCCGGCACGATCACCTGCAACTATGACGGCGCGAACAAGCACCGCACGGTGATCGAGGACGACGTCCACATCGGTTCCGACACGCAGCTGGTGGCGCCTGTCACCATCGGCCGCGGTGCGACCATAGGCGCCGGCACGACGATATGGCGCGACGTCGAAGCCGGCGTCCTCGCAATCAACGAGAAAACCCAGACCAGCAAAGCGGGCTACCAGCGCCCGCGGAAGAAAGCCAAGGACTAGAAAAATGTGCGGCATCGTCGGCGCGGTCGCGCGCGATAACGTCGTTCCAATCCTGATCGAGGGCATCCGCCGGCTCGAGTACCGGGGGTACGACTCCACCGGGCTCGCGGTCATCAACGGCGGCCTGCATCGGCTGGTCAGCACGGCGCGCGTCGCGGATCTCGCGGCGCAGGCGAACGCGACGCACATCTCCGGCAACACCGGCATCTCGCATACGCGGTGGGCGACGCACGGCGCGCCGACCTCCGCCAACGCGCACCCGCACATCAGCAGCGGCGAAATCGCGGTCGTGCACAACGGGATCATCGAGAACTTCGAGCCGCTGCGCGCACGGCTGCAGCAGCAGGGATACGCGTTCGTCACCCAGACCGACACCGAGGTCATCGCGCACCTGATCCACGCGCATTACGACGGCGACCTGCTGGCTGCCGTGACCAAGGCGGTCGCCGAGTTTCAGGGCGCGTACGCGATCGCCGCGATGACCACGCGCGAGCCGGGTCGCGTCGTCGGCGCCCGCGCCGGCTCTCCGCTGCTGGTCGGCGTCGGCGAGCGCGATCACTTCCTGGCGTCGGACGCGAGCGCACTGGCGCCGGTGACCCGGCGCGTCGTCTATCTCGAGGAAGGCGACATCGCCGACATCGGACGCGAGGGCTACGCGATCTTCGATGCCGCCGGCGTGCGCGTCGCGCGCGACGTGGTGACGGTCAAGACCTCGGGGGATGCGGTCGAGCTCGGCCCATACAGCCATTTCATGCAGAAGGAGATCTTCGAGCAACCGCGCGCGATCTCCGACACGCTGGAGAGCGTCGGTGGCATCGGGCCCGAGCTGTTCGGGGCCGCGGCAGCCGAGGTCTTCGCCGGCGTCAACGAGGTGCGCGTGCTCGCCTGCGGCACCAGCTACTACTCGGGCATGGTCGGCAAGCTGTGGCTCGAGGCCGTTGCCGGTATCCCGGCACAGGCCGAAATCGCCAGCGAATACCGCTATCGCGACAGCGTGCCGAATCCCGACGCGCTGGTCGTCGTCATTTCGCAATCGGGCGAGACGGCGGACACCTTGTCGGCGCTGAAGCACGCCAAAGCGCTCGGGCATCGCCACACGCTGGCCATCTGCAACGCCCCGACGAGCTCGATGGTGCGTCAGACCGCGCTCACCTACCTGACCCGCGCGGGCGTCGAGATCGGCGTCGCCTCGACCAAGGCGTTCACCACGCAGCTGACGGCGTTGTTCCTGCTGACACTGACGCTGGCCAAGCAGCGCGGGCGGCTCGACGCCGCGCAGGAAGCGCGCTGGCTGCAATCGCTGCGCCATCTGCCGGCGGCAATCCAGGCGGTGCTCGCGCTCGAGCCGTCGATCATCGCCTGGGCCGAACGTTTCGCCAAAAAGGAAAACGCGCTTTTTCTCGGGCGCGGCCTGCACTATCCGATTGCGCTGGAAGGCGCGCTGAAGCTGAAGGAAATCTCGTACATCCACGGCGAGGCCTATCCGGCCGGCGAGCTGAAGCACGGCCCGCTGGCGCTGGTCGACGCCAACATGCCGGTCGTTGCGATCGCGCCGAACGACGCGCTCTTGGAAAAGCTCAAGTCGAACCTGCAGGAAGTGCGCGCTCGCGGCGGCGAGCTCTACGTGGTCGCCGACGCCGACAGCCACATTCCGTCGAGCGATGGCATTCACGTCCTGCGCCTGCCCGAGCATGCCGGACTGCTATCGCCGATAGTGCATACGATTCCGCTTCAGCTCCTCGCTTACCACACGGCCGTGCTGCGCGGCACCGACGTCGACAAGCCGCGGAACCTCGCGAAGTCGGTGACGGTGGAGTGAGAAACGCCGGCCGCAGTCGGCGATGAAGCTTCGCACCGAGTTTCGCTTGCGCATCCGCCGCGGCGACGACATCGCCGTCGGACCGGGCAAGATCGACCTGCTCGAGGCGATCGACGCGACCGGATCGATCACTGCGGCGGCGCGCTCGCTCGGCATGTCGTACCGCCGCGCGTGGCTTCTGGTCGACACGATGAATCGGTGCTTCCGGAGCCCGCTGGTCGCGGCGGAAGCCGGCGGCAGGCGCGGCGGCGGCGCCCGCCTGACACCGCTCGGCGGCGAAGTGGTCGAGCGCTACCGCCGGATAGAGCGGCGCGCCGCGCGCTCCGGCGCGGCAGACATCCGCGCACTGATGCGAAAGCTCGCCGGCTAGTAACGCTAGGCGTAACCGACGCTGCGCCGGTCGAGCGATACGGCCTTGATCAAAGCATGCACCTGCTGGCCTTCGCGCAACGCGAGCTCGTGCACCGAGCGGCGGGTGATGCGTGCGGTCAGCGGCGCCTGTCCCACGCGCAGCTGCACGTCGACGATCGGGCCCTCTTCGGCGGTGATCGCAGCCACCGTCGCCGGCAGCACGTTGAGCACGCTCAAGCCCGCCGGACGCGCGAGTGCGAGCGAAACGTCGCGGGCGCGAATGCGGACCCGGACCCTTTCTCCGATCAGCGCCTCGACATTGGGCACGATCAGCTCGCCGCCGTCGAAGCGCAGCGTCGTCAGACCGTACGCAAGATCGTGCGCGGCAACGACGGTCTCGAGCACCGACCCCGACTCGTACCTGCCGGTGTGCGGGCGCAGGTCGATTCGCCCCATCACCTCGTCGACCGGACCGTAAGCCAGCGCCTTGCCGTCGGCGAGCAGGACGACGGTGTCGGCCAGGCGCGTGATCTCGCCGACCGCGTGGCTGACGTATACGATCGGGATATGCAGATCGTCGCGCAGTTGTTCGATATAGCGTAGGACCTCGCTCTGGCGCGGCACGTCGAGCGAGGCGAGCGGCTCGTCCATCAGCAGCAATCGCGGCTGCGCGAGCAGCGCCCGGCCGATCGCCACCCGCTGCTTTTCGCCGCCGGAGAGCTTGTCGGGCATTCGACCTAGCAGTGACTTGAGCCCGAGCAGCCCGATGACGTGTGCCGGATCGATGACACGCGCGGCAGCCGGCGCGCGCCGCAACCCGTAAAGCAGGTTGGACTCGACGTCGAGGTGCGGGAAAAGCAATCCGTCCTGGAATACGTAGCCGAGGCGTCTCTTGTCCGGCGGAAGGTCGATGCCGCGAGCGCTGTCGAACAGCGTTTCGCCGTTGATGACGATGCTTCCGCGCCGAGGGCGGCTGGTACCCGCGAGCGCGTTGACGACGCTGGTCTTGCCCGATCCCGAGCGGCCGAACAGCCCGACGATGGGCGAGTCGGCGGTGAACGCGACCTCGAGCTCGAACGTGCCCAGCCGCTGCTCGATGTCAACGGCGATCATGGGCGCCTGCCACGCTGCGTGATCGCCGCGTCAGCCATTCCGACGCGATCAGCGCCGCGATCGACAGAACCACGGCGAAAACCGACAGGCGCAGCGCCTGCGCATCTCCGCCTGGCGTCTGCACGAACGTATAGATCGCCAGCGGCAGCGTTTCGGTCTCGCCCGGAATGTTGGACACGAAAGTGATCGTCGCGCCGAACTCGCCGAGGCTCCGTGCGAACGACAGCAGCGCGCCGGTGACGATGCCGGGCAGCGCCAGCGGCAGCGTGATCGATGCGAACACCCACGCGCGCGATCCGCCCAGCGTGCGCGCGACGGTTTCGAGCCGGCGGTCGATGGCGGCGATCGACAGGCGTATCGCCCGAACCATCAACGGAAAGCCCATGATGGCCGCGGCGAGCGCCGCACCGGTCCAGCGAAACGCGAACACGATCCCGAACCAGTCGGCCAGCCATTCGCCGAGAACACCCTTGTTGCCGAAGAGCAGCAGCAGGGCGAATCCGACGACGACCGGCGGGAGCACAAGCGGCAGGTGAACGAGCGCATCGAGCACCGTCTTGCCGGGAAATTCGGCGCGCGCGAGCAGGTAGGCGAAAAAAATCGCCGGAGGCAGGCTGCAGGCGACGCCAACCAGCGCCACCTTCAGGCTCAGTACGATAATGCCGAACTCGACGTCACTCGGCACGATGTCGGCTATTTCGCCATCGTGAAGCCGTGTCGCGCCCAGACGGCTCGCGCCGCGGGCGACGCCAGGCTGTCGACGAACCGCTGCGCATTCGGCGAGCGGCTGCTTGCGACGATCGCGACCGGGTAGACGATCGCCGCGTGGGTATCCTCGGGAAACGTATCGACTACGCGGACCTTCGGTTCGGCAAGTGCGTCGGTCGCGTAGACGATGCCGAAAGGCGCCTCGCCGCGCGCGACCAGCAGCAGCGCGGCGCGGACGTTTTCCGCGCGTGCGGTATGCGGTTCGACGTCGGCCCATACACCGAGCGACCGCAGCGCGTCGCGGCCATACTTCCCGGCCGGGACGCTTTCGGGATTGGCCATGGCGAGCCTCCCACCGCCAAGGGCGGTGACAAGGCCAAAGCCTCGGGCTATGCGCAGCGACGTACGCGAATCCGCGGGCGCGATCAGCACCAGTCGGTTGCGCAGCAGATCGACGCGCGTTCCCGGCCGGAGAAGCTTTCGCTGATCGAGGTAGTCGATCCAGTCGATATCGGCGGACAGGATGACATCGGCAGGCGCACCGGCCGCGATCTGCTTCGCCAGCGCATTGCTTGCCGCGTACGAGACGACGACCTGGCTGCTCTTGTCGGCCTGGAACCCGCCGACCAGCTCGTCCAGCGCTTCCTTGAGGCTGGCAGCGGCGAAGACGAGAAGATCGGCGGCGCGGGCTGGCGCGATCGGCAGCGCTGCCAGTGTCAGGCCGAGCACGACGGCGATCGATGCCAGTCGCTGCCGCATGGTTGATCCAGGACGTGCGAAGCGGAACAGTAATATACCGTGGTATATAACGCTCGACAATTTGGCTGCCCTTGGACTTGCTCGAGGCTCATGCGTCGCGGTCGCCGGCATTCGGATAGAACAACTGCTCGCCGTCGATCTTGTAGCCTGCGATAGCCGTCTGCCCATCGGGCGAGATCAGCCAGTCGACGAACTGCTGTCCCAGCTCCTTTTTCACGTTCGGATGCTTGAGGGGATCGACCAGCATTACGCCGTACTGGTTGAACAGCCGCTTGTCGCCCTCGACGAGTATCGTGAGGTCGCTGCGATTCCTGAATGCCAGCCAGGTGCCGCGGTCGGAGAGGATGTAGGCGTTCATCGACGCGGCAGTATTGAGCGCCGGCCCCATCCCCTGGCCGACATCGCGGTACCAGGGCCCTTTGCTTTTGTCGATGTCGATGCCCGCGACTTTCCACAGCGCAAGCTCCGCGATATGCGTGCCGCTGCGATCTCCGCGCGACACGAACGGTGCGTGCGCGGCTCCGAGTTTTTGCAGCGCAACGACGATATCCTTGCCGCCGCCGACCTTTGCGGGATCGCTTTTCGGACCGATCAGCACGAAGTCGTTGTACATGACCGGAAAGCGCTTGACCCCTTCGCCTTCGGCGAGAAATTTCTCCTCCGCCGACCGCGCGTGCACCAACACGACGTCGGCGTCGCCGCGCCGGGCGACGTCGAGCGCCTGCCCGGTGCCGAGCGCCACGACATGGACCTTGACGCCGGTCTTGGTTTCGAAGATTGGTAACAGGTAGCCGAATAATCCGGATTGTTCGGTGGAAGTCGTCGAGGCGACGGTGATGAAACGTTCCTGCGCGACCGCGGCGAACGCGGCAATCGTCAGCAGGACGAACAGGCAGATGCGGCGGGCGACTACCATGGCAATTCTCCTTCGAGGAAGCGTCTCGCTTCGTCGGACTGCGGGTGTCTGAAAAATGTGTCGGAGCTCGCACGCTCGGCCATCCGTCCCTGGTGCAGGAACAGGATCTCGTCGCCCATCCGGCGCGCCTGACCGAGGTTATGCGTCACCAGCACGATCTTGGTGCCCGCATCCACCATCGCCTGGATGACGTTCTCGACCTCGTGCGTGGCACCCGGATCGAGGCTCGCCGTCGGTTCGTCGAGAAAAATGATTTCGGGCTGCAACGCCCAGGCGCGAGCCAGCGCGAGCCGCTGCTGCTCGCCGCCGGACAGGACGCGCGCCGGGTGCGCGGCCTGCGATTCGAGCCCGACCTTGCGCAGCGCTTCGCGGGCGCGCGCGATCCGCGACCCGAGCGGCACCTTTGCGACCCCGAGCGCGTACGCGACATTCGCTATCGCCGAGCGGCGCAACAGCATCGGGCGCTGGAAAACCATCGCCTGCCGGCGCGGCGCGCCGGGGATCTCGGTCGAGTTCCATTGGATCGAGCCTTCGGAGGGCTGGAGCAAGCCGTGACACAGGCGCAGCAACACGCTCTTGCCCGCGCCGTTCGGGCCGACGATCACGGTGCGCGGTCCGGCGGCGATCGTCAGGCTGACCCGGTCGATGATGCGCCGTCCGCCGACGGCGAAGACGACCCCGTCCAGGCGCAGCGGCAACAATGACGTCGACGCGCGTATGTCGGTCGTCGCCATCATCCGTATCGCCGTTGCGCGGCTTCCTTGACCCAATAGGCCGCCGCGTTCAGCGCTACCACGATCATCACGAGGATGAAGCCGAGGCCCAGCGCCAGCGGCAAGTCACCCTTGCTGGTCTCGAGCGCGATCGCCGTGGTCATCACGCGGGTGACACCGTCGATGTTGCCGCCGACGATGATCACCGCACCGACTTCGGCAGCGGCCCGCCCGAATCCGGCGAGCACGATCGTGACCAGCGAAAAGCGAAGGTCCCAGAGCAAGGTCGTGACCGCACCGAGCCGGGTTTCGCCCAGCGAGCGAAGCTGTTCGCGGTATTCGAGCCACGCATCCTCGACGACCTGGCGGGTCAGCGCGGCGATGATGGGCGTGATCAGGATCGACTGCGCGATCACCATCGCTGCCGGCGTGAACAGCAGCCCGAGCGCGCCGAGCGGGCCGGCCCGCGACAGCAGGAGATAGACCAGCAGCCCGACCACCACCGGCGGCAGTCCCATCAGCGCGTTCAGCAGGACGATCGTCGTCCTGCGGGCGGGAAAGCGGCTGACGGCGATCAGCGCGCCGAGCGGCAGGCCGAACACACTGGCAATCGCGACCGCCGTCAGGCTGACCTGCAGACTAAGGGCCACGATATCGCCCAGCTTCGGATCGAGCGATGCGATGAGACGCCAGGCCTCGGCCAGCGCCGTGGGAAGGCTGCTCATGGCGCAGCCACGTGTCCGTTCATATGCTCAAAAATACCTATTTTGACCAGGGATGACTTTTGGGTCGAGGATTCAACATGATAAGGCGAGACGGCGCCGGCTCAAACAGGCATGAACGCGCCTAATAAAATCGTCCGCTGCGAGCCACGCGCAACGGCGCGCCCGCCTTCCGGGACTGCTGATTTACGGTACGATGGGCGCCCCCGAACCGGCGCCCGTGCTCAGAGAAACGCCGATGGAATGTGCATTCATCATCGATCCGCCCGAAGGGCTGAAGGCCTACAAGGACACGAGCGTCGCGATGATGCGTGCCCTGCAGGCGCGCGGGCACGCGATCTATCTGGCCGAGCCCCGCGAGCTTTTCTGGCGGGCCGCGGTGACGCAGGCGCGCCTGCGTCGCGTCGAAGTCACCGCCGACGACCACGACTGGTACCGCGCCGCGGAAGCCCAAACGCGGCCGCTTGCCTCGTTCGGCGCAGTATTGATGCGCAAGGACCCGCCGTTCGACATGGAGTATGTCTACTCGACCTATCTGCTCGAGGCGGCCGAGCACGAAGGCGCGTACGTCATTAACGGCCCCCGCGCGATACGCGACCACAACGAAAAGTGGGCGATTGCCGAGTTCCCCCAGTTCACCGTTCCGACGCTGGTCACGCGCGATGCCGAGCTCATCGCCGGCTTCATCGACGAGCACGCCGACGTCATCCTGAAGCCGCTCGACGGCATGGGCGGCTCGTCGATCTTTCGCGTGCGCCGCGACGACGTCAATCGCAATGTGATCATCGAGACGAT
>DATASF010000107.1:0-1878 GCA_036269335.1 Casimicrobiaceae bacterium
TTCGAACCGGGCGCGGTCATGTCGTTCCCAGACTTCAGTCGCCAGGAAGGCAACGGCATGGGTGCGAAAGTCGGACGAGACATAGCCCAACCGCAATACTGACCCACGCGAACGCGGCGCAGGCGCCGCGACAGGCTCGGACGGGGCGATGCTTTGCGCCCAGCGACGCGCGGCGCGCAGCTGATTGGCCGCCGACATCGGGACCGACAGCGCGGCGAAAGCGTTGACCACCGCGCTCTCGTCCTGCTCGATGCCGCGCACCACCCGCGCATGCAGCGCAGCGAGCCCGTCCCAGGAGCAAAGATGCTGACGGCAATAGGCGAGCAGCGCACGCGCGTAAAGAAACTGCGGATCGCTGGCGACAGCAGCGGATAGCGCTGGCTCGGCGGCGGCGAAGTCGCCGCGATCGATCAATACCGACGCCAGGTTGGTCTGCGCGACCGCATCGTCAGGCGCGAGCGCGAGTGCCCGGCGGAAGCTCGCCTCCGCCGCAGCGTCGTCGCCCAAAGCGTGCTGGCAGATGCCCTGATCGATCCACAAGCGCGCATCGCCCTCCGGATGAAGCCTCAGATAGTGCGCGCAATGCGTGGCGGCCTCGCCGAAACGGCGCGCGGAGCAAAGCGAATGCGCGAGGTTGCGCAGCGCCTGGCGGTGGTCGGGCCGGGTTTCCAGTATGCGGCGGTAGATCGCCTGGGCGCGTCCGCCCGCGCCAGCCGCATCGAGCGCGAGAGCGTAATTGTTGAGCAGGCTCGGATGATCGGGGGCGACGGCGAGCGCGCGCTCGTACGATTCGATCGCCGCCGCGAAACGCCCTTGCTCGCGCAGCAGATTGCCGAGATGGAAGTGCGCGTCGGGATCGCGCGGACCGATCACCGCGGCGCGGCGCAGCGCCGCTTCGGCTTCCGCGGGATCGCGCTGGCGCAGCACGACGCCGAGCATCGTCCAGCTGCGACCGTCGTGGGCATCGAGCTCGATCGCGCGCCGGCTGTGCGATTCGGCAGCAGCGGCATCGCCGCGTTGCCAGGCGGCGCGCGCGTCGCGCAATGCGGCGCCGGCATCGGAATCGCTCACGTCCTCGTCCGCGCGGTGCGTCCGGACATCATCAGTCGGTGGCGCTCAACGCCGAGACCAGCTCGCGCAGCTCGGAGGCGATCGATCGGGCCACGGCGTTCCAGTCGCGCGGATGCGGTTGCCGGAAAAGGCGCATCGTCGGATACCACGGGCTGTCGGCTCGCCCCAGCAACCAGCGCCAGTCGGCGGCACAGGCGAGCATCGTCCAGGTAGGGCGGCCGAGCGCCCCCGACAAATGGGCGATGCTGGTGCATACGCTGATCACCAGGTCGAGCTCGGCGATCAACGCGGCGGTGTCGACCAGCGCCCAGTCGTCGGGCAGCGGCCGCAAGCGCGCCTGGCGCGCGGCTGCAGTGAATTCGGCGGCGGTGCATCCCTGCTGCAGCGAATACCAGTCGATGCCTTCGACTTCGAACAGCGGATCGAGCGCGTCGAGAGACGCTGAGCGGATACGGTTGCTCGGATTGGCCGGATTGCCGGTCCAGACGATGCCGACGTTCAGCCGTCGCGGCGATGCGTGGAGCAAGGCGCGAGCCGCGGCACGCCGCTCCGGCGCAACGCTGATATAGGGAACGTCCGCCGGTATGGCGTCGACCGTCGTGCCGAGCAGCCTCGGCAAGGATAGCAGCGGCAGATGCGCGTCGTAATCCGGCAGGTGGTCCGTGGCGGTCACCGTTTGCGCGACGCCGGGAGCCGTGGCAAGCAGCGGCGCCAGCGCTGGCGGACAGTAAACGATGCAGCGGGCGCCTGCCCTCGCCAGCGGCGCGACGAAGCGCGCGAATTGCAAGGCGTCGCCCAGACCCTGCT
>DATASF010000108.1:0-5928 GCA_036269335.1 Casimicrobiaceae bacterium
GCGCACGCGCAAGCAGTTCCCGAACGGCATACCGGCATTCGGCGCCGACGCGGTGCGGTTCACCTTCGCGAGCCTCGCGACCTTCGGCCGCACGCTCAATTTCGATCTGTCGCGCTGCGAAGGCTATCGCAATTTCTGCAACAAGCTGTGGAACGCGACGCGGTTCGTGCTGATGAACGTCGATGGCAAGGACGTCGGGCTCGACGATGCGGCGCCGGTATCGTATTCGCTCGCCGACCGATGGATCGTCGCCGAGCTGCAGACCGCGGAACAGGAAGTCAACGAGCAGCTTGCAGCGTACCGATTTGACCTCGCGGCCAAGGCCATCTACGAGTTTGTCTGGAATAAGTACTGCGACTGGTACGTTGAGCTCGCCAAGGTCGATCTCGCGAATCCCGACGAGGCTGCGCAGCGCGGCACGCGGCGCACGCTCGTCCGCGTGCTGGAAACCGCGCTCAGGCTTGCTCACCCACTCATCCCGTTCATCACCGAAGAGCTCTGGCAAACGCTCGCGCCGCTCGCCGGCAAGCACGGCGATTCGATTTCGCTTCAGCGTTTTCCCCAGCCCGACTTCGCCAAGCTCGATCCCAAGGCGAGTACCGCGATCGTCACGCTGATGGAGCTCGTCGAATCCTGCCGTTCGTTGCGCGGCCAGATGAACGTTTCTCCGGCCGCGCGGGTGGCGGCGTTGATCGCCGGGGATGTCGCCGGCGTGGGGGCGGGCGCATTGCTAGACTACCTGAAGGCGCTGGCGAAGCTCTCCGACGCGCGCATTGTCACCGAGTTTCCGCGATCCGATCTGCCGGTCCAGATCGTCGATCGGCTACACGTGATGCTCGACATCAAGATCGACCCTGCGGTCGAGCGCGAGCGCATCGGCAAGGACATCGCCAAGCACGAGGGGGAAATCGCGCGGCTCAAGCCGAAGCTGGCCAACGCCGGCTTCGTCGATCGCGCGCCGGCCGCGGTCGTCGCGCAGGAGCGGGCGCGTCTTGCCGGTCTCGAATCCACGCTGGAGAAGCTGCGCATTCAACTCGAGCGACTTCGCGCTTGATTCTGCCGCGATTTTTGCCGGAGCGGTGTGGCGCAATCCCGCTGCGAGCGCTGCGAATCGTTTACTGACCGTCGATGCCCCGGCTTCAGACCTTTCGCGCGCTCGCGCACCGCAACTACCGCTTGTTCTTTTTCGGCCAGGGCCTGTCGCTGATCGGCACCTGGCTGCAACAGGTGGCGATGTCGTGGCTGACCTACCGGCTGTCGGGCTCGGCGCTGCTGCTGGGCTTCGTCACGTTCTGCCAGTACATCGCCGTGCTGTTCATCGCGCCGGTCGCCGGTGTGCTCGCCGACCGCGTCGACCGCCGCCGCGCGCTGCTGATCACGCAGTCGATGATGCTGGCACAGGCGGCGACGCTGGCCGTCCTCGCCGCGACGGGTGTGGTCGCCGTCTGGCATGTCGCCGCGCTCGCGATGGTACTTGGCTGTGCGTCGGCGTTCGACATCCCGCTGCGGCACGCGATGATCGCGCGGCTGGTCGAGCACCGCAGCGAATTGCCGAACGCCATCGCGCTCAACTCGCTGCTGATCAATTGCGCGCGCGTCGTCGGCCCTGCGCTGGCCGGCCTTTTGATCGCCGCGGTCGGCGAAGCGCTCTGCTTCGGTCTGAACGCGCTGTCGTTCGGCGCGGTGCTGCTCGCGCTGGCGATGATGCGGTGGCCGGCGAGGCCGCCGGCGCCGCCGCCGCGAGGGTTGCTGCACAGCTGGCTGGAGGGCGTGCGCAGTGCGTTCGGGTTCGCGCCGATCCGCGCCGGCCTGCTGCTGATCGCGGCGATCAGCGGCACGATAGGCACCTATTCGACCTTGATGCCGGTGTTCGCCAAGGACGTCTTCGGCGGTGGCGCGCGCACGCTGGGCATCCTGCTTTCCTCGGCGGGAACCGGGGCGTTGCTGTCGGCGCTTTATCTCGCGAGCCGGCGTACAACGCGCGGCCTCGACCGCGTGATCCTGATCGCGGGCGCCTGCGCGTCGCTGGCGATGCTCGCGTTCGCGCATGCGTCGAGCTTCTCGCTCGCGCTGCCCTTGCTGATCGTGCTCGGCGCCGGGTTGATCGCCGCCCAGGCGTCGATACAGACACTGGTGCAGACGCTGGTCGACGATGACAAGCGCGGCCGCGTCATGAGCCTTTACACGATGGCGTTTCTGGGCGCGCTGCCGTTCGGCAACCTGATGGGCGGGGCGATCGCGCGCTACGCGGGCGAGGACGTCGCGTTCTCACTGAACGCCGTCCTCTGTCTTGCCGCGCTGCTGGTGTTCTGGCGCGCTCTGCCGGGCCTGCGGGCGGCGGCGCGACCGGTGTATGTGCGCCTCGGCCTGATCGGCGGCCGCGACGAAGCCAAGGGGCGCGAAAAGCGTTAGACCCTAGACCTTTTCCGGCTCGCTTGCCGAGCGTTTCATCAGCAGAGCGGGGATCGGATGCGATTTGCGCAATCCCGGCCGGCTATGCGAGGAGGGCGCCAGCGTTCCCGAGCCGTTCTGTTTGCCTGTCGCACGCTCGATCGGCGGCTGATCGGGATTGCGGGTGTCGTCGACGGCGTGGTCGCGCCGCGCCGGGGGCGTCTCGGCAGCAGGCTCGCGCGGCGGCTTTGCCGGCCTGGCTTCGCGAGGAAGGCGCGGCTCGCGCACGGGGCGCGGCTCACGCGATGCGTGTGATTCACGGCCGGCGTGCGCCGGTGCGCGCTCGGCGTGGGCCGGCGCGCGTGCGGCCGGGATGCCCTCGGCGGAGGCGACCGGAATCGACCGCTTGAGCATCCGCTCGATTTCGGTCAGCAGCCTTTCCTCGTCGGGCGAGCAGAATGAAATCGCTTCGCCGCTCGCCCCGGCACGGCCGGTCCGGCCGATGCGGTGGATATAGTCTTCGGGTACGTAAGGCAATTCGTAGTTGATGACCAGAGGCAGGTCGTCGATGTCGAGCCCGCGCGCGGCGACGTCGGTCGCCACCATCACCTGTACCTTGGCCGCCTTGAAATCGTCGAGCGCCTCCAGGCGCGCCGGCTGGCTCTTGTCGCCATGGATCGCCGTCGTTTTCAGGCCATCCTTCTCGAGCTGGCGCGCGAGTCGCGATGCGCCGTGCTTGGTGCGGACGAAGCAGAGCACCTGCCACAGATCGCGCGACGTGACGATATGCGCCAGCAGCTCGCGCTTGCGCTCGGCCGCGACCTTGTACACGCTTTGCGAAACGGTTTCTGCCGTGGTGTTGCGGCGCGCGACCTCGATCAGCCGCGGCGCGTTGAGCAGCTGGTCGGCGAGCTTCTTGATTTCGTTCGAGAACGTGGCCGAGAACAGCAGATTTTGCCGCTTCGCGGTCGCCGGTAACAGCGCCATGATCCGCTTGATGTCGGGGATGAATCCCATGTCGAGCATTCGGTCGGCTTCGTCGAGCACGAAGATCTCGACCTGGCCCAGATAGACCGATTTCTGCTCGATGTGGTCGAGCAGCCGGCCCGGCGTCGCCACCAGGATCTCGACGCCGCCCCGCACCGTCGGAAGCTGCTGTCGTATGTCGACGCCGCCGTAGACGACGGTCGAGCGCAAGCCCGTGTACTTCCCGTAGGTCGCGATCGCTTCCTCGACCTGGATCGCCAGCTCGCGCGTGGGCGTCAGGATCAGCGCGCGAACCGGGTGCCGCGCCGGCGATGGGCTCGCGTTGGCCAGCGGCAGCAGCTTTTGCAGTATCGGCAGGGCGAAGCCCGCGGTCTTGCCGGTGCCCGTCTGGGCGCCGCCCATGACATCGAGGCCTTCGAGGATCAGCGGAATCGCCTGCAGCTGGATCGGTGTGGGTGTCGTGTACCCGGCTTCGGCGACTGCGCGGAGGATCTCCGGCCTCAAGCCGAGCTCGGCAAAGCTCTGCGGGGTAGTGCTACTCATTCAATGGTGCTCCTGGCGCGGCCTCTCGCTTCGCGAGTTCCGGTCCAGGCAGCGAAAAATGACACGGGACAGCGGGTTTGCGGCCTAGGAAGGCCGGCCCGGCTGGGGGATCGGCGGTGACCGGAACGGCCGCCGAATTATTAAATAGTACCTCTAAATGCCGGATTTTGCAACTATTTTCTCGCGGCGGGGCCGCCGATCGGCTACAATATATCGTTTCGCTCCCGCACCGCACCATGACCCGCATCGCACGATGAGCAACCCCATCCCGCGCAGGAAGCTGCGCAATATCGCGATCATCGCCCACGTCGATCACGGCAAGACGACCCTGGTCGACAAGCTGCTCGTCCAGGCAGGGACGTTTGCTGCCTATCAGCATGTCGCCGAGCGGATGATGGACAGCAACGACATCGAGCGCGAGCGGGGCATCACCATCGTGGCCAAGAACTGCGCGATTGAGTACGGCGACACGCATATCAACATCGTCGACACCCCCGGGCACGCCGACTTCGGTGGCGAGGTCGAGCGCGTGCTGTCGATGGTCGACGGCGTCCTGCTGCTGGTCGACGCGGTCGAGGGGCCCATGCCGCAGACGCGGTTTGTCACGCGCAAGGCGCTGGCCCAGGGGCTTAAGCCCATCGTAGTCGTCAACAAGGTCGACCGGCCGGGCGCGCGTGCCGAGTGGGTGGTCAACCAGACGTTCGAGCTGTTCGACCGACTCGGCGCGAGCGAAGACCAGCTCGATTTTCCCGTCGTCTACGCGTCGGCGCTGAACGGCTACGCGTCGCTCGACCCGAAGACGACCGGCACCGACATGCGGCCGCTGTTCGAGACGATCCTCGCCAGCGTTCCGGCGCCGAGCGGCGACCCCGACGGGCCGCTGCAGTTGCAGATCAGCGCGCTGGATTACTCGAGCTACGTCGGACGGCTGGGCATCGGCCGGATCCGCCGCGGCCGGCTCGTGCCGGGCCAGGAAGTCATGGTCCTTTCCGGCGACGCCGCCTCGACGCGCGGCAAGGTCGGGCAGGTGCTCGGCTTTTCCGGGCTGCAGCGCACGCCGGTCGAAAGCGCGGCGGCCGGCGACATCGTGCTGATCACCGGCATCGATCAGCTGTCGATCGGCACGACGATCGCCGCGGTCGACACGCCCGAGGCGCTGCCGATGATCGCTGTCGACGAGCCGACGCTGTCGATGCAGTTCCAGGTCAACACCTCGCCGCTGGCGGGCAAGGAAGGCAAATACGTCACCAGCCGCAACCTGCGGGAGCGGCTGTCGCGCGAGCTTCTGACCAATGTCGCACTGAAGGTCGAGGACACGGCCGACACCGACATCTTCACCGTCTTTGGGCGCGGCGAGCTGCACCTCACCATCCTGCTGGAGAACATGCGGCGGGAGGGCTACGAGCTCGCGGTATCGCGCCCGCGCGTCGTGTTCCGCGAGATCGATGGCGAGCAATGCGAGCCGTTCGAGCAGCTCTCGGTCGACGTCGAGGATGCGCATCAGGGCGCGGTGATGGAAGCGCTCGGCATGCGGCGCGGCGAGCTGACGCACATGGAATCGGACAGCCGCGGTCGCACGCGGCTCGAGTACCGCGTTCCTGCGCGCGGCCTGATCGGGTTCCAGGGCGAGTTCATGAACCTGACCCGCGGCACCGGCCTGATCAGCCACGTGTTCGACGGCTATGCGAAGGTCGGCGGCGATATTCCGGAGCGGCGAAACGGCGTGCTGATCTCAGCGGAAGCCGGCGACGCCGTCGCCTATGCGCTGTGGAAGCTGCAGGAGCGCGGCCGGATGTTCGTCTCTCCCGGTGACAAGCTGTACGAAGGCATGGTGATCGGCATCCACAGCCGCGACAACGATCTGGTCGTCAATCCGATCAAGGGCAAGCAGCTGACCAACGTCCGCGCGTCGGGCAAGGACGAAGCGATCGCGCTGACGCCGCCGATCCAGCTGACGCTCGAGTACGCGGTCGAATTCATCGCCGACGACGAGCTCGCCGAGGTCAC
>DATASF010000109.1:0-14939 GCA_036269335.1 Casimicrobiaceae bacterium
ACGCCCTCGCCTCGCCGCCAAACTTCTTCGACAGCACCAGCGTCAACGCCGCCGTCAGCGTCGTCTTCCCATGATCCACGTGCCCGATCGTCCCTACGTTCAGGTGCGGCTTCTTCCGCTCAAACTTGCCCTTGGCCATGATTGTTGCTCCTTGCTGTCTGTTCTTTCGCCCGCCGAAGCGCTCTTCTTCCGCGCACAGTCCGTGGTGCCCATGGAGCGGATTGAACGCTCGACCTCTCCCTTACCAAGGGAGTGCTCTACCACTGAGCTACATGGGCGCCGCCTGCTACCTTTCGAGCGACCCCGCCCATGCGAGCTGCCGCGAATGCCGTCGAACCGTTCCTTGCCGCACCGATAACTGGAAAAGGGCAAACTCTGGAGCGGGTGAAGGGAATCGAACCCTCGTCATAAGCTTGGAAGGCTTCTGCTCTACCATTGAGCTACACCCGCGATTCAGGAATTAAGAATTCAGATGTCGCCAACCCGAAAAAACCGTTCCGCCCGCACCCAAGCCCGCTTAACCTTGACTTTCTGTCGCCTGTCTTCCGACCCCTGAATTCTTCGCTGGTGGAGGGGGAAGGATTCGAACCTTCGAAGGCAGAGCCGGCAGATTTACAGTCTGCTCCCTTTGACCGCTCGGGAACCCCTCCGTCGAAACCGGGAAACCGCATAGTTTAGCAATTTCCATTCCCAAGTGTCAAACCAGGCCCCGTTTTGTCCGGATTACTGGCGCCTGAACCGGCGCCCGCGCGGTCATGCTTGCGTAGAATCCGACGAATGCAGTACGACTACATCATCGTCGGCGCCGGATCGGCCGGCTGCGTGCTCGCCAACCGCCTGACCGCCGACGGCCGCCACTCGGTGCTGCTGCTCGAGGCGGGGCCGCCCGACGCCTACCCCTGGATCCACGTGCCGATCGGGTATGCCAAGACGATGTTCGACGCGCGCTACAACTGGTGCTTCTACACCGAGCCCGACCCAGGAATGAACGGCCGCAAGATCTACTGGCCGCGCGGCAAGACGCTCGGCGGCTCGAGCTCGATCAACGGGCTGATCTACGTGCGCGGCCAGCGCGAAGACTACGATCGCTGGGCGGCGGCGGGCAACGCCGGCTGGAGCTACGACGAGGTGCTGCCCTATTTCAAGCGGCTCGAGCATGCGGTCGGCGGCGACCCGGCCTACCACGGACGCGACGGGCCGCAGTGGTGCTCGCCGATAGGCCGCAGGCACGAGTTGATCGATGCGGTCGTCGCCGGCGCCGGCGAGCTCGGCATCGCTCGCAACGATGATTTCAATGGCGCGGCGCAGGAAGGCGCCGGCTACTATCATCTGTCGACGCGCCGCGGATGGCGCTGCAGCACCGCCGTCGCTTACCTCAAGCCGGCGCGCGCGCGGCGGAACCTGCGCATCGAAACCGGCGCGCAGGCGACGCGGATCGCGTTCGACGGGCGCCGCGCGAGCGGCGTCAGCTATCGCCATCGCGGCGGAGCGCGCGCGGCGACGGCGCGGCGCGAAGTCCTGCTCTGCGCCGGCGCGCTGCAAACGCCGCAGCTGCTCCAGCTTTCCGGCGTCGGCCCCGGGGCGCTTCTGCGCAGCTTCGACATTCCGGTCGTGCACGAGCTCCCCGGCGTCGGCGAAAACCTGCAGGACCACCTGCAGGCGCGCGTCATCTACGAATGCAGCCGGCCGATCACGACCAACGACGACCTCGCCAGCTTCTGGCGCACCCTGGGCATGGGCATCGACTATCTGTTCACCCGCGACGGACCGATGGCCGTCGGCATCAACCAGGGCGGCATATTCGCGCGCGCCCGCCCGGACGCAAAGACGCCGGACGTGCAATTCCACATCGCAACCCTGTCGTCCGACATGGCGGGCTCGCCGACCCACGCCTTTTCCGGGTTCACGATGTCGGTTTGCCAGCTGCGGCCGGAGTCGCGGGGATGGGTGCGCATCCGCTCGGCCGATCCGCTGGCTCCGCCGGCGATGCAGGCGAATTACCTGTCGACGCAAGCCGACCGCGAGACGCTTATCGCCGGCATCCGGCTTGCACGCCGGCTTGCGGCGACCCGCGCACTCTCGCCGTACGTCAAAACCGAGTACCGTCCCGGGCCGGCGGCGGAGTCCGACGCCGATCTGCTGGAGTTCGCCCGAAACACCGGCGGGACGATCTTCCATCCCAGCGGCACCTGCAAGATGGGCGATGCCGCGCGCGATGCCCTGTCGGTGGTCGACAGCGAATTGCGCGTGCACGGCCTCGACGGCGTGCGCGTGGTCGACTGCAGCATCATGCCGACCCTGACGTCGGGCAACACCAACGTTCCTGTCATCATGATCGCCGAAAAGGCCTCCGACCTGATCCTGCGCGACGCCGACGCATCGCCGACGAGCGTGGCCTAAAGGAGATTCGATGAGCTGCTGCCACACCGATTTTGCGCTGACCGCGGACAGCGACAAGGCATTCACCGTCGGCATGCCGACGTTCACCTTCGGCGCCGGCTGCCTGGCCGAAGCCGGCGCGCACGCGCAGGAGCTGGGGCTCAAGCGCGTTGCGCTGTTCACCGACAAGACGCTCAAAAGCTCCGAGCACCTCGCGACGGTGCTCGAGTCGCTCGCCGCTGCGAACATCGAGGCGGCGATCTACGACGAAGTGATGATCGAGCCGACCACCGCATCGTTCCAGGCGGCGTCGCGCTTCGCCGCCGAAGGCAGGTTCGACGGCTATGTCTCGGTCGGCGGCGGCTCGGTGCTCGACACCTGCAAGGCAGCGAATCTGTACGCGACCTATCCCGCCGAATTCATGACCTACGTCAACGCGCCCATCGGCGCGGGCCAGCGCGTCCCCGGCGCGCTGCGACCGCACATCGCCTGTCCGACGACGTCGGGCACGGGCTCGGAGATGACCGGCATCTCGATTTTCAATCTGACCGAGATCAACGCCAAGACAGGCATCATTTCACGCCGCCTGATACCGACGGTCGCGCTGGTCGATCCGAACGTCACGACGACCCTGCCGCCGAGCGTCGTCGCGTCCAGCGGCTTCGACTGCATGAGCCATGCGCTCGAGTCGCTGACCGCCCGGGCGTGGCCGCGGCGCTTGAACCCGGCGCGCGGCGCGGGCCGGCCCGTGTCGCAGGGCGCCAACCCGTTTTCCGACGGCCTGGCCTCGGAAGCGCTGCGCGCGGTTGGCAAATTCCTGGTGCGCGCGGTCAGCGACGCGTCCGACGCCGAGGCGCGCACCGAGATGATGTACGCGGCGATGCAGGCGGGGATCGCATTCAATGCCGCGGGCTGCCATTTGCCGCACGGCCTGTCGTACGCGGTCTCGGGGCTCGCCCGCGACTTCTGTGTTCCCGGTTACCCGGCCGGCAAGACGCTGGTCCCGCACGGCATGGCCGTCGTGCTCAACAATCCGTCGGTCTGGCGTTACACGGCGCCGTCGTGCCCCGAGCGCCACCTGCACGCCGCGAACTGCCTGGGCGCCGATACACGAGACGCGGGCACGATCGACGCCGGCGAGGCACTCGCGGGGCGCGTCGTCGAGCTGATGCGCTCCGCCGGCATGCCGAACGGCCTGGCCGCGCTGGGCTTCGGCGCCGCAGACGTCGACGCGCTCGCGACCGGCGCCGAGCCGCAGTACCGCGTGATCCGCAATGCGCCCAAAGACGTTTCCCGCGACGACCTGAAAAGCCTGTTCAGCGCGGCGATGCGGTATTGGTAGACGATTCGACGGCGCTGTCGCCAACCGCCGGTGCCGACGGTTCGACTTGCTCAGCGACGACGCGGCGGATCGGCAGCGTGGCCGTGAAGCGGCTGCCTCGCTCCGGCTCGCTCTCTATCCTGAGCTCGCCTTGATGGCGCATCAGCACGTGCTTGACGATCGCAAGCCCCAGGCCGGTTCCGCCGGTCGCGCGCGAACGGCTGTAATCGACGCGATAGAAGCGCTCGGTCAAGCGGGGAATGTCTTCGGCGGCGATGCCGATGCCGGTGTCGGTGACGCTGAATTCGCCGCCGCTTGCGTTGACGCGCCAGTCGAGCGCGATGCGGCCGCCGTCGGGCGTGTACCGGACCGCGTTGCTGATAAGGTTGCCGAAGGCGCTCGCCAGCTCGTCGCGGCTGCCGCGAACCGTTGCCGCATTCTCGATCGTCAGCACGATGTCGTGCCTGCCGGCGGACAGCGCCTTCGCGTCCGCCGAAAGCGCGAGCAGCAGCGGCACGATCGCGAACTCGGATTCGCGTAGCGGGCTTTCCTCGCTTTCCAGCGTCGACAAGGTCAGCAGGTCGTCGACCAGGCGCTGCATGCTTTGCGCCTGGTCGCCCATCAGGGCGAGACAGCGCTTGCGCTGCGGCTCGTCGAGCGGCACGTCGGCCAGCGTCTCGATGAAACCCGACAGCACGGTCAGCGGCGTCTTGAGCTCGTGCGAGACATTAGCGATGAAGTCGCGGCGAACGCGCGCCACCGCTTCCAGCCGCGTGATGTCGCGGCTCATCAGCAGCTTTTCCTCGACGCCGAACGGAACGATCTGCAGCGACAAGGTCAGCGCGGCTTCGCGCGCTGACTGGAGCACCAGCGGCTCGCCGGTCTCGCCGCTGGCGAGATAGTGGACGAATGCGGGCTGCCGCACGAGATTGACGATCGGCGCGCCGCGGTCCTTCCTTCCGTCGATGCCCAGGTGCCTCTCGGCGCGGGAGTTGGCCCACTCGATGCGGTTGTGGCCGTCGAGCACGACGACGCCTTCCGGCATCGCTTCAGCGCCGCTTTCGAAGCGTTCGAGAGCGAGCCTCAGATCGCGCTGCCGTGCCGAGCGCAGCCGTATCCGCCGGTAAAGCGCGGTGAAAACACGGCCCCAGGCGCCGCGGCCCTCGGGAACCTGGGCGTCGATCGGTCCCGCCGCCCAGCGCAGCAGACGGTCGAGCTGCGACAGATGCCAGCCGACGACGACGATCGCACCGATGGCCACCACGGCGCAGGCTGCGCCCGCGCCGCCCGACAGCCCCGCGACCAGCGCCGCCAGCGCCACCAGCGCCAGCGCCGCGAGGCCACTCAGCCACACCGGGCTCATCGCCGCTTCCGCCACGGCGATGTGCGCGGCGCACGGCCGTTGGCGGGCGGCCTACTGACGCTTGGCCGCGGCAAGCCGGTATCCGGTGCCGCGCACGGTTTCGATCATGTGCTCCTGTCCGTGCGGCTCGAGCGCGAGCCGCAGGCGGCGGATGTGGACATCGATCGTGCGCTCCTCGATGTACACGTGATCGCCCCAGACCTGATCGAGAAGCTGCGTGCGCGTATGTACGCGGTCCGGGCGCGCCATCAGGAACTTGAGCAGACGGAACTCGGTCGGCCCGAGATCGACCGTCGCGCCGGCGGCGGTGACGCGATGGGCGACCGGGTCGAGCTGCAACCCGCCGATAGCCAGCATTTCCTGCGCGGCTTCGGGCGCGCGCCGGCGCAGCACCGACTTGATCCGCGCCTGCAGTTCGCGCGGCGAAAACGGCTTGGTCACGTAATCGTCGACCCAGGCTTCAAGGCCGGCGATCCGGTCGGTCTCATCGCCGCGGGCAGTCAGCATGATGATCGGCAGCTCGCGCGTGCGGGCGTCGCCGCGCAGCGTGCGCGCGAGCGACAGCCCCGACTGGCCCGGTAGCATCCAGTCGAGCAGGACGAGGTCGGGCAGCGCGCGGCGGATTTCCGCGTGCGCTCCCTCGGCGTCGGCGACCGCGTGCACGTCGAAGCCCGCTTCACCGAGGCTCAGCCGCAACAGCTCCTGGATAGCGGGCTCGTCCTCGACGACCAGGATCGAAGTGCCTAAGCGCGCGGCCATCGGCTCATTCCGCCACCTCGGCGCGGATCTGCTCGGCGGTCGCGTGGCGGACATCCTTGCCCTTGACGACGTGAACGACGTTTTCGGCGACGTTCTTCGCATGGTCGCCGATACGCTCTATCGATTTGGCGATGAAGACGATCTCGAGCGCCGGCGTGATCGTGCGCGGGTCTTCCATCATGTAGCTGATCAGCTGGCGCAGGATCGACAGAAAAGCGGAATCGATCGCCTCGTCGTTGCTGACGACCTGCGCAGCCGCGTTGACGTCGAGGCGGGCGAAGGCGTCCAGCGCCAGCTGCAGGTTGCTCTCGGCGAGCTCGGCTGCGCGCGTGATTTCGTGAAAGCGCACGTTCGACAGACGCTCCGGCCGCTGCATCTGCTGCGCCTTGTAGGCGATCTTCTTGATCTCGTCCCCGATCCGTTCCAGCTCGTTGACGACTTTCACCACCGTCAGAACCATGCGCAGGTCGATCGCCGCCGGCTGGCGCTTGGCAATGATCTGGCTGCACTGCTGGTCGATGTTGACCTGCATCTGATTGATCGCCCGCTCGTCGGCCGCAACCGATGCGATCAGATCGATATTATCGGGGTGCTTGAGCGCATCGATCGCGCGCGTCAGCTGCGTCTCGACCAGGCCACCCATCGCCAGAACGCCCGAGCGTATTTCCTCCATCTCGGCGTCGAATTGCTTGTGCGTGTGATCGCTCATTGTCGCATCCTCGTTTCGCGGTGCCGGCGCGTCAGCCAAACCTGCCGGTGATGTAATCCTCGGTTTCCTTGCGCTTCGGCTTGAGGAATATCTCGTCGGTCGCGCCGAACTCGATCAGCTCGCCCAGGTACATGTACGCAGTGTAATCCGAGACGCGCGCAGCCTGTTGCATGTTGTGCGTGACGATGACAATCGTATAGTCGGCCTTGAGCTCGCTCAAGAGCTCCTCGATCTTGGCGGTCGAGATCGGGTCGAGCGCGGAAGTCGGCTCGTCGAGCAGGAGAATTTCGGGCTTGACGGCCACCGCGCGCGCGATGCACAGCCGCTGCTGCTGGCCGCCGGAAAGGGCCATGCCGCTCTGTTTCAGCTTGTCCTTGGCTTCGTCCCACATCGCCGCCTTGGTCAGCGCCCATTCGACGCGCTCGTCCATCGCTCGCGAGCTCATCGTCTCGTACAGCCTCACCCCGAACGCTATGTTGTCGTAGATCGACATCGGAAACGGCGTGGGCTTCTGAAATACCATGCCGATCTTCGCGCGCAGCATGTTCAGGTCGACGCGCGAGTGAAGAACGTTCCTTCCGCCGAACTGGATGTCGCCGGTCGCGCGCTGGCCGGGATAGAGCGAATACATGCGATTCATCGTCCGGAGCAAGGTCGACTTGCCGCAACCGGACGGGCCGATGAACGCCGTGATGCGTCCGGCGGCGATGTCCAGGTTGATGTCCTTCAGCCCCTGGAATTTTCCGTAAAAGAAATCCAGATGCCGGATCGATATCTTGACCGGGAGGGATGCGGCATTTGCGCCGGCCGCTTCGGCGCGAGTCGCGACGACTTCGAGGTTCATCTAAAGGCTCCGAATTTCACTTGGCTGCCGTCTGTCGGAAGAACAGACGCGCCACGATGTTGAGCACCAGCACCGTCAGCGTGATCAGCAGCGCACCAGCCCACGCCAGCTCCTGCCAATCGCTGTAGGGGCTCATCGCGAACTGGAAAATGACCACAGGCAGATTCGACATCGGCGCATTGAGATTGGTTGTCCAGAACTGGTTGTTCAAGGCAGTGAACAGCAGCGGCGCGGTCTCGCCCGAGATTCGCGCGATCGCGAGCAGGATTCCGGTGATGACGCCAGCGCGGACCGCCTTCAAGGTCACCATCAGGATCATTTTCCACTGCGGAGTCCCGAGGGCCACCGCCGCCTCCCTCAGGCTGTCGGGAACGAGTCTCAGCATGTTCTCGGTGGTGCGAACGACGACCGGGATTACGATCAACGCCAGTGCCAGCGATCCCGCCCACGCGGAGAAATGCCCGACCTGGAAGACGTAGATCTCGTAGATGAACAGCCCGATGACGATCGAAGGCGCCGAAAGCAGGATGTCGTTGATGAACCGGGTGACCGGCGCCAGCCACCCACGGCTGCCGTATTCGGCGAGGTAGATCCCGGCGAAGATCCCGACGGGCGTGCCGATCAGCGTGCCCATCGTGGCCATCAGCAGGCTGCCCATGATCGCATTGAGCAGGCCGCCCTTGCTGCCCGGCGGCGGCGTCATCTGCGTGAACAGGGCGACGCTGAAGGCGTGAAAGCCCGCCGCGAACAGCGTGTACAGAATCCAGAGCAGGAAAACGAGGCCGAACGCCATCGTCATCATCGACATGGCGAGATTGAAGCGATTGACGAACAGCCGGCGCGAGTAGAGCGACTTCATGGCACGCGTTGGCCTCATGTCTTCCTGCCTTCGCTCCTGGCGAGTCGCAGAAGCAGTAACTTCGCCAGCGCGAGTACGATGAAAGTGATCACGAACAGGATCAACCCGAGCTCGATCAACGCCGACGTGTACACGTCGCCGACGGCTTCGGTGAATTCATTCGCCAGCGCCGACGCAATACTGTTTCCCGGGGCGAGGATCGACGGCGTCAGGCGGTGAGCGTTGCCGATGAGAAAGGTCACAGCCATCGTCTCGCCCAGTGCGCGCCCCAGGCCGAGCATGATGCCGCCGATGACGCCCACCTTGGTGTACGGCAGCACGACGTTGCGAACGACTTCCCAGGTCGTGCATCCGATGCCGTACGCCGACTCCTTCAACACCGGGGGAACGATCTCGAAGACATCGCGCATGACCGATGCGATAAAGGGGATCACCATGATCGCAAGCACGAACCCCGCGGTGAGCACACCGATGCCTTGCGGTGGGCCTTTGAACAGCGCGCCGAGCAGCGGCACGGCGCCGAGCGAAGCGATCAGCCACGGTTGCAGGTAATCGGCGAACAGCGGGGCGAGAACGAACAGCCCCCACATCCCGTAGATGATGCTTGGAATGGCGGCGAGCAATTCGATCGCCGTCCCGAGCGGGCGCTTCAGCCACAGCGGCGACATTTCGGTCAGGAAAAGCGCGATCCCGAAGCTCACCGGAACGCCGACCAGCAGCGCGATGAAGGACGTGACGAGCGTGCCGACGATAGGCACCAGCGCGCCGAACTTCTCGGTGACCGGGTTCCACTCGGCGCTGACCAGAAACCCGAAGCCGAATTTCTGCATGGCCGGCAGGCTGCCGTAGATCAGCGAAACGATGATCCCCAGCAGGATGGCCAGTACCAGGAAGGCAAACGAACGGGTGAACCAGCGGAACAGCGCGTCCTGAAAGCGCGTGCTTCTTCGCTGTTTGGGCTTGGGCATCCTGGAGGCAGTCGCGGACGCTGCGCGTGGCAACAACTCGATTGTAGCCGGTATGGTAGCCACGGTTATCTGCCTGAACCGCACGCGCGCGTCAGCTCTCGGCGCAATCGTCGGGCGGCCGCGCCGCTACCCGAAGCGCTCGCGTCCGAAAGCAGCGCCGCCGCCCGTTGGAGAGAGCGTCGTGCCGGCGAGCCAGCCGAACGACGGGACGCGAAACGCGCTTTGGGCCGCCAGCCTATCAGAATACCGGCTTGCCGGAAGCGTCCTTGATCTGCGACTTCCAGGTGGTCCGGATCTGGTTGGTGACGACGTCCGGCAGCGGCACGTAGTCGAGAGCACCGGCCAGCTTGTCGCCTTCGGGCGAATACGCCCAATCGAAGAACTTCAGAACTTCCTTCGCGGTGTCGGGCTTGGCCTGATTCTTGTACATCAGGATGAACGTCGCGCCCGAAATCGGCCAGGAATTCTTGCCCGGCTGGTCGGTCAGCATCAGATAATAACCCGGTGCCTTGCTCCAGTCCGCGCCTGCCGCGGCGGCCTTGAAGGTTTCGGCCGACGGGCTGACAAAAGCGCCGTCGCGGTTCTGCACCTGCGCGTAGGTCATCTTGTTCTGCAAGGCGTACGCGTACTCGACATAGCCGATCGAGCCCTTGACGCGTTGCACGTACGAGGCAACGCCTTCATTGCCCTTGCCACCCACGCCTGCCGGCCACGCGACCGACGTGCCCTCGCCGACCTTGTCCTTCCACTCCGGGCTGACCTTCGACAGGTAGTTCACCCAGATGAACGTCGTGCCCGAGCCGTCCGAACGATGCACGACGGTGATCTCCGAATCGGGCATCTTGAGGGCCGGGTTCAGCTTGGTGATCGCGGGGTCGTTCCACTTGGTGATCTTGCCGAGATAGATATCGGCGAGCGCCGGGCCGGTCAACTTGAGTTGGCCCGGGGCCACGCCCTCGAGGTTCACAACCGGCACGTCGCCGCCGATGACGGTCGGAAACTGCAACAGGCCGTCCTTTTCCAGCTCTTCGGGCTTCATCGGCATGTCCGACGCGCCGAAGTCGACGGTCTTGTTCTGAATCTGCTTGATGCCGCCACCCGAGCCGATCGACTGGTAGTTGAGCCCGATGCCGGTCTTGGCCCGGTATGCCTCCGCCCATTTGGCATAGATCGGGTAGGGAAAGGTGGCGCCGGCGCCGGTGATGTCCATTGCCTGGGCCGACACGCCCGCCAACAGGCCGCCGGCGAGCACTGCCGTCAGCAGGTGGATTCTTGATCGGGTGTTCCGCACTTTGTTTCCTCGTCTTGTCGTCATGCCCGGATTGTGGGACCCGAGTATTACAGTGCGATTACACCTGCCTTCGGCCCGCCCTCCAGCCGGACGTACGACGCGAGCCGCTTACGCCGCTTCGGCGACGCGGGCGGGTCGAAGATTGTTGACGAACTGTCGAGTCGCCAGCGCCCAGGAGAATTGCTGCGCGTATTGGTGAACGGCGCGCCGATCGAGATCGAGCGCGGCGAGCGCGGCGGCGCGCAGGTCTTTCGACAAGACCCCCACTTTCGGATCCTTGACGACGTCGATCGGACCGGTGACAGGAAATGCGGCGACCGGCGTCCCGCAGGCCATCGCCTCCACCAGGACCAGGCCGAAGGTATCGGTACGGCTGGGAAAGACGAAGACGTCCGCCTGCTGGTAGTAGTAGGCAAGCTCGGCACCGTGCTTCATGCCGAAAAACACCGCGTCCGGGAACCTGGCTTCGAGCCCGGCTCGCGCCGGGCCGTCGCCGACGACCCACTTGGTCCCGGGCAGGTCCAGCTTGAGGAAGTCCTCGATCGTCTTTTCGACGGCGACCCGGCCGGCGTAGAGAAATATCGGCCGTCCTGGCAGGCGCGTCCGTTCCGCCGGAGCGAAGACATCGGTATCGACCCCGCGCGACCACCGCGCCAGGTTGGTGAAGCCGCGGGCTTCGAGCTGCCGCTGCATCGCTGCTGTCGGCACCAGCACGGCCGCCGCCGGATCGTGGAACCAGCGCATGACCCGATAGGTGATGGCGACCGGCAATCGGCAACGCGCATGGACGAATTCCGGGAACTGGGTGTGATAGGCAGTCGTGAACGGTTGGTCCTCGGCCATGCAATATCGGCGCGCCGCGATTCCCAGAGGTCCTTCGGTCTCGATGTGCACGGCGTCGGGCTCGAATTCCGCGATCAAGCGAGTGACGCGCGGACCCGGTGCGACCGCAAGACGGATTTCCGGGTAGGTCGGACACGGGACCGTACGGAAGCCATCGTGCGTGATCAACTTGACCAAGTGTCCCAGTCTCTCCAGCTCCCGCGCCGTATTGCGCACCGTGGTCACCACCCCGTTAACTTGCGGGGACCAGGCGTCGGTCGCGATCAGGATGCGCATCGATAGTCTCCTCGTCGGTTTCGTCCAGTACGGCTAAAGTGAGGAAGTCGTGCCAATGCACGATCTTGAGCTCCCCCGCGCTTGTCTCGACGAGTGCCGTAAGGCTTTCGACCCAGTCGCCGTCGTTGCAGTAGAGAATGCCGTCGATCTCGCGTATCTCCGCCTTGTGAATGTGGCCGCAAACGATTCCGTCGAAGCCGCGGGAGCGCGCCTCGGCGGCGAGTGCCTCTTCGAACGCGGTGATATAGCTGACGGCGTTCTTGACCTTGTGCTTCAGAAACTGCGCCAGCGACCAGTAAGGCAGGCCGAGTCGGGCGCGCAGCGCATTGAAATGGTGATTCAGGCGCAGTGTCAGCGTGTACAGCCAGTCGCCGAGGTAGGCCAGCCATTTGGCGTGCTGCACGACGGCGTCGAACAGGTCGCCGTGGATGACCAGCAGTCTCAAGCCGAGCGCCGTCCGATGTACCTGCTCGCGGCGAATGGTGATGCCGCCGAACGCGAGGTCGAGAAAATGGCCGGCGGCTTCGTCGTGATTGCCGGGGATGTACACGACCTCGGTTCCCTTGCGCGCCTTGCGCAGGATTTTCTGCACGACATCGTTGTGCGTCTGATGCCAATACCATCGGCGCCGCAATTGCCAGCCGTCGATGATGTCGCCGACGAGGTAGAGATAGTCCGAGTCGGTGCGCCGCAGGAACTCGAGCAGCCGGGCCGCCTGACATCCGGTCGTCCCGAGGTGGGTGTCGGAAATCCAGATCGCCCGGAATCGCTGCGCAGCGGCGGGCTCCTGGTTCATCGCGAGCTCGAGCCCGATCCTCGATTGTCAGCAAAACGTCCGATCGCAGCAACGGCGTCGCGGCTGCGATGCTCAGACACAACCTCAAGCATCATGCGCAAGTCTTTCTGTCGCCTCATGTCAGTAAATCTAACCCGCGAATGCGACGCCGGCATGAAACGAGTGTTGCAGTTTTGTGACGTCTTTTTTCCCGGCAGCAAGGGTGCGCAATCGCCAGATATCCGGGTAAAGTACAGACGCTTGCGACCCGGTCTTCAGTGCGGCGTAACCCCGGGCAGCAACGCGCCGGACCGCCGATCCCATTTTCAATCGATGCAACCTCAAGCGGAGCTATCGTGGATCTTGAAAGCACTGACTCGGCCGAACCTGCGAAACATCGTGAAGCCATCGAGGCGCTTGCCGAGGAATTGAGCCGTCCGCTGGACGAAGTGAAAGACGCCTATGAATCGGAATTTGCGCGCCTCAAAGAGACCGCCAGGGTTACCGATTACCTCGAGCTGTTCGCGAGCCGGCGGACGCGGGAGGCCCTCGTCGGGCACCAGCCGGCGGATGCTGTCCCTGAAGAAGGCGCACCTACGAGCGACAACCGCGCGATACCGGAGACCTCGCCGCCTCGGACCAGCCGACCAACCGGCTAGGGCGCCGGCGCCTGCCGCAACGGCGACAACAGGCTTTGGCCGTACTGCACCAGCGAAGGGGCGGCAATCAGCCCCCACGTGGTCACCAGCATGATCAACGCGATCAGGACTGCGGCGCTACCCAGGTCCTTGGCGCGCTTCGACAGTCGATGCGTATCGAAGCCGATGCGGTCGACTGCCGCCTCGACGCTCGAGTTGAGGAGCTCGACGACTAGGAGGAACAGCACCGATCCGAACAGCAGGACCCGCTCCGCCGCCGATACATTGACCAGGCATCCCAGCGGCAACAGGACCGCCGCAAGGGCGACTTCCTGGCGGAACGCGCTTTCGTGATGGAACGCGAGGCGCAGTCCCGACAGCGAATAGAACAACGCGTTGAGCAGGCGCTGCAAGCCGCGCTGCCCCTTGTGCGGGCTCTCAAGCAGCTCGGGAGCGGCCACTAGGCGGGTGGGGGTGGTAAGACATCGGGGAGATCTCCGGATACGGGGCGCGGGCCGCAAGAAGGTCGAGGCCTGTCATGGTGTCGTTCGCTCGGCGTGCCATGGGTCGCTCTCGCCCGAGCGTATGCGGCGATGGTTGCAATCTCATGGCGTTACGATGACAAATGCGTGACTTCGCCCCCGGGGGGCCGCCCCTTGTAAGCGATCCGTCACAAATCTCCTGTATCCGTTGTCGCGCGAAATCGTGCAAGCTGCGTCCTGAGCTACCTGTGCCGATCGGGGGGATCGGTGCGCGCGGTCCGATGCGCGCTCGTTCGCGCAGCCCCTCACGTCGCGCGGCTCATCCGACGAGGATCCGATGAACGACCGCACCACCGAGCCTGCACTCCGCGGCACGATCGACCAAAAGGCATTGCTCGAGCATGCCTGGCTCGATCGCGATCTCGGGTGGCTCGCGTTCAACGAGCGCGTCCTGCACGAGGCGTTAGACGAGCGCACGCCATTGCTCGAAAGACTCAAATTCCTTGCCATCGTGACGTCCAATCTGGACGAGTTTTTCATGAAGCGCGTGGGAATGTTCCGCGGCAAGGCGTTGATCGAAGACCGCGAAGACCCGCTGTCCCGCGAGGGCGACGCGCGGACGCGGCTGCTGGCGATTCGGGCTCTGGTTCTGAAAATGCTGGACGATCAGGCGGCGTGCTACAAGGCGCTACTGCCGCAACTCGCCTCGCATGGCATCGTGGTCGCCCCGTGGGAAGAGCTGACCCCGGCGCAGGTGGACGAGGCGAGCGCGTATTTCGACAGCCATGTCTCACCCGCGCTGACGCCGCTGAGCTTCGATCCCGCGCATCCTTTCCCTTTCATGTCGAACCTGTCGACCAATTGGGCGTTCGTCATCGCCAGCGATGAATCGATCGAGCCGCGAATGGTACGCGTCAAGATTCCGCCGGAGCTTCCCGCGTGGTTCGAGCTCAAGGCCGACCCGACGGGCGAGCAACGGCGTTTTCTCGCACTCGAGGAACTGATCTACCACAGCGCGAACAAGCTGCTGCCCGGGATGACGATCATTTCCGGCACACTGTTTCGCATCCTGCGCAACGCGGAAATGGATCTCGAAGACGACGAAGGCGAGAGTCTGCGCGACGTCGTCAGCGACGCCGTTCGGCAACGGCGGTTCGAGCCGGTCGTGCGCGTGGACTTCGGCCCCGACGCCGATCCGGTCGTTCGTCTCGCCTTGATGGAGCGTTTCGAACTGACCGATCTGGACGTGTTCGAGCTGCCGGGCATGCTCGACTACCCCGACCTGTTCCAGATCGCCGCGCTCGACATTCCGGCTTTGCGCGACCCTCCCTGGACTCCACTGCCGGCCGCCCGGCTCGCCGATCCGGACACCGACATCTTTACGGCGATCGACGCCGGCGACATCCTCGTCCACCATCCGTACGAGAGCTTC
>DATASF010000110.1:0-9634 GCA_036269335.1 Casimicrobiaceae bacterium
ATCGCCGCGCTCGACATTCCGGCTTTGCGCGACCCTCCCTGGACTCCACTGCCGGCCGCCCGGCTCGCCGATCCGGACACCGACATCTTTACGGCGATCGACGCCGGCGACATCCTCGTCCACCATCCGTACGAGAGCTTCGATTCGAGCGTCGAGCGATTCATACACCAGGCGGCCGACGACCACCGGACGCTGGCGATCAAGATGACCGTCTACCGCGTCGGCGACGACACGCCGTTTGTCCGTTCGCTGGTCCAGACCGCCGAAGCGGGAAAGCAGGTGGCCTGCGTCATCGAGCTGACGGCGCGATTCGACGAAGCGCGCAACCTGCACTGGGCGCAGCAGCTCGAAAAGGTCGGCGCGCACGTGACTTACGGCGTGCTCGGCCTGAAGACCCACACCAAGATCGCGCTGGTCGTGCTGCAGCGCGGGATGGGGCTGCGCTGCTATGCGCACATCGGCACCGGCAACTATCACGTCAAGACGGCGCGCTTGTACACCGATGTCGGTCTCCTCACCGCGGATCCCGCTATCACGGCCGACATCGTCAATCTGTTCCATTACCTGACCGGACACTCGAAGGGACCGCAGTTCCAGAAGCTGCTGGTCGCGCCGATGAACATGCGGCAGCGCTTTCTGGAGATGATCGAGCGCGAAGCGGCGCATTGCGAAGCCGGCCGGACCGGGCACATCATCGCCAAGCTCAACCAGGTCGACGATCTGGACATCAGCTCGGCGCTGGTGGCGGCGTCGCGCGCCGGCGTCAGGATAGACTTGATCGTCCGCGGGTTCTGCTGTCTTCGCGCCGGCGTTGCGGGCTGGACCGAGAATGTGCGCGTGCGCTCAATCATCGGCCGGTTTCTCGAGCACTCGCGCATCTTTTATTTCTCCAATGGCGAGGAGGACCCCCTTGCCGGGGAGTTCTACATCGGCTCCGCCGACTGGATGATGCGCAACCTTTCGCAACGGGTCGAAGCGGCGACTCCGATCAACGATAGACCGCTGCGCGAACGCCTCTGGGAAATACTGCAGGCATGCCTGCAGGACAGTCGCCAAGCCTGGGTGATGGAGCCGGACGGAGCCTACCGTCAGCAGCAGGTGCCGGCCGATGGGAAGGGGGCGGCCAGCGCAGGCGCTCAGGCCTGGCTGATGGAGCTGACGCGGCGCCGCGCCTCAGGCAACTGAGGCAACTGAGCGGAACCGAAGCGGTTCATCCGCCGACGCGCTCGCGCCAGGGAACCGGAGACGCGCGGAGCATGCGCGGCTCGCCGAAGAAGCCGCGCGCGAGATCCGATGCGAACTGCGCGACCCAATGCATGCGCGGTCCGCCCCAGTAGACATTCGAGCGGGTCGTCCGCAGATCGGTCACGCATACGGTATAGCTGGCCGTCCATCCGTCGACCGGCCCTGTCAGCTGTGCGCGGCGAACTATCAGCGAGAAATCCTCGTGCCGGTACCCGAGCCGGCTGAGCTCGGCTTCGAAGTCCTGCTTCTCCCCGAGCTGTTCCATGATCCGGCAATAACCCTCGGCGCGGACAGCCATAGCGTGCCTTTCGACGTCTTCAGCCGCATTCTTGCCCGACGCAGATGACAGCGATGTGACGGTCGTGGCTGCCACTCCGGCCTGCCAGGCTGCCGCCGGCCGGGCTTGATGCCTAGAGCAGCGATTGCCCGGGCTTGACCCGCGTAAACCGCACCGGCACGGCGTCGACGGCGAGTTTCCCACCCGGTTCCCGCGCCCGCCGCACGCGCATGTAGGCCGAAGCCGAGAGGTCTCCGGTATCGGGATGATCGGCGCGAAAATGCGCGCCGCGCGATTCGCGCCTCGCGGCGGCGGCCGCGACGATCGCGCGGCTGACCTCGACCAGGCTTCCCAGATTCAGCCAGTCGTGCCAGCTCAGGTTGAACGCCCGGTCGCGCGCGCCGGCGGGAAGCGCATACGCGCCGAGCTCGCCGGCGAGGGCCTCGAGCGCGGCGCCGGCGCGCTCGAGGCCGGCGGCATCGCGCACGATGCCGGCGTCGTCCCACATGGTCGCGAACAAGCGCTCGCGGATCGCATCCAGATCGGCATCGGTGCCGCGGCCGAACGGCGACTCGGCGCGGGCGAGCGCCGCCTCGATCGCGGCTTGGTCGGCATCGCGAAACGCACCCTCGCGCGCGACCCACGCCGCCATCGCGTCGCCCGCGATCGCGCCGAACACCGTGGAATTGGCCACGCCGTTGCCGCCGAGCCGGTTGGCGCCGTGAACGCCACCCGAATCCTCGCCGGCGACGAACAATCCGGGCAGCGCCGTCGCGCAATCGGCGGCGAACTCGACGCCGCCCATCATGTAATGCGCGGTCGGCACGACTTCGACGCGGTCGACGAGGTCGAAGCCGCAGTCGGCGCAGCGCTCGACCATGCCCTTGAACTCGCGCCGCACCTTGTCCGCGCCCAGGTGCGCCATCGACAGCCAGACCCCCCCGTGCGGCGTCGTGCGGCAGGCGCGCATCTCGGCGTCGATCGCGCGCGAGACGATGTCGCGCGTCGCGCGCTCGGCGCGCGGATCGATCGCGCCCATGAAGCGCTCACCGTCGCCGTTCAACAGGTAGCCGCCGGCGCCGCGCAAACCCTCCTCGAGCACGGTGCCGGTCATCCGCGTGTGCGGGCCGGCCAACAGTCCGGTCGGATGGAACTGCACCATTTCCATGTCGCGCAGCGGCAGGCCCGCCGCCAGCGCCATCGCCAGGCCGTCGCAGCTCTTGTCGCCCGACGGCGTGTGGTAGCGGTACATCGTCGGGCCGCCGCCGGTGGCGAGCAGCACCGCCTTCGCCTCGGCCAGCACGTACTCGCCGGTGCGGATGTCGACCAGCAGCACCGCCGCCAGCGCCGAGCCGTCCGCGGTGAGAATGAACTCGAGCGCACGATGCTCTTCCAGCCGGGCGATACCCCGCGCCCACACCTGCTCGGACAGCCGATTGATGATCTCGATGCCGGTCAGATCGCCTTTGTGCACGGTGCGATCGAATGTCTGCCCGGCAAACGCCTTCTGGTGCACGGTGCCGTCGGGATTGCGGTCGAAAAAACAGCCGAGCTCGTTTTCGAGCTCGTGCACGCGCTCGATCGCTCCGTTGACCAGCGTCCAGGCCAGGTCCTGGTCGGGCAGCCACTTGCCGCCTTCGATCGTATCCATGAAATGGCGCTCGACCGAATCGCCGGCGGCAAGCGCCACGTTGTAGCCGCCCTGCACCATGCGCGTGCAGCCGCATTTGCCGAGCAGGCCCTTGACGGCGATCGCGATCGACAGCGACGGATCGGCGGCGTGGGCGTGCAGCGCGGCGAACAAGCCCGCACCGCCCGAACCGAGGATCAGGATGTCGCTCTTGAACCGCCGCATTCAGCGTGCCGGTCGGGCGTTGACGCCGAGCGCCGCGAGCGCCGCCGCGCGCTTGCCGCGCGCATCGGCATCTACCGTCGTGTACAGGCTGCCGCCGTGGCTGTCCATCGCCACGCGCAACGGGCCGAAACCGCGGACGCGAAAGCGCCACAGGCTCTCGGGATTGAGGTCATCGAGGTCGACGTCCTCGATCGCCTCGATCCAGGTCGTCTCCAGTGCCGCGGTGCCACCGACGATCGCCAGGTACGCGCCGCCGAGCTCGCCGAAGGCCGCAAGCGATGCCGCGCCGAGCCCGCCCTTGCCGATGACGATGCGCACGCCGCAGCGCTCGAGCAACGGTCGCGTGAAGCGCTCCATCCGGGACGAGGTCGTCGTGCCGATACACAGCGGCGCGTAGCCGGCTGGATTCGCGGGCGAGACGGCGACCTTTTTCACATTCGGCGCGGTGTGGATGACCGCGTGGCCGGCGAGATCGAAGCGCGTCGTGCGCCCGCGATCGAACATCGCGATCTGCGTCGCGTCGCGGATGCCGAACAACGGCCCGCGCAAGGTGACGGTGTCGTCGATGCGCAGCGCACGAGCTTGCGCCTCGGTGATCGGCGTCGAGAGCTCGTGATGAGTCATGACTCAGAAGCCGTAACTGACGCCGGCCGAGGTAATCGCCGCGCTCGCCCGCCGCGCCGAATGACACTGCATGTTGACCGCCACCGGGTTCATCGTGATGTGCGTCGCAGCGAGCTCGACGTGGACGGCGAAGGCCGTGGCGTCGCCGCCGAGGCCCTGCGGCCCGACGCCGAGCATGTTGACCGCGCCCGTAAGCTCGTCCTCGAGCTTCGCGCCCTCGGCATCCGCGCAATGCGTGCCCAGCGCTCGCGTCGCGGCGATCTTGGCCAGATGGACGCAGAGGTCGGCGGTCCCGCCGACGCCCACGCCGACTATCGTCGGCGGGCAGGTCTTGCCGCCGGCATCGAGCACGCAGTCGATGACGAAGGTCTTGATTGCGTCGATACCTTCGGCCGGCACCGCCATCTTGAGCCAGGAGTTGTTCTCCGAGCCGCTGCCCTTGGGGATCATCTCGATTTTCAGTCCGTCGACCTGGTCGCCATGGTCGATGTGGATGACGGGCACGCCGATGCCGCAGGACGTGTGCTCGTTCTTGCGCGTCAACGGGTGCACGATGGACGAGCGCAGCGGATGCTCGCGGGTCGCGCGCTCGCAGCCCTTGCGGATCGCGGCCTTCAGCGCCGCGCCGTCGCCGTCGCCGAACTGGACGCCGCGACCGACGGTGACGTTGTAGATCGGAATCCCGGTATCCTGGCAAAGCAGGTTATCGGTCGCCTCCGCCACGGCGATGTTGCGGATCATCGTGCCCAGCACGTTTTGCGCCGTCGTCGCGGTCTCGCGCGCGGCAAGCTCGTCGAAGCCCTGCTTGATGTCGGGCGGCAGGATCTTCAGCGCCCGGATGTAGAGTTCCTTGGCGACGTTCTCGACGAGGCCCGGATCGATGCGAAGCATGCGCTCAGTATAGGTTAAGCGCGAACGTCAGCGCACAGAACAGCGCGACACCCGCGGCGACCGCGACCCAGCTACGCTGCGCCTGCTGCCGCCAGCCGACGAACTCGACCAGCAGCAGGCGCAGGCCTCCGGCGAGATGCGCAGCAAGCAGGAAGACGATCGTCACTTCGGACGCCTTGACCAGCGGCTGCTCGGTCCAGCGCAGGAAATCGCCGAGCGCGGCTTCGCCGGCGAGCGCCCTTCCCAGCGCCCAGAAATGCAGCGGCAGGAACAAGGCAAGCGCGAGCCCCGAGACGCGGTGGACCAGGAACGCCCAGTACGACGCGTGGTCGCGGTTGCGCCAGCCGGCCGTTCTCACAGCGCGACGGCCGCGACCGCGCGGATGCCGATGACGAACAGCGCGCCGCCGACGGCCAGCCAGCAGAGGTCGGCGCCGCGTCCGCGCCATTGCAGCCACTCCGCCGCTATCGTGCGCAATCCGATCGGCGCGTGGATCGCGACTGCCGCGACGAACACCGCGTAAAAAGCGCCCCAGGCCGGATTGCCGCGCGTGCGGCCGAGAATGTCGGCGGCGGTCAAGCCTCCCTTCACCGCGACGATCATCGTCGCCAGATGGACCAGCACGCACAGCGCCAGCACTGCCGCGCTCGCCCGCTGCGCCAGCCACAGACGTGTCTCGCCGCGCGCGTTCACAGCTCGCCCTTGAGCACCGCGCGCGCCGTCATGCGTTTGAGTCCGGCGATAGCCGCGGTCGGCGAAAGCTGCTTCGGACAGCGCTCGGCGCAAGCCGCCTGCGTGTGGCAGGCGTGGCAGCCGGCGTCGCCCGCGACTGCAGCGAGCCGCGCGGCACCGCCGCCGTCGCGCACGTCGTTCTGCAGGGTCCAGGCCCGAGTGAGCGCCGCCGGGCCCAGGTAGGCGCGATTCCACGCGACGACGTCGCACGATGCATAGCAGATCCCGCAGCCGATGCATTCGATCGCGGCGTCGACTTCGCGGCGCGCCGGCGTCCCGGGCGGCACACGCGCGAAATCGTCGCGGCGCGACGCGGTCGGCACGAACTGTCCGCCCGCCTTCGCCCATTTGTCGAAAAACTCGCGCATGTCGACGACCAGGTCGCGCACGATCGCCAGATTCGCAAGCGGCGCGATCTGCAGGCGCTTGCCGCTGGCGACCTTGGCGACATGTGTGCGGCAGGTCCAGCGCGCGCGCCCGTTGACCGTCATCGCGCACGAGCCGCACATCCCGACGCGGCAGGCGAATCGGTAGGCGAGCGTCGGGTCGAGCTTGCGCTGGATCCAGGTGACGACGTCGAGGACCGTCTGCGCGTCCTGGCGCGGCACGGCGTAGGTCTGGAACCGGCCGCCGTCGCTGCCGCCGCGCCAGACGTCGACCTCGAGCAGCTCAGGTTCGCGCATCGCCATGGTAGAGACGCACCGTGTGGCGCGCATCGGCGAAGAAAAGCCACCGCTCGGCAAGCAGCCCGACGATCGCGAGCACGGCGACCGAGGCCGCCGCGGCCCAGTGGCGGGGCCCCGTGACGAGCCAGATCAGCGGAATGCCGAAGCCCAGCGCCAGCGCTGCGCCGCGCACGGCTTGCGCATGCTGCCGCGCGATACGAAAGACGAATTCGTCGGTGAGAAACGTCCGTTGCGTGTGACCGGCGTCGAAAAGCCGCGCCTGCGCGACGCTGACGCCCGGTGGCCTGACGCCCTGCGGCACGCCGATCGCCTGTTCGAGCGTCAGCACCGATTTGCCGCCGCGATCGGCGGCGCCGTGGCGCCAGTAGCCGAGCTTGACGACAAGCGCGGACACGCCAAGAACCGCCGCCAGCCACGCCCAGCTTGCCGCCTCACCCCCATAGCCGGTGGCGAGCGCGACGGCGATCAGCGCAGCGGACCAGTGGCCGAGCAGCAGATACGCCGCCGGCGTCCATCCGGTGCGCCACTGCCGGATCGGCTTGAGGCTCGCATAGATCATCGCCGTGCAGAACAGCAGTCCCCACGCGAGCAGGCAGACCGCGATGGCCAGCCACGCGCGAGCCAGGCCGTCGGAATCCAGGGACACGGCGATCAGATAGGCGAAGGCCAGCGGAAACAGCAGCGCCGCAAGCACGGCCTCGCGCGAAAGCCACGACGTGCGGAAGCGCGCAAACGCCCGCCACGCATTCGCCGGCTTGGCCAGATGCAGCACCGACGAGGCCAGCCCTGCGGCGATCAGCATGAGCGCGAGACCGATACCGCGCGGCAGCGCTGCCGGCGCCAGCAGCGGCACCGGGCAGAGATCGGCGAGCGCCAGCAGCGCAAGCAGCCCGAGCCCCGCGCCCGAAGCCACGGTGAAAAAGACGATCGACAGCGCAGGCTTCATCGCGTCGCGGAGGCCGGATGATTCACCGCCGGATGACCGGGCTCGCCAGGCTCGCCAGCCCGCGCTCGAGCAGTGCGCGGGCGTCATCGACTCCGGGCAAGGGTTTGGGTTCGCGCGGCGGCAGATACCGATTGACCGGAGCGTAGCCAAGCTCGGGCAAGAGACCGAAGCCGCCGCGCTCCGCGGTGACGCGCGACACTTCGGATTTCGGATCGTCGAAATCGCCGAACATGCGCGCGTGCGTCGGACAGGCGAGTACGCAAGCAGGTTGGCGATCCTCCGGGGGCAATAGCACGTCGTAGATGCGGTCGACGCACAACGTGCACTTTTTCATCGTGCCGGTCGCCTGGTCGAGCTCGCGCGCGCCGTAGGGACAGGCCCAGGCGCACAGGTTGCAGCCCATGCACTTGTCCTGATCGACCAGGACGATGCCGTCCGCGCGCTTGTACGAGGCCCCGGTCGGACACACGCTGACGCAATCGGCATCTTCGCAATGCAGGCACGACATCGGAAAGTTGATCGTCTTGCTCGCCGGATAGTCGCCGACCTCGTAATGGCGAACGCGGTTCAGCCACACGCCGGAGGGTTCGGCGCCGAACGGTTGATAGTCGGACAAGGGCCCGCTGACCGACGACGACCCATTCCATTCCTTGCAGGCCGTGGCGCAGGCATGGCATCCGACGCAGGTGTCGAGATCGATGACCAAGCCCAGCTTCATCGGATGGCACCCTTATGCTTGCTTGCCCGAGCCATCAGGACTTCTTCGTCGTCCAACGTAATATTGAAGGACGCACGCCATCGTCACCCGGAAGTCGCTTGCCCGGAGCCACGGTGGGCCACAAGCCGGTTTCGCCCGGTGCGCACTTGCGGATGCTTACCCTGAGATCGAACCATGCCGCCTGCCCGGTGACGGGGTCCGAATTGGTCAGCCGGCGCTCGTCGCTCGCATGCTTGGGCAGCAGCTCCGAGATCAGATGGTTGAGCAGGAAGCCCGCGGTCGCTTCCGGCGCATCCGGCGCAAGTCCCGCCGTTCCCGCCTGGCGGCCGATCGCGTTCCAGGTCCAGACGGTGTTCGCTTCGACCCCTTCCATCGTCTTCAGCTGGCAGCGGATTCGCGCATGGCGCGACGCCACCCACACCCAGTCGTAATCGGCGAGCCCGAGCTTCCTCGCGCTGCCGCGATTCATGTACAGATAGTTCTGCGCGACGATCTGCCGCAGCCACGCGTTTTGCGAATCCCACGAGTGGTACATCATCATCGGCCGCTGCGTGATCGCGTGGAACGGGTACGCTTCGCGCGCCTTTCCGCCGGTCTCCAGGGGCTCGTACCAGAACGGCAGCGGATCGAAATAGGTGGCCAGCCGCTCGCGGTCGGTCGCGGATGTCGGCTGCGGGCCGTCGTACAGGCCCTGCCCGGCCAGGCGAAACTTCTGCAGCGGCTCCGAGTACATCTGCAGGATCACCTGCACCGGCGGCGTGCCGAACAGCGCATGCTTTTCGGCGAACTCGAGGTAATCCTTGTTCGCGAACCGGTAGTAGCGCATGTTCTCCGGCCAGGGGTAGCTGAAGAACGACTGGTGCTCGATGTACTTTTCCCATTGCTTCGGGTTCGGTTCGCCGCGCAGATGCGACTCTCCGTCCTTGCCGCGCCACCCGGCGAGGAACCCGATTCCGGGAAGCTTTTCATAATTGACGATGAAGTCGCGGTAGTCGGCGAACTTCCGCGTGCCGTCCTCGCGCATGAACGCCGGAAACTTGAGCCGCGACGCGAGCTCCACCAGAACGTCCTGCCAGGGCCTGACATCGCGATCGGGCTTGAGAATCGGATGCCGGATCGAATCGCCGGCCGCGTCGGGTTCCGAGATCGGCCGGTCGAGCAGCGAAATCGCGTCATAGCGCTCCAGATAGGTCGTGTCCGGCAGGACGAGGTCGGCGAAATTGACGGTCTCGGACTGGAACGCGTCGACGACGACGACGAACGGTATCGCGTATTCGCCGTGCGCTGCCGTCCGTGCCAGCATCTCCCGTACGTCGCCGGTGTTCATCGACGAATTCCACGCCATGTTCGCCATGAATAGCAGCAGCGTATCGATCGGGTAGGGATCGTGGTTGGCGGCGTTGGTGATCACCATATGCATCATGCCGTGCGCCGCCAGCGGCGACTCCCACGAGTACGCTCGGTCGATGCGCAAGGGTTTGCCGTCCTTGTCGATGACCAGGTCCTCGGGCCGGGTTGGATTGCCGTTGGGCATCCGCTTCAGCGGCGTGTCGGGCGCGAAAATGACCGTCGGATCGTTCTCCGGCAGCGTGCGCATCGGAATGCGACGCGGATAGGGCGCGCGGGCGCGAAAGTTGCCCGGCCCTTCCAGCGCACCCAG